>DATAVV010000129.1:0-9270 GCA_036267555.1 Streptosporangiaceae bacterium | reverse complement strand
GTTGCCGGTGCAGGCCAGGTCGCGTCCCTCGACCAGTTCCACGCCCATCAGCCGGGCCAGCAGGGTGTGCTCAAAATAGGCCGGGTTGTAGACGCCGGGGGTGAGCAGGACCACGACCGGGTCGGTCGCGTGCGGCGGCGCCGCGGCGCGCAGCGCGGCCAGCAGCCGGGCCGGGTACTCGTCGACGGGGTGGACGTGCTGCTCGGCGAACAGGGCCGGGAACGTCCTGGTCATGGCCAGCCGGTTCTCCACCACGTAGCTGACGCCTGACGGGGTGCGCAGATTGTCTTCCAGCACCCGGAACTCGCCCTGCTCGTCCCGGATCAGGTCGATGCCCGCGACGTGCACCCGCACGCCGTTGGCCGGGTTAAGGCCCGCGGCCTCCCGGCGGAAGTGCTGGGACGTGAGCACCAGCCGCCGCGGCAGCACGCCATCGGTGAAGACCTGGCCCGCCCCGTACACGTCGGCGAGGAATGCCTCCAGGGCCAGGACCCGCTGGCGCACCCCCAGCGCGATGTGGTCCCACTCGATCGCGTCGATGATCCGCGGGACCAGGTCCAGCGGGAACGGGCGCTCCTCGCCCGCGTGGTCAAAGGTCACGCCCCGGTCGGTGAAGGCCCGGGCCATCTGGTCGGCCCGGTACCGCAGCTCGCTCGGGTCCAGCGGCTGCAGCGCGGTGAGCACGGCCTGGTAGGACGGGCGCGGCTGGCCGGGCCGCTCGAACATCTCGTCCCAAGCGGCGGCCAGCTGATAGCTGTCGAAAATGTCCGCCACGACGAAAGCGTAGATGCGCAATGTTGCGCCCTCGTTACCGATTTCTTCCCGGCCGCAGCGCGTAAGCCGAAACGAGCATGAGCTTTAACGCGGCGCGGGGGTCAGCCGGACGCGGCCAGGATGCCGACCCGGCGGCCGGCGGTGAGGCGGCCGCACGCCGTTCCGACATAGGAGCCGGACGTCGGCGCTACGTCGCAGTAGTCCCGCCCGGTGGCCACGGTGACATAGCCGCTGCCGGCCCGGCCGCCGTGGCACGGGTCGAACGCGACCGCCGCCGCCCCGTGCGCCTCCGGCAGGACCACCTCGACCCAGGCGTGGGTGCCGCCCTGGCCGAGGAGGTGACCGGAGACGTACCGGGCGGGGAGTTCGGTCAGGTGGCACAGGGCCAGCATGATGTGGGCGAAGTCCTGGCAGACCCCGCGGCCCAGTGCCAGGGCCTCGGCGGCCGTGGTGCGCACCGAGGTGACACCGTCCTCGTAGCCGATCGCGGCATGGGCGGCGGCGCAGATCCGGCCGGCCCGCTCCAGCGGCGTGTCATCGTGGCGGGCCAGGTCGCAGGCCATGGCGCGGAGCCGGTCGTCGGCCGCGGTGAGCCGGGTGGGCCGCAGCAGCCGGGGGCTGCGCGCGGCTTGCGCCGCGAGCACCGTGGGACCGTCCTCGCGTACCCGTTCGACCAGGACGGCCAGCCGGAACTCCACGGCCCGGGTCACGCTCTCGGAGCGGACCCAGGTGATCACGTTGCCGTGGCTGTCCCGGTGCACAGACCGCCGGGCCCTGGCCCCGCTGACCTCCAGCAGGTGCCCGCGCCGGTACTGGCTGCCGTGCCGGGCCGGAGGGATCACGACCAGTCGCTGCCGAAGCGACTTCACCGGCGCGTCGTAGTCGTAGCGGAAGCTCTGCTCGATGATGTACGTCACGCAGCGCGCCGCTTCGAGGTCCAGTTCCCTGTGGTCGAGCAGCGGCGCCTGCAGGACCTGCGCGTCGAGCATCATCGCGCCCCCTCTTCCGCCTCGACCACCATCGAAACCAGCAGCGGGCCGCCGAATGTCGTGGCCATCGCGACGTCCAGCGCGTCGCGCCCGCGGCCGATCACGACCCGCCCCTTGCGGCGCACGTTATTGCGGGGGTCAAATGTCCACCACCGGTCGCCGAGCCACACCTCCATCCAGGCCGCGAAGTCCATCGGGTCAGGGTTCGGCGGGACGTCCATGTCGGGCAGGTACCCGAAGACGTAGCGAGCTGGAATGTTCAGCGCCCGGCAGAACGAGATCGCCAGGTGGGTGAAGTCGCGGCACACGCCGCACCCGGCCAGGTTGACGTCGGCGGCCGTCGACAGCGGGGTCGTGCTGCCGTACCGGAACGTCAGGTGATCGTGCACGTGGCCGCAGATGGCCTGGACCCGGCCGTAGCCAGGCGTCAGGCCGCCGAACCTGGACCACGCCTCGTCGGCCAGCACGTCGGGCAGGCAATAGCGGCTCGGCATGGTGTAGATCAGCGTGTCGTCGGGGAGATCATCGGGCGCGCGCTCCCGCGCACCGCGGTCCGCGTCCTCGGCAGCGTCGGGGACCGTGGCCACCGCGCGGTACCCGAAGCTCGACCGGCCCGCGGGCAGGACCACGCGGACGCCGTGGTTGCCGTAGATGTCGGCCGAGTCCCTGACCGCGACCCGGGGCTCGGACAGCCATCGCTGATCGTCGAGGCTGATGTCCGGGGACGGGGCGGGCCGCACGTGGAAGAGGGCCGGGGTGTCGATTTCGGCCTGATAGACGAACTCGCACCCCACCCGGATACGGCGCGTCCCCATCGTCTCATCATCGTGGCCAGATGTTTCGGCGCGGTTAACCCGCGGGCTTGAGCCGGCGGCGCGTACCGGGTTCCCCGCGGCCGCGTTACGCTTCCTATGGGGTGTCCGGAATGGCGAGTGAGACGCACGGCGATGCCCAGCCGGCGGCGGCCGGTGTGCCGGGGCCTGGCGAGGGCATGCGCTACGCCAGCCTGCCCATGGCCGACGACCGGACCGCGGCCTACGCGATTCTCCGCGAGGCCGGCCCGGTGTTCACCGATTCCCGCGGGGCGTACATGGTCGTCTCCGACGGGGCAGCCGAGTTCGTGCTCAAGCACCCGGGGATCTTCTCCTCGCGGGAGGCGTTCGACCGCGTGGGAAGCCCGCTGCCGATGGTGCCCCTCGCCTTCGACCCGCCCGAGCACACGCGCTACCGGCAGGTCCTGCAGCCGTTCTTCAGCCCCCGGGCCACGGCGCAGTGGCAGCCCGGGATCCGGGCCCTGGCCCGCGAGCTGATCGACGGCTTCGCCGGCCGGGGCGAGTGCGACCTGGTCGCGGACCTGGCCGTCCCGCTGCCCGCGCAGGTGTTCCTGACCCTGTTCGGCCTGCCGCTCGCCGACCGGGACCGGCTGAACGCCTGGAAAGACGCGCTGGTGCACAACTTCGGCGTCCAGGGCGGCGAGCGGCCCCCGGAACGGGCCATCCGGTACGGCGCCGAGCTGTACGGGTACCTCGTGGACCACATAGCGCGGCGCCGTCAGCAGGGCGGCGGCGACGACCTGCTCGGCCAGTTGCTCGCCGACACCAGCGACGAGCGCCTGTCCGACGAGGAGATCCTCGGCCTGTCGTTCCTGTTCGTGCTGGCCGGCCTGGAGACGGTGACGTCCGCGCTCAGCACCGCGTTCGCGCTGCTGGCGGCCCAGCCCGCGCTGCGGCGGCCGATCGTGGCCGACCCGTCCTCGATACCGGGCGCGGTCGAGGAACTGCTGCGCTTCGACGGCCCCGTGGTCTTCGTGCCGCGCATCGCCGTCCAGCAGGTCGAGCTGGCCGGGCGGGTCATCCCGGCGGGTGCGGAAGTCAACGTCGTCCTCGCGGTCACCAGCCGGGACCCGGCCGGGCACCCGGACCCGGACGTGATCGACCTGGGCCGCCAGGAACGCAACCTCGTGTTCGGCGCCGGGCCGCACCGCTGCCTCGGCTCCCACCTGGCCCGGATGGAGATGCGGGTGGTGCTGGAGGAATGGCACCGCCGGATCCCCGAGTACGAGCTGGCCCCGGGCGTGACGCCGCGCGTCAGCTGGCCCGCGGGCGTGGTCGGCATCGACCGCCTCCCGCTGGTGTTCCCGCCCGTATCCGCCGCCTCCAGCTAGGCCGGCGCCGGCGGCGGGGGCGCTTCGCCCCGGGCCGCGGCTTCGGCGCCGAGGCGCTCCCCCTTGCGCCGGGCCTGGCGGCCGTAGGCGACGTTCCACGCCGCCAGGACGCCGCCTATCACGTAGGGCATGACCTTGGATATCCCGAGCGCGGTGCCCGTCGAGGTGAACTCGACGATGACGACCCGGGCGGCCGCTTCGAGCAGGTAGGCGACGCCCCACACCACGGTGACCACCTTGAAGGCGTGCCGGAAACCGTGGTAGCGCCACTTGTCCGCGAAATCCCGGCCCTTCGGGGTGTCCGCTCCCATGAACTCCACCGCGAAGCGGAACATCAGCGGGCGTGAGGTCCAGATCGATCCCAGGCAGACCGCGCCAAAGATGGCGGTCGGCACCGAGCCTTCGAGCAGCACCAGCCGGGCGCTGCCGCTGGCCAGCCCCAGGGCCGTCCCGACCGCGATGCCGAGCAGGACCACCACACCGACCACGTCGATCCGGCGCTTGCGGGCGATCCCCAGGAGCACGCCGACCGCCGGCAGCACCCCGCTCACTACCAGCGACGTCACCGCGCTCCACCCCTGGGAGCGCAACCACGAGTACAACGCCAGAGGCCCGGCGATGTCGAAGACCACTATCTTGGCTATGGCCGGGAAACGGCTGGGGTTGCCGCTGTCCTTCACGTCCGCAGTCTAGTGCCGCACGCGGCACTAGCCGTCGGCGCGGTCGCGGGCGCGGTCGCGCAGGACGTGCTTGCGGATCTTGCCGGTCGAGGTCTTGGGCAGGTCCTCGAAGTACACCCGGTCGGGGGCCTTGAAGTGGGCCAGCCGGGCGCGGACGAAGTCGATCAGCTCCGGCCCGGTCACGCCGTCGCGGCCGGCGGTCACGAACGCGACCGGGCGCTCGCCCCAGCGCGCGTCGGGGACGGCGACCACGGCCGCCTCGATCACGTCCGGGTGCGCGGCCAGGACCTTCTCCACCTCGACCGACGCGATGTTCTCCCCGCCGCTGATGATCACGTCCTTGCTCCGGTCGGTCAGCTCGATGTACCCGTCGGGGTGCATCACCCCCAGGTCGCCGGTGTGGAACCAGCCGCCCCTGAACGCCTCGGCGGTGGCCTCCTCGTCGCCCAGGTAGCCGGCCGCGACCGTGTTGGACCGGACCAGGATCTCGCCCACGGTCCGGCCGTCCGGCGCCACCGGCGCCAGCTTCTCGTCGGCCACCCGGACGTCGGCCACCGAGACCGTGGGCACGCCCTGGCGGCTGATCCGCTCGGCCAGGCCGGCGGCGGGCAGGTCGGCCCAGCCGGGCTGGTACTCGCAGACCAGCGAGGGACCGTAGGTCTCGGTGAGGCCGTACAGGTGGGTGACCCTGATCCCCATCTGCTGCACCGCGGCGATGGTTTCCTTGGTCGGCGGGGCGCCGCCGACCGCGGCCCGCACCAGGCGGCGGGCCACGAACCCGCGCCTGGCCCCGGCCCGGGCCAGTTCGCTGAGCACCACCGGCGCGCCGCACAGGTGGGTAACCGGATAGCGGTCGGTCAGGTCCAGCGCCCGCTCGGCGTCGAACGACGCCAGGCACACGTGGGTCGCGCCCGCCGCGACCGTGCCCCAGGTCATGGACCAGCCGTTGCAGTGGAACATGGGCAGCGTCCACAGGTGCCAGCTCGACGCGGACAGCTCGAACTCCAGCGCCGCGCTGACCGCGTTCAGGTAGGCGCCCCGGTGGGTGTAGACGACGCCCTTGGGCCGCCCGGTCGTGCCGCTGGTGTAGTTCACCGCGATCATGCTGTCCTCGTCGGCGGGCGGATCGAGTCCGCCCCCTGACCCGTCCGCCCGGGCCAGCCAGGCGCCGAATTCCTCCGCACCCGCGAGCCCGGGCCCGCCCGTGTGGGCCGGGTCGGGCAGCAGCACCACGCGTTCCACCGGAAGCTCGGCCGCGGCGGTCACGCCGAGCGCGGGCACGAGCGCGGGGGAGACCAGCAGCACCCGCGCCCCGGAGTGGGCCAGGATGTCGCGGTACTCCCCGGCGGCCAGCCGCGTGTTGAGCGCGACCAGCGCCGCCCCGGCGCCGGGCACCCCGAAGTGCGCGGCCAGCAGCCACCGGGTGTTGAGGTCGAGCACGGCCACCCGCTCGCCGGGCGCCACGCCGCCGGCGCGCAGCGCGGCGGCCAGTGCGTCGCAGTCGCGGCCGAGTTCGGCGTAGCTGACGTCGGTGCCGTCGGCGTCGATCACCGCGGTCCGGCCGGCGAACGCGCGGCGCGCGCGGGCCAGGAACGTGAGCGGGGACAGCGGGACGTGGTTGGCCTGGCTGCGCACGAGAACCATCAGGCCACGAGCTCGACGAGTGTGGCGTTGGCGGTTCCGCCGCCCTCGCACATCGTCTGCAGGCCGTAGCGGATCTGCTGGTCGCGCATGTGGTGCACCAGGCGGGTCATCAAGACCGCCCCGGACGCGCCCAGCGGGTGGCCGAGCGCGATCGCCCCGCCGAGCGGGTTCAGCAACGCGGGATCGGCGCCGGTCTCGGCCAGCCAGGCCAGCGGCACCGGCGCGAACGCCTCGTTCACCTCGAACACGCCGATGTCGGCCAGGGCCACGCCCGAGCGCTTCAGCAGCTTCTCGGTCGCGGCGATCGGCCCGGTCAGCATCAGCACCGGGTCGGCCCCCACGACCGCCCCGGTGTGGTAGCGCACGATCGGGGCCAGGCCCAGGCCGCGGGCCTGCTCGGACGTCATGACCAGCAGCGCGGCCGCTCCGTCCGAGATCTGCGAGGCGTTCCCGGCGTGGATCACGCCGTCCTCGGCGAACGACGGCTTGAGCTGGGCCAGCCGCTCCACGGTCGACCCGCGGCGCACGCCCTCGTCGACGGTGACCTGGCCGCCGCCGGCCGGCACCGCCGCGACCTGGGCGCCGAACGCGCCCGAGTCGATGGCCGCGGCGGCCCGGTCGTGCGAGCGCACCGCGAACGCGTCCAGCTCGGCCCGGGTCTGGCCCCACTTCTGCGCGATCAGCTCGGCGCTGATGCCCTGGTTGAACGAGAAGTCGTCGTAGCGGGCGAGCACCGCCGGCCCGTAGGGCATGCCGACCGTGCGGGTCACCCCGAGCGGCACCCGGCTCATGCTCTCCACGCCGCCCGCGACCACGATGTCCATCGCGCCGCACATGACCGCGTGCGCGGCGAAGTCCACGGCCTGCTGGCTGGAGCCGCAGGCCCGGTTGACCGTGGTGCCCGGGATGCTCTCCGGCCAGCCGGCGGCCAGCGCCGCGAACCGGGCGATGTTGCTGGACTGGTCCCCGATCTGGGAGACGCAGCCCCAGATCACGTCGTCGACGAGCCCGGGATCCAGCCCGGCCCGGCCCGCTAGCTCGTTCAGCACCAGGGCGGACAGGTCGACCGGGTGAACCCCGGCCAGCGCGCCGCCGCGCTTGCCGACCGGCGTACGCACGGCCGCCACGATCACTGCGTCACGCATGAATCCCTCCCGGGAGCCGGTCGCCCTCGGCTCCAGTGTCACCGTTGTTCTCCTCGCGCACCAGCCGGGCGAACCGCTCCAGCGTGCCCAGCTTCTCGTCAGTGGTCCGGCCGCCGGGCTCAGCCCGGATCGTGGTGATGCCCGCCGCGCGGAACGCCCGGATCCGGTCGCGCACCATGTCGTCGGTGCCGACGAACGAGGAGAGCCGGGCCATCTCGTCCGGCACGGCCTGCGTTGCCTCGCCCCGCTGGCCCGCCAGCCAGAGTTCCTGGATCCGGCGTGCCTCGGCCTCGAACCCCGCGCGCCGGTAGGCCAGGTTGTAGAAGTTGTGCTGCTTCGAGCCCATCGCGCCCAGCCGGAACGCCACGTCGCGCTTGACACTGGCCAGCAGCGGGCCGAGGTCGTCCCCGAACCTGACCGGGCCGCCCGCCTGCAGGTCGAGGTCGGCCAGCCGCCGGCTGGCCTGCTCGGCGCCGCGGCGCATCGGCTCGATGAACACTGCGGACGCCTCGGGGATGAAGCAGGTCCCGACCCAGCCGTCGGCCCGGGCCCCCGTCAGCTCAAGCCCGCGCGGCCCGAGCGTGGCCAGGTAAACCGGGATCTTCCGCCCGGCCCGCTGGGCCAGCCGCAGCACCTTGCCCTCGCCGCCCGGCCGGGGCAGGATGTAGTGCTCGCCCTGGTAGTCCAGCGGCCGTCCCGCGAACGCCAGGTCGAGGATGTCGAGGTACTCGGTGAGCCGGCCGAGCGGCCGGGCGAAGGGCACGCCCTGCAGGCCCTCGACGACCTGCGGCCCGCTGACCCCGAGCCCGAGCACGAACCGGTCGCCGGAGATGGCCGCCATCGTCATGGCGGTCATCGCGGCCATCGATGGCACCCGGGCGCTGATCTGCATGATGCCGGTGCCCAGCCGCATGCGCTCGGTACGCGCGGCCAGGTAGGCCAGGGGCGCGACGCAGTCCTGCCCCCACGCCTCGGCGGACCAGCAGAAGCCCGCGCCCAGGCGCTCGCTCTCCACCGCGTAGCGGACGACCTCGGGCCAGTCGCGCTCGCCCCCCGAGGCGGCCCCGCCGATGCCGACAGCGATTTTCATCTGACCATCTGCCCTTCTCAGAAGACCGCCAGCGGGTTGACGGCGCTGCCGGTCGCGCCGGTGAACGCCAGCGGTGCGAGTGTGAAGAAGAGGATGCCGCGGGTGACGATGCCGTCGCGCACCGCGGTGATGTCGTGCTCGACCGCGCCCTTGTGCGCGCTGACCCGCGCGGCGGGCCGGCCGTTGTACATCATCCGGTCCCAGAAGATGTGGGACAGGCCGTCCAGGTGGGTGATGCGGTAGCCGTGCGGCGCGTACCCGAGGTACTCGGCCGCGCCGTTCTGCCGGTCGCCGGCGGCGATGCCGTCTCGCGGCACCCGGGCCGCGTCGGCCAGCCCCTGCCCGGTGCGCAGCATGAACCGCTGCGGCGGGATCGCGCCCGGCTCGTCGGCCGCGTCCGGCCCGGGGTCGATCGGCCAGGCGCACGAGACCGTGACGCCGCTGCGGACCAGCCCGGCCGCCCGGGCCCGGCCCGCGTCGGTGATGTGGTTGACCGTGCCCTTGCTGTCGTCAGGGCCCCACCGCCCCCAGTTGCTCAGCGAGCTGAAGTAGCCGAGCAGTTCCTGTTCGGTGGGCCCGGTCTGCTGCTGCGCCGCGGTCATGTCATCCTCACGTCTGGTAGTGGTCCACGCCGTCGATCCGCGTCTGCGTCAGCGCGCCCTCAGTCACCAGCACGGTCAGGTGCGCGACGGTCTCCAGCACGGCGAGCATCTGGTTGAACGGGTCGAGTTCGTCGAGCTTGCGCTCCCGCCTGGTCCACCGCAGCTGGCGGGCCACCTCCCAG
>DATAVV010000128.1:0-4260 GCA_036267555.1 Streptosporangiaceae bacterium | reverse complement strand
CCAACGCCGCCTGCACCGGATCTACGTCCAACAGGAGTTGTGCCCGTCGCAGTTCGCGCACGCCCAGCCCGCCGCCGGACCGCAGCACCGGCGGCGGGTCCGCCGACCAGGCCGCCAGCACCTGTTCCACCAGCCGGACCGTGGTCATGACCTGGCCGACCCCGGCGGCCTCGACGGCCGGGACGCCGACCGCGATGACCTCGCCCGGCGGTGCGGTCACCTGCGGTCGTGGGTACAGGGCGCCGCCGCGCCGGGCCACCGCGACCTCCGCGGGCAGGACCACGGTCTCGGCGTCCAGCGCGACGAGCACCCCGCGGGCCAGCAGCCACTCCAACACAGTGCCGGGCTCGTGGCCGCTGGGCACCCGGTCGGTGCGGCTCACCCGTCCGTTTCCGACCGCGTCGACCTTGTCCAGCAGGTCGTTCGCGCCGGGCGGGGCGGTGGCCAGCAGCCGGGTCAGCGATTCCGGGTCGCCGAGGGTGTCCCGAAGCCGGGCCAGCGCGCTCGGCGGGTCGGCCGTGCCCGGCAGACCGAGCTCGCCGAGCAGATGTTGCAGCCTGCCCGGCGGGCAGCCTGCAAGTGCGGTGGCCAGTACTGGGCCGGTCCCGCCAGGCGTCGTCCCGATCACCTCGCGCACCGCACGCACCACGTGCAGCGCGTCCGGGGGGCCCCAGACCAGCGCATGCTCCTGCAGTGTCCTGACCGCGCCGGCCAGGTCGTCGGCCGGGGCCGGGACGAGGCGCTGCAGTTCGGCCGGGTCGACCGGGTCGGCCGCGAAGGTCAGCGCGTCGAGGACCTGGAGCGTGAAGCGGTCCAACCGATCCAGCGCGCGGATCAACGAAAGTCGCGTGCCGGCCCGGGCGACCAATGCGGTCATGTCGGCAGGCACCGGCGCCAGCAGGTCCGGTCGGTGCCGGAACAACACCTCCAGATCGCCGTCGGAACGCTGCCGCAGGTCGTCGGCGAGCGTCCGCGGGAGCCCGTTGGCGGCGCTGGTCATCCGGTCAACGTTACAAGCGATTGAGGCGAGAGGACCGGACGCCTCCTGCCGGTTGGAGCGGACGGCTCGCCGACCGGAGCGGAAGGAGCCGAGAGAGCGAGCTTGCGAGCCCTCTCGGGCTCGTGCAGCGTAGGGAGGCGAGCCACAGCCGCGAGCTTGCGAGCGGCGTCCGTTCCCGAGGCGATTGATGCTTGTTGAGCGCAGCGAACACAAGCGATTTGAGGCCTGTTGAGCGCAGCGAACACGGCAAGCAGGTTGCCGGTAACCGCGCGCCGACTCGGTACGGGCGGTCCTGTCGACCAGGATCAGCGTCATGAAGCGGCCGATCGCGCGGGACCGTCGGTCCGCGTTGCGACCGGCGCTGCGCCGGGTCCGCTGGGAGCTGATCACGCTGGCAGCCTTCGTGGTCGGGACCGAGGCGGTCGGCCTGCTCGGCTGCCTGATCGGCGCCGGGATGACGGCCCGGTCACGGTTCTGGGAGGTCGAGGACAAGGTCCGGGCGCTGGTGGCGATCCCGCTGGGTTGGCTGTTGGTCGTGGTCCTGCGGGCCTGGGCCAGTGCGACCTGGATCCGTCCCGCCCCGGCCTCCGGCGCGCGACTGCACGTGGCCGGCCAGTCGTTGGCGGGCAGCTTCCGGTACGGCCCCTGTGTGGTCGGCCTGCTGATCGCGGCCTATCTGGGCGTTCTGCTGGTCCGGGACGCCCGCTGGAGCTGACCGGCCCGCCGGGGGAGCAAAACCGGCGGCCGGCGGGTAACCTCGGCGGGTCGCCCCGCCACGGTCCCCGGGGCACGAGCGTCCGCTGCGCCGGGCGAGGGGTGTGGGACTTCACGGATTAGGACGCGACTGTGCCCACCGGCAAGGTCAAGTGGTTCGACGTTGAGAAGGGCTTCGGATTCCTCTCCCGCGACGGCGGGCCGGACGTGTTCGTGCACAAGGACGCCCTGCCGGCCGGGGTAACCGCGCTGAAGCCGGGGATCCGGGTCGAGTACGGGATCGTCCAGGGGCGCCGGGGGGACCAGGCCCTGTCGGTCCGTCTGCTGGACCCGCTGCCGTCGGTGGTCGCTGCGACCCGCAAGTCGCCGGACGAGATGGCCGTGCTGGTGGAGGATCTGATCAAGGTGCTGGACGGACTGTCCAACTCCTACCGGCGGGGCAGGCACCCGGGCGGGCCGGAGGCGACCCGGCTCGCGGCCGTGCTGCGCGCTGTGGCCGCCGACATCGAGGCCTGACCCGCTGGTCGCGCTGTGCCTGATATGCCCACCGGGTGACACCCCCACGGGCACCGGTTCACCGCGTGTCCGCCGCGTGTCATGGTCGTAAGGGGTGTCACCCCGTCGGCGAGAGGTGGTGGCGCGTGCCGGTGGGTGCTAGCCCTCCAGCAGGCCGAGCAAAGCCGCCGGGGCGTCGCCGGCCCCCCGCATCGGTGCCCAGCGGGCGCCGGCTCGGGCCGCCAGATCGAGCGCCGCGTCGCTGTCGTCGGCCGGTGCCAGGATCAGCAGTTCGGGCAGCGCCGCAGCAGCTGGTACGGGGTCGGCGTCGTCGGTCGCTCGGCAGTCCGAAAGGAGCACGACCACCCGGCGGGCAGCTTGGCTGTGCTCCAGTTCGCCGGCGGCCGCGCGTAACCCCGTCGCCAGCGCGGTGACCCCGTGGCCGCGCAGCTTCAGCACGGCGTCGACCACCTCGCTCGGGGTCCGGATCGACTGCATCGACCGCAGCACCTGTACCTGACGGGCGAACGCCAGTACCGCGTGATCGCCGGGCGCCCGCCAGGCGCAGGCTGCCGCGGTCAACGCCGCCGCGGCCAGCCGGGCGCCGCCCATCGACCCGGAGGCATCCACCAGCAGGCACAGCGCCAGGGTCGGTCGGCCCCACTGACGCACCGTCAGATCGCTTGCGTTCAAGGGTTTACCCAACGCCCGGGATTCGGCCACCGCGAGCAGCGAGGCGTCCAGGTCCAGGTCGCCGCCGTCGGCCCAGGGGGTCGAGCGCAGCCGACCGATTCCGCGGCGGCGCGGGGACCCCGGGTTCGCGCGGTCCAGCACGATCGCGGCGGCCAGTGCCCGCGCGGCGGCCCGCAGTTGTTCGTCGGTGGCGTTCGAGGCCTCGGCGAGCAGCGCCAGCGCCAGGTCCGGATCCTGCTCCAGGATCCGGGAGAAGGCCTCGCGATCGAGCACGCCCACCTCGGGGGACAGCTCGGCGAACCGCGGGCGGGCCGCCAGTTCGCTCCGTGGGGTGGTGCGGTCCGCGGGACCGGCGCGGGGGCGGCCTGCCCGGCGGTCGGGGTCGGGGGTTGGGTGGCCCGTTCCGGACGGGCTCACGCTCCCCCCGGCGCATCACCGCCGGCAGATTCCGAGGCGGTGAAGACCGCGGTGTACAGCTCCCGGACCACGGCCTCCGGGTCGCGGCCGCTGCCCTCCCGCAGCCGGATCCGGCCGGACAGCGCGACCAGGGCAGCGTCCAGCCCGACGTCCCAGTCGGTGACCGACAGGCCGCGGCGGCCGGCGAGCGCGACCGCCACCCGCACGGTGTCGATGGCCCCACGCACCGACGCGCCGATCCGTACGTCCGGGTGCTGCCGAGTCCGGCGGACCAGCTCGACCACGGTGGCCCGCCAGCCGGGCGGCACCTCCGGCGCTCGCAGCGCGACGATCGCGACCTCCGCCGCGGCGTCCTGGTAGCCCATCGCGATCCGGCACACCCGGTCGTAGATCGCGGCGGCGATGCGTGCCGTCCCCACGGTGTCGAACGGGTTCATCGCGGCCACCAGCCGGAAGCCCTCGGCGGCACCGATGCAGCCCAGGCGGGGGACGTGCAACTCACCCTCGCTCATGACTGTGACGAGGACGTTGAGGGTCTCCTCCGGGATCCGGTTGGCCTCCTCGACGTACAGCAGCGAACCGGCGCGCAACGCCTCGACCAGCGGCCCGTCGACGAACGTGGCCGGGCCGTAGCCGTGGTCCAGGACCAGCGCCGGGTCGAAGTGCCCGATCAGCCGGGCCGGGGTCAGCTCGGCGTTGCCCTCGACGAAGACGAACGAGGTCTTGGACTCCGCGGCGACCGCTCGCAACAGCGTGGTCTTCCCGGTCCCCGGCGGGCCCTCGAGCAGCACGTGCGCGCCGGACTCCAGCGCGGCCATCAGCAGCTCGGTCTCCCGGGCCCGCCCGACCACGCCCGCGCCGGGATCAGTCACGGTCATGCACCGAAGGTTCCGGCAGTCAATCGAGCCTCCTACATTCTTGCGTCCGAAGAAGTGGTCGCC
>DATAVV010000127.1:0-7213 GCA_036267555.1 Streptosporangiaceae bacterium | reverse complement strand
GATCGCCGTGGCGCCGGAGAGCGCCACGCAGCCCGGCGGGGAGGTCTACGCGCTCGTCGCCGACCCGGAATCCGCCCTGCTCGAGTACCTCGAGATGTTCTACAACCTGCGGCACGCGGGCAAGGCGCTGACCCGGGTCGGTGTCATGGACTTCGCGACCACGATCGCCCCCGGCCTGCGCGACGTGCTGCTGACCGGGAAGGCGGCGGAGGCCGTGCGCCGGAAGAAATCCGGCAAACCGGTCTACGACGCGGTGGTCCTCGACGCCCCGCCGACCGGGCGGATCGGCCGGTTCCTCAACGTCACGTCCGAGGTGTCCGGCCTGGCCCGGGTGGGCCCGATCCGCAGCCACGCGGACACGGTGCAGAAGGTCATCCACTCACCGGAGACCGTCGTGCACTTCGTGACCACGCTGGAGGAGATGCCGGTCCAGGAGGTCCTGGACGGCATCGCCGAACTGCGCGACCTGCCCGGCGGCGGGATTCAGGTCGGCGGCATCATCGTCAACATGGTCCGGCCGACCGAGCTGTCCCCGGCCCAGCTACGCGAGTTGGCGGCCGGCTCGGCCGACGAGCACGAACTCGCGACGGGCCTGAAGGCGGCCGGGCTCGACGACACCCTGCGGCTCGCGGCGGACCTGGCCGTCGAACTGACCGAGCACGCGGTCGAAGCCGTCGGCCAGCAGGACCAGCGACGCAGGCTGGACGAGGCCGGCCAGCCCTGCTACCAGCTCCCCATGATCGCCGACGGCATCGGCCTAGGCGGCCTGTACCGCCTGGCGGCCGCCCTTCGCGAGCAGGGAGCCGCATGAGCAGCCATAACGCGGCGCCCCCGGCACTCGACATCGACCGGCTGATCGACGACCGGCGGACCAGGGTGATCGTCTGCTGCGGGTCGGGCGGCGTCGGCAAGACCACCACCGCGGCCGCTCTCGGCCTGCGCGCGGCCGAGCACGGCCGGCATGTGGTCGTGCTCACCGTTGACCCGGCTCGGCGGCTGGCCCAGTCGATGGGCCTGACCAGCCTCGACAACACACCTCGCCTGGTTCCGGTGCCAGACCGGCCCGGGAGCCGCGTTACGGATAATGGCGGGTCTGATGGCGGCAGCCTGCACGCGATGATGCTGGACATGAAGCGGACCTTCGACGAGATCGTCGAGGCCCATGCCGACCCGGATCGCGCGGCGCAGATCCTGGCCAACCCGTTCTACCAGTCGCTGTCGTCGGGGTTCTCCGGCACGCAGGAGTACATGGCCATGGAGAAGCTCGGCCAGTTGCGCCGGGCCGACGAGTGGGACCTGATCGTCGTGGACACGCCGCCGAGCCGGTCCGCGCTCGACTTCCTCGACGCGCCGCAGCGGCTGGGCCGGTTCCTCGACGGCCGGCTGATCCGGATGCTGGTCGTTCCGGCCAAGGCGGGCGGCCGGGCCTACCTGAAGGTGCTCAACGCCGGGTTCGGGATCGTCGCCGGGGTGCTGACGAAGGTGCTCGGCGCCCAGGTGCTCAAGGACGTGCAGACGTTCGTGTCCGCGCTGGACACCATGTTCGGCGGGTTCCGCGAGCGCGCCGACTACACCTACCGGCTGCTGCGGGCGCCGGGCACGGCCTTCCTGGTCATCGCCGCGCCCGAGCAGGACGCGCTGCGCGAGGCCTCGTACTTCGTCGAGCGCCTGGCCCAGGAGGGCATGCCACTGGCCGGGCTGGTACTCAACCGGGTGCACCGCTCGCCCGCCGCGCGCCTGTCCGCCGCGCGCAGCCTGGCCGCGGCCGAGACCCTGGCCGCCGACAGCCAGACCGCCGGCCAGCACGCGCTGACGATCGCGGCCCTGCGGCTGCACGCGGACCGGATGCAACTGGCCGCGGCCGAGCGGAGGGTGGCGGAGGGCTTCACGACCGCACACCCGCACGTGCCCGTGGCCAACGCGCCGGCGCAGCCCGAGGACGTGCATGACCTGGCCGGGCTGGCGGCCGTGGGAGACAGTTTCTATACCAGGTGACGCGGCGAGGGCTGGTGTGGCGCTCTATCGCCGCGCAACCATCACGACGTTGTGATTGGCGGGCTGGCTAGGCCGCTGCGCTGTGCTAGCTGAGCTGCGCGGGCTTGAACTCGGCGCTCAGCTCGCGACGAGTTCGTCGTCGCCGACGCGCTCGTACTGGTTGCGGGCGCTCTCGAGGAGGCCGCGCCAGGAGGTCACGTCCGGGCGGCGGCGAAGCAGCGCGCGCCGCTCCCGCTCGGTCATGCCGCCCCAGACCCCGAACTCGATCCGGTTGTCGAGCGCGTCGGCCAGGCACTCGGTCCGGACGGGGCAGCCCCGGCAGATCAGCTTGGCCCGATTCTGCGCTGCGCCCTGAACGAAAAGCTCGTCAGGATCAGTTCCCTTGCACGCAGCACGCGCGGTCCAGTCCGTGATCCACATGTGGCCCACTCCTCCTGATCGTCACGCCCAGGTCTGGGGTCGTCACGCCGGATGGCGTCTAGTAACGGTACGTACACATGGCGTAGCACCATGCCTCGTTAGCGATGGTCGCGGAAGAGTAACTTACGGAATCCCGGCGCGCTGCGCTAGACCCCGGTAGGCCCATTTCTTAAATAGCCCTCCTGGACTATGTACACAGAAGTGACTAGTCACGGCCCCTATGCCCTCCCTAGCGGGCCGACCAATCAGGCCGTGCCGTAGGATCTGGGGCGGCGCCGGCGCTCTGTCACCACGAGGCCGGGATCCGGTTTTCCTGGCTTCGTCACAACGACGGCCAGCGTAACCTGTTTCCCGTGCTGAACTCAGAACGCCGCGCCGGCGTCGCAATCAGCGCCGCCGGTCGGCTCTTGGCCGTATCAGTCGGTGCCGGGCTGCTCCTGGCGGCCGTGGCCGTGCCGATTGTCGGAGCGGTCGGGGTCGCGACCCGCGACGCGGCCAACACCTTCAATACGCTCAAGGTGCCGACCCTCGGCACGCTGCCGTCCCGCTCGGAGATCCTCACCGCGAACGGCAAGCTGATCGCGTACTACTACCCCAACAACATCTACCGGATCCCGATCTCCTACGACCAGATCGCGCCGGACATGAGCCAGGCGATCGTGGCGATCGAAGACAACCGGTACTGGTTGCATGGCGCCTTCGACCTGCGCGGCACCGTGCGCGCGGCGGCGGAAGACCTCTCCGGCCAGGCTGTCCAGGGCGGCTCCACGATCGCCCAGGAGTACGTCAAGAACGCGCTGATCCTGACGGCTGCGAACGCGCAGCAGCAGCAGGCCGCGTACGCGCAGACGATCGGGCGCAAGGTCCGCGAACTGCGGATGGCCGCCAACGTCGAGCGGGAGATGACCAAGCAGCAACTGCTCGCCGCCCTGCTCAACGCCGCCTTCTACGACAACGGCGCGGTCGGCATCCAGGTGGCCGCCCAGCGCTACTTCAGCGTCGACGCCTCACAGCTCAACCTGCCGCAGTCGGCGCTGCTGGCCGGGCTGGTGCGTAACCCCAACCAATACAACCCGGTGACCAACCCGGAGCAGGCCATCGCCCGGCGCAACGTCGTGCTGGAGCGCATGGCCCAGATCCGCGACATCAGCGAGGCAACGGCCAAGGCCACCGAGAAGATGCCGCTCGGCCTGAAGATGTCGGACTCGGCGGAGCAGGAAGGCTGCAGCAGCCAGTCCGCGAAACCCGAGGCGTTCTTCTGTGACTATGTCCTGGCCGCGATGCGGGTCAACCCGGCCTACGCTCAGGCCCGGCAGGAACTGAACACCACCGGCGGCCTGAAGATCTACACCACGCTGAACGTGCAGGACCAGCATGCCGCGCAGAGTGCCGTCGACTACGTGGAGCCCCCCCAGTCCGGTGCGTTCAACCCGGGCGGCAACGCCGACACCGAAGTGCTGATCCAGCCGGGCACCGGCAAGATCCGCGCGATCGCCGAGGACCGCCAGTACGGCTCCGGCCCGGGCCGCACCACAGTGGACTACGCGGCCGAGACCGAGTATGACGGCACCAGCCAGGGCGTCCAGACCGGTTCCTCGAGCAAGCTGTTCACCCTGGTGACAGCGCTCAAGCAGGGCGTGCCGTTCGGGTTCAGCCAAAAGGTCGCGTCACCGGCCAACGTCGGCCCGTATACCGACTGCAAGGGCAACCCCACCAGTGTTTTCCATGTGAACAACGACAGCGCATCCGAAAAGGGCGCGTTCACCCTGTACAACGGGACCACGCAGTCGATCAACGTGTTCTACGCGGACCTGGAGCAGAAGGTCGGCCTGTGCAACGTGGTCAAGACCGCGGTCAGCATGGGCCTTACGTTCGCCAACGGGGGCTCGCTGCTCAAGCCGGACCGGGCCCTCGGCCAGGGGGACTCGGCGGACGCCAATCCGTCGTTCACCCTCGGCGTGGAACCCGTCGCCCCGATGAGCATGGCCGCCGCCTACGCCACGGTCGCCGCGCGCGGCGTCTACTGCACGCCGATCGCGATCGGCAAGATCCTCTCCCAGGCCGGCAAGCCACTGCCCGTGGCGTCGGCAGGCTGCCACCGGGTGCTCTCGACCGAAGTGGCCGACGCGGCCAGCCACGTCCTGCAGGGCGTTCTGGCCTCGCCGGGCACGGCCGCGAACCGCGGTATCGGAGTCCCCGCCGCGGGCAAGACCGGCACCTCCGACACTGGCTTCTACGCCGCGTTCGGGGGCTACACCCCGGACCTGGCGGGCTACGTCTCGGTGTTCAACCCGGTCAACCCCACCACTGGCGGCGCCATGCTGGGCTTCCCCCATGCGTGTTACCGGGAGGACAACGGCGGCGGCGAGAACTGCCCGAGCCAGATGTTCGGTGACAACGCACCCGGCGCGACCTGGCAGATGACCTTCGAGCACGCGCAGGTGGGCGACGCCCCGTTCATCGGGGTGCCGAGCGACAGCCCGTTCTTCTCGATGGGCGACGGCGTCAACTCGCCGAAGCCGAAGAAGCCCAAGAAGCCGGGAAAGCCGGGAAAGCCGGGCGGCCCGCCGCGCGGCGGTCTCCCCCCGACCGGCCCGACCGGCCCGACCGGCCCGGTCGGCCCCCAGAACAACCTGGCCGACCTCGAGCCGTAGGCCTGCAGGCAGCGCGGCTGCAGGCCCCTGGCGGGCCTTAGCCGGAGAGGGCGCGGCGGACCTCGGCCGCGACCCGGCCGCCCTCGGCGCGCCCGGCCACCCGCGGCGTGACCGCCTTCATCACCTGGCCCATCGCGCTCATGCCCGATGCCCCGGTCTGATCAATCACCTCCGCCACGATCGCGGCCACCTCGGCATCATCGAGCTGCTTGGGCAGATACTCGGCAAGCACCTCGTCCTCGGCCCGCTCGGCCGCCGCCTGTTCCTCGCGCCCGGCATTCGCGAACGCCTCGGCCGCCTCCCGGCGCCGCTTGGCCTCCCGGGCCAGCAGCTTGAGCACCTCGTCGTCGCTGAGGTCACGCGCCGAGTTCCCGGCCACCTCCTCGTTGGTCACCGAGGTCAGGGCCATGCGCAGGGTCCTGGTCCGCACGTCGTCGCGGGCCTTCATCGCAGAGGTAAGGTCGGCCCGCAGCCGATCCTTCAGTCCAGCCATGGCCCCATCCTCCCGCGATCACGGCCCTCCCGCTCCGCGGGCACCCCGTTGGCCGCACAAGTCACTCAGCCCCGCCAGCAACGCTGACCGCTCAGTCCCCGCCCGCAACGCAAGATCCTGACCGGGCCGTGTTGGCCACCCCGGCCTGCGCGGCGACCACGCCCGGCCGTGCGCCGCGTTAAGGCTGGGTCAATCACTGCGCGGGACATGGCACCATGTGGGGATGCGACCAAAAGCCCTCCTCGGCGCCACCGTGGCAGCCGGGGCCGGCGTTCTCGGCTATGCCTCGGTCATCGAGCGCAACTGGTTCGCCCTGCGCCGTTATGACGTGCCCGTGCTCCGCCCCGGCGCCCGGCCCCTGCGGGTCCTGCACATCTCCGACGCCCACCTGACCCCCGGCCGGCACCGCCTCATGTCGTGGGTCAGGTCCCTGGACGTCCTGCAGCCCGACCTGGTCGTCAACACCGGCGACTCGATCGCCCACCCCGACTCGGTCCGCCCGTTCCTCGAGGCCCTCGGCCCGCTGCTGGACCGCCCCGGCGTGTTCGTCTACGGCTCCAACGACCTGTACACCCCCACGCCCCGCAACCCGGCCCGTTACCTGTGGCGCGACAGCACCCTGCACCCGAACCGCTACCAGCCCGACCTGCCCTGGGCCGAACTCGGCGCGGGCATGGAAGCCGCCGGCTGGATGAACGCCAACAACCGCCGCAGCCACATCAAGGCCGGCGACCTGGACATCGAAGTGGCCGGGGTGCACGACTCCCACATCAACCGTGACCGCTACGACGAGATCGCCCGCCCCGCCGGCCCCTCAGCCGACCTGCGCCTCGGCGTCATGCACTCCCCCGAGCCCTCGGTCTTGGACCGCTTCGCCGCCGACGGCTTCGACCTCATGCTGGCCGGCCACACCCACGGCGGCCAGGTCTGCGTCCCCTTCTACGGCGCCCTGGTCACCAACTGCGGCATCGACCGGACCCGCGCCAGCGGCCTGCACCGCCACCCCGCCGATTCCTTCGCCGCCCGCCAGCCCTGGCTGCACGTGTCCGCGGGCCTGGGCACCTCCCCCTGGGCCCCGTTCCGCATCGCCTGCCGCCCGGAAGCCTCGTTGCTGACCCTGGTTCCGCGCGACAGCTGAGCACGGTACTGCTTCGCGTCCGCTAGACTGCCTGAGCGGTCGCCGGGGTGTGGCGCAGCTTGGCAGCGCGCTTCGTTCGGGACGAAGAGGCCGCCGGTTCAAATCCGGCCACCCCGACCATCTTTCCAGCCAGCCTGACCGGCTCAGTCCCGGCCAGGCTGTTGATCGTTCGCATATTGGCTACCTCCGCCCCGCGCAATTCGTTCCGCCCGGGATGAGCAGCGATTCGCAATCTGGCTCGTGGGACCGGTGATCGTGGCAGGCGTCCGGCAAAGGCCGCTGTACCTCCATGCCGGCCAGGCGGCGGGTGAGGGCGGCGGCCAGGGTGGGCGGCTGGCAGGCCAGCAGGCAACGGCAGCGTTCCTGACGGCAGATGCCCGCCCGCGCGATCGCGAGCAGAGCGGCGGCGATAAAGGCGATGAGGGCTAAACCCGTGAGGAAAATAATCATGTACGCAGATTGCGGCCGGAGGCCCGGACGCCATCACTGCGTAAGTGGACGCATCGAAGACGT
>DATAVV010000126.1:0-15867 GCA_036267555.1 Streptosporangiaceae bacterium | reverse complement strand
CAGGTTCACGTACAGGCACCAGCGCCAGTCGAGGTACTCGGTCAGCACGCCGCCGAGCAGCAGCCCGACCAGCCCGCCGCCGCCGGCGATGGCCCCGTACACGCCGAACGCCCGGCCGCGTTCCCTCGGGTCGCTGAACGTCGTCGTGAGCAGGCTCAGCGCGGCCGGCGCCAGCAGCGCGCCGAACGCTCCCTGGCAGGCGCGCGCGCCGACGAGCATGCCGAAGTTCGTGGCCGCGCCGCCCACGGCCGAGGCGACCGCGAACCCGATCAGCCCGGTCAGGAACGTCACCTTCCGGCCGAACAGGTCACCGAGCCGGCCCCCGAGCAACAGCAGGCTGCCGAACGCCAGCGCGTAGGCCGTGATCACCCACTGCCGGTCGGCGTTGGAGAAGTGCAGCGCCTTCTGCGCGGACGGCAGCGCGATGTTCATGATCGTTATGTCGAGCACGATCATGAGCTGGGCCAGGCCCACCAGGCCCAGCACGAGCCAGCGGCGCCGGTCGCCGCGGGCCGCCTGATCGGCCGGAGGGACGCCCCCGGACGCGCTTACTGCCGACATCTCGTCACCCCCATCTGGAGGATTTCCCTCCGGTTACCAAAAGACGTTAGCAGAAGCGGAGGCATTCCCTCCACTCATGGCTAGGATTCAGGGATGGCCAGCGAGAGAGCTCCCGCGCGCACGCTGCGCAAGGACGCCGAGCGGAACCGGCAGCGCATCCTCGAGGCGGCCGCCGAGGTGTTCACCGAGCGCGGGTTCGAGGCCACCCTCGACGACGTGGCCCGCCAAGCGGGCGTGGGCGTGGGCACGGTGTACCGGCGATTCCCGGACAAGGGCTCGCTGGCCGACGCCCTGTTCATGGAGCGCATCGACCGGCTGGTGGGCATGGCCGAGCACGCCCAGGGCCAGCCGGACGCCTGGGTCGCGCTGGTGTCGTTCCTCGAGAACGCGGCCGGGATGCTCGCCGGCGACCGCGGCCTGCGCCAGCTCCTGATGTTCGCCGCGCACGGCCACGATCGGGTCGCCTACGCCAGGGACCGGATGCGGCCCGCCATCGACGCGCTGATCAAGCGGGCTCAGGCCGACGGCCAGGTCCGCGACGACCTCGCCGCCACCGACATCCCGATCCTGGAGTTCATGCTCGGGGCGGCGACCGAGTACGCCCGGCACGTGCGGCCCACGATCTGGCGCCGCTACCTGGCCCTCATGCTGGACGCCCTGCGCCCGGCCCGGACGTCCACCACCCCGCTGCCCGAGCCCGAGCTGACGCCGGCCGAGGTGGTCGAGATCATGAACTCCAACCCGCTTACCCGGCCCCGGACCCGCTGACGGAAGGCCCCGGTCAGTCCCAGGTCACGGGCAGCTCTTTCGCGCTGTTGACGCCCATATTGGCCTTGAACCTCAGCTCGTCGGCACCGACGGCCAGCCGCAGTCCGGGCAGCCGGCCGAGCAGGCCGGCGAACGCTTCCCGCAGTTCGATGCGGGCCAACTGGGCCCCGAGGCAGTGGTGCGCCCCGACGCCGAAGCCCATGTGGGTGGGGTCGGACGCCCGCCCGACGTCAAAGACGTCCGGGTCACCGAACACGGACGGATCCCGGTTCGCGAACACATGCATCGGGAACACCATCGCGCCCTCCGGGATCGTGACGTCCCCCAGGATCACCTCTTCGGTGGTCATCCTGGCCGGCGGCAGGGTCGTGCTGAGCGGCACGAAGCGCAGGAACTCCTCGACCGCGCCGGGCAGCAGTTGCGGGCCGGCGCGCAGCCGCGCGAGCTGCTCCGGATGGGTCAGCAACGTGATCAGCGACAGGCTGATGAAGCTCGCGGTGGTCTCGTGCCCGCCCAGCAGGACGGCCACGCACATGTGGACGAGTTCGTCCTCGGACAGCCGGTCCTCGACGTCCCGGGCCGCGATGAGCGCCGTGATCAGGTCGTCCGCGGGCTCGGCCCGCTTCACCTCGATCAGCCCGGACAGGTAGGCCAGCAGCGCGTCCAGCGCCGCCTCCATCGCGGCCGGATCCTGGCTCCAGTCCGCGACCAGCTCCTGTGACCAGGCGTGGAACCGGCCCTGATCGGACGGCGGCACGCCCAGCATCCGGCAGATCACCCGGACCGGCAGCGGCAGCGAGAACGCGCTGACCAGGTCGGCCGGGCGCGGGCCGGCGAGCATCTGGTCGATCAGGTCGTTGACGATCGCGGCGACCTGCGGGCCGAGCAGCCGCATGCGCCGGGCGGTGAACGCGCCGGCCACGAGCGTGCGCAGCCGGGTGTGCTCGGGAGGATCCAGGCCGAGCAGCGAGCGGGAGGTCACGAACTCCAGGCCGCGCTGCTCCCGCTTCGGGTCGGCCAGCCGCGCCCGGGAGAAGCGCGGGTCGAGTTGTACCTGGCGGACCAGATCGAAACCGGTGACCAGCCAGCCGGTCGTGCCATCGGGTAGATCGGTCCGCAGCACCGGCGACTGCCGGCTCAGCTCCAGCATCTCGGACGACAGCTCGAACACACGCGGCGAAACCGGTAACGGATAGCTGACCACAGGGGGATGCACGCTTGCCATAAAGCGGACACTACTTGATAAAACATAGCGAAACCAGGAAGATGGGCACCCGGAAACGGCGCTGCCCAGCCTGCCGGATTGAGCAGGCCGTCCGCGCGGCCGACGGGAAGATCCTGGCGCAGCGGGAGCTGAGCGTGCCCGCGCAGCAGTTCGATGCCGGCCAGCGGCGCCCCGCGCCACAGCCGCAGCGCGCTTTCGTACCGGCCACAGGCGGCCGCCGGATCTTTGGGCCGGTCCCGTAGCACTCCCCGTACCGGTACTGGCTTGCACCTCACACAACCCTTTGGCCAGCAGATCTCGCCGGGCTTACGGTGCGGGCTTGGCCGGTGAGCGAAGGCTTAGCGATTGTCAGCCGGCCACCCCTATCGTGACGGCTTGTGAACAAAATTCGGCACCAGGCCGCTGGTCTCGCGGGGGCGTTGCTGCTGGTTGCGGGGGTGATCCAGGCCGGGTCCGGCGCGGGCCGGGCGGACGCGGCGAGTACGGTGACCGTGTCGGTCTCGCCGCAGGTGCAGTACCAGACCGTGCAGGGCTGGGGCACGTCGCTGGCCTGGTGGGCCGAGGCGACCGCCGGCTGGTCGCTATCGGCCCGCCAGTCCCTGGCCGACGCGCTGTTCAGCCCGACCGAGGGCATCGGGCTGAACGTGGCCCGGTACAACCTGGGCGGGACGACCCCGGGGGACACCTGCACCTCGCGGTTCCGGGGCGGGGCCGCGGTGCCCTCGTTCGAGACGTCGTCGGGCTCCTACGACTGGTCGGCCGACCCGGGGCAGGTGTGGTGGCTGCAGGAGGCCCAGGACCTGGGCGCGAACGACCTGACCGGGGTGGCCTACTCGCCGCCCGCGTGGATGACCGTGAGCGGCTGCTCGGCCGGCGCCGCGACCGCCAGCACCAGCAATCTGGCCCCGGCGCAGTACGCGGCGTACGGCGGCTACCTGGCCACGGTGGCCCAGCACTTCCACGACACGCTCGGGCTCACGCTGCAGACGATCGCCCCGTTCAACGAGCCCGACGCTAGCTGGACGGACGCCGGCAAACAGGAGGGCATGTCCCTGCCGCCCGCCGCGCAGAACACGCTGATCCAGCAGGCCCACGCGAGCCTGGCCGCGGCGGGCGCGGCCGGCTACTCACAGCTCAGCGGGCCGGAGTCGGTTAACTCCAACGACGTGACGAACTGGCTGCACGGACCCAGCGCTCCGTACGGCAGCGCCGCCCTCGCCGACATCGCGCAGGTCAACACCCACGACTACGCCAACCAGCAGGGCGGTTCGGTGTACGGCACCGCGCAGGCGCTCGGCAAGCCGGTGATGATGTCGGAGTGGGGCGCGGGCGCGACGAGTTCGACCGCGAGCGACATGTCGGCGGGGATCACGCTCAGCGAGCGGATCCTCAAGAACGAGCAGCAGATGCACCCGGCGTCCTGGGTGATCTGGCAGGCCGTGGACGGCGGCCCGGCCGGCTCGGGCCTGGGCGCGTGCGACGACGTCTGGGGCCTGGCCTGCGCCGACCTGAGTTCTAGCTCGAACCAGCAGGTCACTTACCCGGCCCGGTACTGGGTCATGGGCAACTACAGCAAGTTCGTCCGCCCGGGCGCCACCGTCATCGGGGACAGCGACCCCGGCACGCTGGCCGCCTACGACGCCGGCGACGACACGCTCACGCTGGTCACCACCAACGCCACGAGCGGCGCGCAGGACTACAGCTACGACCTGTCCGGGTTCGGCGCGGTGAGCGGCTCCGCCACGCCGTACCAGACCACCGCCAGCGAGCAGCTAGACCAACTCGCGCCGGTCGCGGTCTCCGGCGGCTCGCTCACCGCCACGCTCCCGGCCCAGTCGGTGACCACGTTCGTGATCCCCGGCGTCAGCTACGGCGGGCCGGGCGCGGCCACCGGTGTCGACGACGCCACCACCGGCACCGGGGCCAACCAGTTCGGCTACACCGGGACCGGCTGGCGGCACTGCTCGGGCAGCGCCTGCGGCGACCCGCAGGATCTCTACGACGGCACCACGAGCTGGGACGGGCAGGCCGGCGACAGCGTCAGCTTCAGGTTCACCGGGGTCCAGGCCCGGCTGTACGGGGTGGTGGACACCAACGAGGGCATCGGCGACGTGTCCGTCGACGGCGGAGCCGCGACCGAGATCGACTTCTACGCCCACAGCCGCGCGGGGGACGCCCTGGTCTGGCAGAGCCCGCTGCTCGCCCCCGGCAGCCATACGGTCACGCTGCGGGTGTCGGGCACCAGGAACCCGCAGAGCTCGGCCAGCCTGATCGCGCTGGACCGGGCCGAGGTCCGGCCGCAGCCCCAGCCCGCGGCGGGCGGCCTGGTCACCTCCGACACCACCGCGACCATCCGCGGCAACTTCACCGGCCAGGCCGGCCTCGAGTTCGCCACCGGCGCCAGCCCCGTCACCGTGACCGCGCTGGGCCGCGCCGACCTGCCCGGCGACAGCCAGCCGCACACGGTCTCGTTGTACCAGGCCGGCAGCGGCGCGCTGGTCGCCTCGGCCCAGGTGCCGACCGGTGCCGCCGCCGACCCTGACCCGCTCGGGTTCAGCTACCAGGACCTGGCCAGCCCGGTCACGCTGGCCGCCGGTACCAGCTACGTGCTGGTCAGCAGCGAGACCAGCGGCGGTGACCCGTTCTTCGACGCGGACACGGTCGTCGGTCTCGCGCCCGGTTTCACCGGCGAAGGCCCGGCCTGGCGCTCGGGCGGTTCCGGCGCTTTCACCGTGTACACGTCCACCCCGGGGCGGAGCTACGGCCCGGTGAGCCTGCTGACCGGGTAGCCGCCACGCGAGCCGGTCAGCCGGAGCAGCCGCCGTTCTGGCAGATCCGGCGGCCGACGGCCTGGAAGAACACCGACCCGACCTGGTCGGGGTCGGTGACCTGGTACGCGGCCCCGCCACCCGCGGCCGCGGCCTGTTTTATCGCGGTGAAGTCGCCCTTGTCACCGATCATCACGATGATCAGTTCGACGGGCTTGTTCGGGTTGTACATCGCCCGGAGCTTGCTGACCAGCGCGGCCGAGGACATGTCGCCGGGCACGTTGTCCACCCCGGCGGTCAAGACGATCAGCGCGTTGGTGTAGTTGGGCAGGTAGGTGCCGACCAGCGTCTGGTACGCGGTCGCGATGCTCTGGTTCAGCGCGGCCTCGGTGTTGGGCAGCGGGTTCAGCGACGTGTCGATCTGCTGGAGTTGCTGGCGCCTGCTGATCAGCCCGTACTCGGCGGGCAGCGGGCCGACCGAGACCAGTTGCTTGAAGGGCGAGGCCCCGCTGAGTTTGTTCGCGAACTCCCACATCCCCATCTGCGTGCTGTCGGGGAACAGCGAGAGCCCGAGGGTGGCCACCTGCTTGGTCACCTGCCACAGGCTCAGGCCTCCGGCCCCGGCCGGTCCCTGCATGCCCGATGACACGTCGACCAGCACGAGGTCCCGCGCGCCGCGCTGCAACCGCTGCCAGGCCTGCAGCGCGCCCTCGGCCTCACTGGGGGACGGGGGCGTCGCCAGGCGGAGCGGCTGCTGGGCCAGTCCGTAGCTGGCGGGCAGGGTCCCGGTCAGGCCGTTGGCCGACCGGAATCCGTAGTAGCGGACGAGCCCGGCCGTGTAGCTGTCCCGCAGCACCTGGCCGAATTGGGTGGCCGCCGTCTGCTCGGCCGAGTTGCTGGTGGTCAGGACGTAGGGGTAGTCGAGTTCCGGGGTGCCGAGCGCGGCGGTGCCGCTGGATGGGTAGCGAGCGGCTAGCGGGTGGTCCGGGTGGGCCCCGTCGTAGCCCAGCACGGCCTGCTCAGAGGTGATCGTCACCGGGTACGCGCCGAGCGGGGGCTCGGCCAGGCTGTTGAAGTCGGCCAGCGATGTCGGGTCGTCGAACTCGGCGGAGGACGTGGCCGCGAACACGAACTTGGTCAGCCGCGTGCGCGCGTTCGGCCCGTTACCGAGCAGCCGGCTCAGTTCCACCATCGTGGCCAAGCCGGCGGCGCTCTGGGTCGGGTCGGGCAGGTCTACCTTGACCGGTTCGGCGGACGTGGGGCCGCCGACGGCCGACGGCAGCAGGAAGTTCCAGCTCACGGTGTTGTTGAAGGCAGTAATCTGACTCGCCGCCGTGGGCGGCATCACGATCATGAGCGGGGATCTGGCCACCGTGACGTTGGTCGGCTGGATCTGCTGGGCCCCGAGCGGGAAGGCGCGCGCCACGTCCACCCACAGGCTCGAGTCCGGGATCCACGCGTCGAAGGCGGGCATGCCCCCGGTGGATGCCTGACCGTCGACCGTGGACGCCACGGCGGCCGGCGCCTCCTGCGTGACCTGTACCTCGACACAGCGGCCGGAGACCTCATGGTCCTGGCGGTTGAACAACTGGCCGACGCGCTCCACCGCCGGGGCGATGTCGTCGGACACGGCCACGTTGACCAGCAGGGGATGGTTGTTGCAGGTCGCGCGGGCCACAACCGCCTGAGCGGCGAGCGTGGCCATCAGGACGGACGCGATCCCCACCGCGATGACAATGAGCAGCCTGATACGGACGTGGTGCTCGATGCCGCGCCGGCCCCCGCGGCCTCGAGTTTCACGTGGGTTAACAGCAATGAACCGATAGTACGGCAGTGCCTTTCGGGCATAAAGGGGTTCGTGGTGAATCTGTGTGCCTGAGATGTTTGGCCCGGGTATTGGCCGGCGGCCTGCCGCCGGGCCAGTCCCGCGCCGCCGCCGGGGTGCCGGCCTGCGGGGTGCCGGCCTGCGCGTACACCGCGGCCACGATCGCCGCGGTCACGTTGGTCCCGCCGGCCCCGGTGCCGGGCCGCCAGCCGCCCTCGCCGAAGCTGTCGTAGACAGCGATCCCGGTCGCCGGGTCGGCGTCGGCCACGTCGGCCACCGTGCGCAGGCTGCCACACCCGGTGTTGGTGCCCGGCAGCCCGGCCGCCTGCCAGGATGGCTCGGGCTCGTAGAGCGAGCAGCCGGACACGGTGGCGCCGGAGGCGTCGTTCCAGGTGGTCTCGCACCAGCCGCGCAGCCCGGCGGCGGCGGTCGTGCAGGTCCCGGTCCCGGCCGGGAGCAAGGTCGTACCCCCCACCGCGGTGACCCACGGCGAGGCCCCGGGTTAGTTCACGCCGTTGGCCTGGTAGCCGCCGGAGCCGACGCCGACCGTGATCGCGATCCCCGGGTGCTGGAAGTACTCCGTGTCCCAGGCCGGTTCCTCGTTGGTTTCGGGCTGGCTGGCGCCGATGGTGATCGCGCTGGCCCCGAGGTCCGCGGCGAAGTTGACCCCGGTGCCCAGGTCGGTGACGGCGGCCCGGTCGTCGAAGGGGGCCACCACCGCGACGGTGGGCGAGGCACCCGCGCTGGCCGGCGGGATTTCGTAGGCGGATTGCGGCTGGGCGAGCCAGGCACGCTTGGCCACATGTGGTACCCCCCCTCTTCGTTTGGCAACGGTAAGGAATGATTGGCCGGTTTAAGCCCTGGTTTATCCGGGTCAGGCGCGCCGCCGCGCGGGCGTGAACGTCACCGGCATCTCCTCGAGCCCGCTGATGAAGTTCGAGGCCCGGTGCGGGAACGGCCCGGGCGCGGCGAGCGTGATGTCCGGCAGGCGGTGGAAGACCCGCTCGAACATCACCCGCAGTTCCAGCCGGGCCAGTTGGTTGCCCAGGCAGAAGTGGGCGCCGAACCCGAAGGCCAGGTGCGGGTTGACGACCCGGCCCGCGTCGAAGGTGGCGGCTCGGTCAAACACCGACTCGTCCCGGTTGGCCGACGGGTAGAGCAGCATCACCTCGGCGCCATCGGGAATCACCTCGCCCCGCAGGGCCACCTCGCGGGTGGTGGTGCGGACCATGTCCTTGATCGGGGTCACCCAGCGCAGCATCTCCTCGACCGCGACCGGGAGCAGGCTCGGGTCGGCCTGCAGGCGCTCCCGCTGGGAGGGGTGCTCGAACAGGGCCAGCATGCCTCCGGACAGCACGTGCCGCGTGGTCTCGTCCCCGCCGATCAGGATCAGCAGCGTCTCGTGGATGAGCGAGAGCTGGTCCAGCCGGTCGCCGTCGATCTCGGCGTTCACCAGCGCGCCGACCAGGTCGCCGTCCGCGCCGGTCCGGCGCCGGTCCGCCAGCACCGGCTCCATGTATTCGGTGTACTCGGTGAAGGCCTGGGCCGCGGCCTCGATGGCGGCCGCCTCCAGGCTGCCCTGCGAGCCGAGCATGTCCTCGGACCAGCGCAGCAGGTCGGCCCGGTCTTCGCGGGCCACGCCCAGCATGTCGCCGATCACGGCCAGCGGCAGCGGCGCGGCCAGGTCCCGGACGAAGTCGCACGACCCCTGCTCGCACACCTGGTCGATGACGTCGTCACAAACCCCGCGGACCTGATCCTCCATAGCCCGCACCCGGCGCGGGGTGAACCCGGCGCTGACCAGGCGGCGGCGCCTGACGTGCTCGGGGTCGTCAAAGTCGATCATCATCGGGAGCGCGGGGAACTTGGGCCGGATGCCGCCCGCGCTGGAGAACGTGCCGGGGTCGGTGCCCGCGGCCTTCACGTCGTCGTAGCGGGCCAGCGCCCACAGGTCGTTCGCCTCGTCGTGGAAAACCGGGGCGTGGCGGCGCATCCAGGCGAACGCCGGATACGGATCGTCGCCGAAGAACGGGCCGCTCATCAGGTCAATGCCGGGTCCTGGCGAAACCGTGGTCATGCGCTCATGGTAGAACACGTTCCAGTTTTGACCAGATGGCGAGCGATCCCGCCCGCCCCACCCGCCCTACCCGCCCTACCGGCCACGCCATAGCTTGCGCCGGGCGATTTACTGTACTACTGTCTGGACACATGTCCGACAATCTCGCCACCGAACCGACCCGGCGGCTGCTGAGCCCGCGCCAGGCCGACACGGTGCGCAGGCTGACCGAGGCCGGGGTGGAAGAGGTGCGCCAGTCCGGCTACGAGAATCTCAGCATCCGCGACGTCGCCCGCCGCGCGGGCGTGGCCGCGGCCACCGCCTACACCTACTTCGTCTCCAAGGACCATCTGCTCACCGAGATCTTCTGGCGCCGGCTGAGCACGCTGCCCCCGGTCGGCGAGGCCGGCTTGTCCCGCCGGGAACAGGTCACCGCGGTGCTGCGGGAACTGGCCCTGCTGGTCTCCGAGGAACCCGAACTCGCCGCGGGGTGCACGGCGGCGATGTTCGGCGCCGAGCCCGACGTGCGCCAGCTACGGCTGCAGATCGGGATGAAGATCCACCAGCGGATCGAGGCCGCGGCCGGCCCGGGCCCGCAGGCCAGGCTGCTGGAACTGGCCTTCTTCGGCGCCATGGTCGAGGCCGGCCTCGGTTACACCACGTACGAGCACACGGCCGACCGGCTCGCCGAGGCGGCCGAACTGATCACGGAGTGATCGGTGGGGACCGCGGTGGCGTTCAGTCCGTACGACTACCGGATCCACGAAGACCCGTATCCGGTCTACGCGCGGCTGCGCGCGGAGGCTCCCCTTTACCGCAACGAGGAACGGGACTTCTGGGCCCTGTCGCGGCACGTGGACGTCACGGCCGCGTTCCGCGACCCGGACAAGTTCTCCAGCGCGAACGGGGTCTCCCTCGACCCGGCCGCCTGGGGCCGCCGCGCGCACAAGACCATGTCGTTCCTGGCCCTGGACCCGCCCCGGCACACCCGGATGCGGGCCCTGGTGGCCAAGGGCTTCACGCCGCGCCGCGTCAGCCAGCTTGAGCAGCACATCACCGGGCTGTGCCGCGAGCGCCTGCGGGCCGGCCTGGACACCGAGCCGTTCGACTTCGTGGCCGACTTCGCGGGCCTGCTGCCGATGGACGTGATCTGCGAGATGCTCGGCGTGCCCCCCGCTGACCGCGACGAACTGCGGCGCCTGGCCGACACCGTGGTGCACCGCGAGGACGGGCTGTTCGACGTGCCGCAGGCCGGCATGGACGCCGCGCTGACGCTGGTCGGCTACTACGCCGACATGATCGCGCAGCGGCGGGCCCGGCCCGCTGCCGACCTGACCTCGGCGCTGCTGGCCGCCGAGATCGACGGGGACCGGCTGACCGACGACGAGGTGATCGGCTTCCTGTTCCTGATGGTCGTGGCCGGAAACGAGACCACGACGAAGCTGCTGGCCAACGCGGTGTACTGGGGCTGGCGCAACCCGGGCCAGCTGGCCAGGCCGCTGGCCGATCCCGGCTGGATCGGGCCCTGGGTCGAGGAGACCCTGCGCTACGACGCCTCCAGCCAGGTCATCGCGCGCACGGTGGCCGAGGACTTCACCGCGCACGGGCGGACCGTCCCGGCGGGCGACCGGCTGCTGCTGCTGATCGGGGCGGCCAACCGGGACCCGGCCGCGTTCGACCGGCCCGACACATTCGATCTCGAACGGGACGCCTCCGGGCTGATCAGCTTCGGCGCCGGGCGGCACTACTGCCTGGGTGCCAACCTCGCGCGGATCGAGGCCCGCGTCGCGCTGACCGAGTTCACCCGGCTGGTGTCCGGCTACGAGGTCGACGAGGCCCGCGCGCGGCGCGTCCACTCGGTCAACGTGCGCGGTTTCGCCCGCCTGCCGATGCGGCTGGAGGCGCGCTGAGCATGCCCCGGTTCGAGCCGTATCCGCGGCGCGGGCCCGCCGGCGAGGCCAGCGCCTCAGACAGGAGCACGCCATGAAGGTTCTGGCCGAACCCCAGCTCGTCTCGGGCCGCGACTCCGCGGCCGACGGGCACCTGGGGGAACTGCGCCGCGACCCCATCGCGCTGATGCGGCGGGTCCGGGCCGAGTGCGGCGACGTGGGCCGGTTCGACCTGGCCGGGCGGCCGGTGGTCCTGCTGTCCGGCGCGCAGGCCAACGAGTACTTCTTCCGCGCCCCGGATGAGGACCTGGACCAGGCCCAGGCCTATCCGTTCATGAAGCCGATCTTCGGCGAGGGCGTGGTGTTCGACGCCTCGCCGGAGCGGCGCCGGGAGGCCCTGCACAACCAGGCGCTGCGCGGCGACATGATGCGCGGGCACGCGGCGACCATCGCCGACGAGGTCGGCGGGATGGTGGCCGGCTGGGGCGACCACGGCGAGATCGACCTGCTCGACTGGTTCGCCGAGCTGACCATCTACACCTCGTCGGCCTGCCTGATCGGGCGGAAGTTCCGCGACCAGCTCGACCGCCGGTTCGCCGAGCTGTACCACGACCTGGAACGCGGCACCGACGCGCTGGCGTTCGTGGACCCGTACGCGCCGATCGAGAGCTTCCGCCGCCGGGACGAGGCGCGGGCCGGGCTGGTCGCGCTGGTGGGCGAGATCATGGCCGGCCGCGCGGCGGGCCCGCCGCCGCGGCGCGAGGACCGGGACCTGCTGGACGTGCTGATCTCGGTCCGCGACCCCGACGGCACGCCGACGTTCGGCGCGGACGAGGTCACCGGCATGTTCATCTCGATGATGTTCGCCGGGCACCACACCAGCTCCGGCACGGCGGCATGGACGCTGATCGAGCTGCTCCGCCACCCGGGCCAGATGGCCGCCGTGGTGGCCGAACTCGACGAACTGTACGGCGGCGGCGCCGAGATCAGCCTGCAGGCGCTGCGCGCGATCCCGCGGCTGGAGGGCGCGGTCAAGGAGGCGCTGCGGCTGCACCCCCCGCTGATCCTGCTGCTGCGCATGGCCACCAGGGAACTGGACGTGCAGGGCTACCGGGTCCCGGCGGGCGCGCTCCTGGGCGCGACCCCGGCGATCTCCAACCGCATACCGGAAGACTTTCCCGACCCCGACGCGTTCGACCCGGCCCGGTACGCCGAGCCCCGCCAGGAGGACCTGATCAACCGCTGGACCTGGATCCCGTTCGGCGCCGGGCGGCACCGCTGCGTGGGGGCGAACTTCGCCATGATCCAGCTCAAGGCGATCTTCTCGGTGCTGCTGCGGGAATGGACGTTCGAGCTCGCGCAGCCGCCGGACACCTACCGCAACGACCACTCCAAGATGGTGGTGCAGCTCGCCCGGCCCTGCCTGGTCCGCTACCGCCGCCGGGACGCCGGGCCCTCGTGATGCGGATCGAGGTCGACCTGGACCTGTGCCAGGGCCACGCGATGTGCGAGCTGGAAGCGCCAGACGTATTCTCCGTGCCGCGCAAGGGGAAGGTGACCGTGACCGACCCCGCGCCGCCGGAGAGCGAGCGCGCGGCGGTGCAGGCCGCGGTGGCGTACTGCCCCACCCAGGCGATCCGGCTGGTGGACGACTGACGGGCGGCCGCGCCGCGTTAAACATTCTTCTGGAGGGTCTGAATGCCGGCGTTCCTGAGCGTTCAGCGCGGTCAGATTACGTCGAGATATCGCGTTCGTTCCCAGTCGGTGACCGAGCGCTGGAAGTCGTTCCATTCGAACGTGGCCACGGCGTGGTAGTGGCTCACAACGTTCTTCCCGAACGTTCCGGCCGCGAATGGGCTCGATCCCGTCGCTGACGGAGGCGAGCAGCCCGGCCAGCGCGAGATAGGGGTTCACGTCGGCGCCCGGCAGCCGGAACTCCAGCCGGGTGGCCGACGGAGCCCCCGCGAGCACTCGGGTGGTCACAGTCCCGTTACACCGCCTTTGCCGTGTGGACCGGGACCAGGGCGCTGTTCTGGGGCGGCGGGAACGGCTCGGCCCCGCTCATGGACGGGGCGAGTTACGATCCGGCCAGCCGGACCTGGGCGATGCTGCCGGCCGCCCCGCTGCGGCCCGACTTCCGGCAGGCGATCGTGTGGACCGGCACGCGGATGATAGTGATCCAGCCCGAGGGGGCGCCATCTTCGACCCGGCCACCAGTTCGTGGACGACGGTGCCGGCGGCGGAATCCACTGGCCGTGGCCGCTTGACTGAACCCACCCAGCACACTGTCATGCCGCTGATGGAGCGGTCGCCGATCCTTGCTGTTCTGGAGACGGTCAGGGTTTGAGCACGACCTTGCCGGTGTTCTGGTGTTGCAGGAGCCGGCGGTGGGCTGCTGCTGCTTCGGTGAAGGTGTAGGTCCTGTCGATGAGCGGCTTGACGCTGCCCTTGTCCCACAGGGTGAGAACGGCTTGGAGTTCTTCGCGGAGGATGGCGACTTGCCCCCACAGGTGGCCGACGTTGACGCCGCTGATGGTCCGGTTGTGGTTCATCAGCCCGAGCGGTGTCAGCAGCGGTATGCCAGCCATCTGGGAGACCAGACGGGCCGGGCGGCGTCGCTGCCCGCTGGCCAGGTTGGCGAACCCGTAGGCGACCAGCCGGCCGCACGGGCGGAGTAGCTTCAGCCCTTTGCGCCAGTCATGGCCGCCGAGCGGGTCCAGCACGATGTCCACGCCCTCGCTTCCGGTCAGCCGGGCGACCTCGGCGGCATAGTCGGTGGCGTGGTAGTCGATAGGGTGCGCGCAGCCTTCGGCCTTAAGCACGTCGTGTTTGGCGGCCGAGGCCGTGCCGAAAACTTCCAGATTGTCCACAGTGCGGCATAGTTGCAGCACCGCGGTCCCGACCCCGCCGGCGGCCATATGCACCAGCACTCGCTCGCCGGGCCGGACGTTCGCGACGCGGAACAGCATGTGGTAGGCGGTGAGGTAGTTGACCGGTATCGCGGCGGCTTCCTCGAAGTTCATCGCGTCCGGCATCGGCAGCACCTGCTCGGTGGGCACGCAGACCACATCCGCGTGTCCTCCGAAATGTGTCAGAGCCAACACCCGCTGGCCTGCCGCGTGGCCTTGGGTACCTTCACCGGCCGCGTCGATCACCCCGGCCACCTCATAGCCGACGACGCATGGCGGCTTGGGGGCATCGGGATATAGCCCCTGTGCGGCCATCACCTCTGCAAAGTTCAGGCCAGCGGCGCAGACACGAATGCGGACCTGGCCCGGGCCGGGTTCAGGATCGGCCGTTTCCCGCACCTCCAGGGCCTCGGGCCCGGCATGCCTAGTGATCCAGACCGCTCGCATCGCCACATCCTCCGCAGTAGGCACGGCACCAGAACTTAAGCCCGTTCCGGCCGCCGCCGATCGCGTTTATCCTCTCAAACCAGGCCGGTAAAGGGTCCCGCCATCTCACAGGCACTATCCGGTCATGCGCTGGGCAGCGCATGAAACATACCATTTACGCTAAGAAATCCGTAAATCTCCAGGTTGCCCGTCTACAATGACGCCATGGGTCTCTTTCACCGCAGGGTTAAGAAGAATCACGAGAAGGCGGCGGCCGAACTTCTTAAGGAGAAGAGCACGACGGCCAAGGCACAGACGGAGGTCGCGCCGCGGGAAGCGGCCGGCGAGGCACGCCCCGACCCGGATCGGCCAGGATGGGGTGAGGCCATCGGCCAGCAAATCGGCAGGACTCGCGAGGAGCGCGCCAGCCAGGAATGAGAAACCCCGCTTCGCTGACGAGGATGTGGCCACTCTCAGCGATCAGGACCGATGGCCTGCGACAGACGTCCGCGTAAGCGTCACCGCTCAAGGCCCGCAATGCCGAGAGGGCAGATGCGAATCGCCTTCGCTTCAAGCAAGTGCAGAGCCGCTCTCTCACCACATGCAGCACCGACGCCATCGATGCGTACCTCTTGCCGACGTTGCCTGCCAGCCTGAACGCAGATGGACGCCAGCCGATTTGCCTGGCATCAGCCCCTGCGCAACAAACCTCATGCCGCGCCGGGCGCGCATGCTACATGCTGTCCGGCCCGCGCACCCAGAGACGCAGCCATGTCCGGTTCAAGCAACCCGCTGCACGCATCGGGCGCAACACCAAGCCCGTCTAGCGACGTCCGCTCATGCCGCGAGTAGTTTCCTGCGGCGTCCTGTGGCCCGGCCGAAAAGGCAGTCTCGCGGGCCGCGGTTCACTCAAACCCGGACGTGGCACCTGCTCCGCGCCGCAGGATCTCGGGCTTGTCCTGGGAGTAGTCGATGACCGTTGTCGGCTCTGTGCCGCAGTCGCCGGAGTCGATCACCGCATCCACGGCGTGGCCGAGCTCGGCGTCGATCTGCCACCCCTCGGTCATGGGCTCGTCCTGGCCAGGCAGCACCAGGGTGGTCGAGACGAGCGGCTCACCGAGTTCGGCGAGCAGCGCCTGGGCCACCACGTGCCGGGGGATCCGCACCCCGACGGTCTTCTTTCCCGGGCGCTGCAGCCGGCGCGGTACCTCCCTGGTCGCGGGCAGGATGAAGGTGTAACTGCCCGGGGTTGCTGCCTTGACGGCCCGGAATACCGTGTTGTCGATGTGCACGAACTGCCCGAGCTGGGCGAAGTTCTGGCACACCAGGGTGAGGTGGTGCCGGTCATCGAGGTGGCGGATCGATCTGATCCTCATGATGCCGTCGGTGTTGCCGAGCTGGCAGCCGAGCGCGTAGCAGGAGTCCGTCGGGTAAGCGATC
>DATAVV010000125.1:0-4361 GCA_036267555.1 Streptosporangiaceae bacterium | reverse complement strand
GTCGCGCACACGCTGTTCGGCGTGGCCGCGCTGCCGGTGCAGAACTCCGCGTACGGCGTGTACTCGTCGGCGTTGGCCGAGATGTCGGGCGTCTCGCGGCAGGGCGTGCCCTGCTTGGCCAGCGAGCACTGGGTGGTGCCGTTGCCGGTCGTGGAGTACTTGCTGGTGACGCCCGGGCCGCGCTGGTAGAACGGCCGGCCCCAGAACTGGCTGTTCCCGCCGCCGCCGGCGCCGACCTCGCCGCACCAGAAGAACCCGGACAGCGGGTTCGCGGACGTGCCGCCCTCGTTAGCGCTCGAGTTGCACAGGTTGTCGACGTTCCAGACACTCTCCACGCCGGCCGGGTAGGCCGGGTGCGCGCTGGTGCCGGGATTGTCGCTCTCGAACGAGGTGCCGCCGACCGCGGTCACCCACGGCTGGCTGGACGGGTCGAGCACGTTGGGGATCGTCGTCCCGTCCGAGCGGATGCACTCGAACGCACCGGTGTCGCCCGCGGACGAGAACATGCTCTGGCCCTGCAGGGCCATCTGCTCGAAGATCGTGTTCTCGGCCTGGACCAGGGGGGCACCCGCGTCGTTCTCGCACTCGGCCCAGCTCGAGCTGACCACGGACGCGGTGTCGGCGTTGGCGATCGCCGTGTACTCGTCGAGCTCGGTTTGCCCGGTGAAGTCGTTGGGCGCGTTGTACACGATGAGGTGCGAGACGTCGGGCGCCACGGCGATCTGCTGCTCGATGTCGGCGTCGACCTCGATGTCACCGGCGTAGCCCTCGATCGACGCCGGGCAGGTGTCGCCGGCCGGGCAGACCGGGTTCAGCGGGCCGCCGTCCACGGTCACGTTCTCCAGCGGCGGGTTGTAGCCCGCCCCGAAGAACTGGTGCGCGTAGGTGTCGATGTCGGACTCCTGGTAGGCCGAGAGCTCGAACACCGCCTCGGTCACGCCCGCGCCCTTGCCGCGCGCCCCGACGTTGGGGGCACCGTAGAGCGAATTGGTCTGCGACGGCGTCAGGCCGCTGCAGCCCGGGCCGCCGCCGTAGCCGAACGCGAAGCCGGTCCCGTTGTTGACCAGGTTGAAGAAGTCCTGCGCCGTCGGGTAACCGGTCTCGCAACTGGCCGACGCCGACGACGCGGCCGCCTTGCCCGCCGGGCGGGTCGCCCCGGCCGCGCGCTGCACCATCGCGTGCGTGCGCGCCGTGTTGGTCAGCCCGACCACTCCGGCCACACCGCTCACCAGCGTGCTCGGCAGCCGCACGGCCGCGGAGTTGGAGAAGTACGTCACGCCGTGACGGCCGCGGTAGGTGCTCAGCGTGGTCCGGAACGCGGCGGTCACCTGCCGGCTCGATCCGGTTGCGCGCACCAGGAACGGCGAAGCGAACGTGACCTTCAGGCCGCTGGACCGCAGGTAGCTGGCCACCGCGGACCGTGTGGCCGCGGACGGCGCGTACCGGGCGGCGAACTGTCCCTTGGACAGCCAGCGCTGGTAGTCCGGGCTGTTGCGGTTGTAGACGGCCGCCAGTTGCGCGTTCAGCTGCGCCTGGTGACTCGGCGCCAGCACCACCTCGACCGACATCCTCGAACTCTGGTACGCGCCGGTCTTGGCGTCGGTGGTCGCGGGCACGCTGCCCTTCATGGCCACGAATCGCGGCGACGACGATGGCGCCGCGGCCATGGCGACAGACGCGCCGAACGCGCCGGTGGCCGCGATCATGGCCACACCCACGACAGCGACGGCGCCGGCCCGTATCGGGCGGCGGAACAGACTCATGTAAGCCCTCCTTGGCTTCATGTCAGTCCTGCTCGATGGGATCGGCTGTCCCCGCAGCCGGTGATCGGTCTGGCGCGTCGCGGATAACGTCCGGTGACGCCCGTCATGCCAGATTCACGGGCCTAAGCTTGAAACCACCCGTTCGCCCATGTCAAGACGGCAAAATCAGTTCTCGGCCAATTTTGTCGTTACATTACGTGACACCTCTTGGGCCGTGGCCAGCCGCCGGGCCGGTTCCCGCCGGGGCGCGTGCGCGGGCCGTGCGGCGGGTACATCTTCGGCGCCGCGCCAGCCGGGGCCGCGCGTCATGCCCGGCCCGCCCGGCCAAATAACCATAAAGAAACACCCGTCAAGGCGTTTATTGAGTCGGCTGTTCGCCGCGTTAAAGGAAAAACCAGGGCTCATGTGCCCGGTCGGTCTCAATTACGCTTTAGCCGAAACTCGTATGCGTTTGCCGGCTAGGCCTCCGGGTACTCGCAAGGAACTATAGGAGGATATTCCTGTAGCTCACCGGGGGGAAGTTCACAATGCGCCAAGTCAGGTCCGCGGCCGTGGTCGCGGGGCTCGTCGCGGCGGTCCTCGCGGGCAGCGCCTCGAGTGCGCTCGCCGGCGGCGGCGGCCAGACCGTCAACATTTTCCCGAATCCGTCCGCACCAGGTACCTCAACGACATTCCAGGTCAACTGCGGCTCGCAGATGACGCCCGGGCCCGCCACCTCGGCGACGCTGGAGGGGTCCTCCCTGGGGCTGGCCGCGCAGGTGCCCATGCAATCGGGCGGGCAGACCAATGAGTTCGTCACCACCGTCGTCCTGCCGACCAGCCTTTCGCCGGGCACCTACAACCCGGACATCGTCTGCTCCAACGGGGTCACCGCCTCGGCGACACTGACGGTGAACCAGGTCCCGACCCCGGCGCCGGTCACCGGGGACGGCACCACGGCCACCGCGACCAACGGCATGCTCACGAACGCGGGCTTTGTCCTGCTCGGCCTCGGCGCGATCGTGGGCGGCGTGCTGCTGCGGCGGCACCGGTCGGGCAACTGACCGCCGCGCCCGGCATGACCAAGCTGATCGGCGCGATCGCGGCGGCCGTCATCGCGGCGGGCATCGCGCTGTCGTTCACCGGAAGCCACACGCTCCGCTGGTCGCCGCCGCCCCAGCCGCCCGGCTGGGAAGCGCCGCACCTGGACGGGCGGGTCGCCAAGGACCAGGCGGCCGGCCGGGCGCCGCCGGCGGCTGAGGTCGACGGGTACGAGGCCACGCCCATGCCGCGGTCCGCCCCGGTCTCGATCTCCATTCCCGCGATCAAGGTGCGGGCCCGGACAATCGCGCTCGGGCTCGACCGCGACGGAGACGTCGCCGTGCCGTCGCTGAGCACGCCGTTCCTCACCAGTTGGTACGACAAAGGACCGACACCCGGCGCGCCAGGCGCGGCGGTCGTTTACGGCCATGTTGACGCGCACGCCACCGGGCCCGCCGTTTTCTATTACCTGGGCGAGCTTCGCCCCGGCGACTCCATCTACATCACGCTGAAAGACGGGCGCGTGGGGTTGTTCAGGGTGTACTCGGCGGCCATGTACCTGAAGACCGGTTTCCCGGCTGGAGCCATCTACGACTACACGAGCTGGCCGTCGCTGCGGCTTATCACCTGCGGTGGCCAATTCGATCAGGCCACCGGTCATTACCTGGGGAATACCGTCGTGTTCGCGCAGTACGTGGGCCAGCGGGCCGCCACCTTAACCGGATACCTGCTGTAACCGCGGGCCGCCCGCGCCGGCCGAACTGATAGCGTCAGCGTCTTCGGCCACGCGGACCTGGAGGAGGACGGATGGCGGGGATCCAGGCGGCGGGCTGGCTCGGGGTCGCTCCGGACCATCCGTTCGGACTGCAGACCCTGCCGTACGGCACGTTCACCACCGGGGACCGGCCGACCGAGCCGCGTACCGGGGTCGCGATCGGCGACCGGGTGCTCGACCTGTCCGCCGCGACGTACCGGCTGGCCGCCGGGCGGGCGGACCTGTTCAGCGCCGGCTACCTCAACACGTTCCTGGACGCCGGCGACATGGCCTGGGCCCAGATCCGCGCCGCGGTCACGACCTGGCTTTCCAGCGACGAATACCGCGAGGCGATCGAGGACCTGCTGGTGCCCGCCGCGCAGGCGACCATGCACCTGCCGTTCGCCGTCGCCGACTACGTCGACTTCTACGCGTCCGAGCACCACGCCACCAACGTCGGCCAGATATTCCGGCCCGGCGGCCGGGCGCTGACCCCGAACTGGCGGCACCTGCCGATCGGCTATCACGGCCGCGCGGGCACGGTGATCGTGTCCGGCACCCCGGTGCGCCGCCCCTACGGCCAGTCCCGGCCCGACCCGGACGACGCGCCGGTGTTCGGGCCGTCGGCCAGGCTCGACTTCGAAGCCGAACTCGGCTTCGTGATCGGCGTGGAGAGCATCGTCGGCGAACCGGTCACGGTCGGCCGCTTCGCCGAGCACGTGTTCGGCGTGTGCCTGGTCAACGACTGGTCCGCGCGCGACATCCAGATGTGGGAGTCGGCGCCGCTCGGCCCGTTCCTCGGCAAGTCGTTCGGCACCACGGTC
>DATAVV010000124.1:0-1957 GCA_036267555.1 Streptosporangiaceae bacterium | reverse complement strand
CTGACCCGGGCCCGGGTCAGCAGGTAGACGGCCTGCAGAAGCTGGAACCACAGGGTGTGGCCGCGCAGTTGCCGCCAGGACGCGGCGACCAGTGGCTGGTCCAGCAGCAGCCAGGCGCGCCGGTCGTGGTCGCGCACCATGGCCTCGCCGATCGCGGCGCCGTAGCGGGACTCGTCGCAGACCCGCTGGCCGGCCCGGTCCACCAGAACGCCGCGCAGGAACGACACAGGCGGGGTGATGAAGCGCCAGCACGAAACGCGGTCCAGGAACCGGGTCGCTCCGCCGGCGGTGACGCCCAGCGCGATCCCGCTGCCGTCGTCACCCGGCGTGCCCAGGGCCAGGCCGCCCCGGAAGGCCGGCGCGTGCTCGCGCATCATGGCCCGGTTGGCCACGAACCCGCCGGCCGCGAGCACCACCCCGCGCCTGGCGTGCACCTGCAGTGGCCGCGCGTAGCGCCGCTCCAGCCAGGTCACCGGCTGGTAGAAGCGGCGGCCGAGGCCGCCCGCATACAGGTAGGGCTTGCGGCCAAGCCGGCTCAGCGCCCGGTGGGCCGCGCGCGCCAAGCCTGGAGCGCCGCGCATGCTGCGGCACTCGACCCCGGTGACGCGGCCGCCGTCGTCGGTCACCAGGGCGGTCACCCGGGTCTGCGGTACGACCCGCACGCCGGCGGACCGGACGGCCGCGGCCAGCGCCGCGTAAAGCACCTTGCCCGAGGTGCCCTTGCCGACCGCGCGGTGGCCGCGAGGGGCCGGCTCGGCCCTGCCCGCGAACGACAACTCGCTGCCCGAGTAGTACAGGTAGTGCCGGTTGGTCGGGTACGAGGTCTTCTCCGGGCAGAGGCTGCCCTCGAACGGCACGCCGTGGCGGCCCAGCCAGGTGATCATGTCGGCGCTGCCCGCGCAGAACTCGCGCAGCGTCGCCGGTGACACCGAGTCGGCCACCTCCAGGCTCAGGTAGCGGACCATGGCGTCGACCGAGTCGGGCACGCCGGCCTCGCGCTGCTGGGGCGTGCCCCCGCCCGCGTACACGATGCCGCCGGACAGCGCGGTCGCGCCGCCCCCGGTGAACCGGTCGAGGATCAGCACGTCGGCCCCGGATGCCGCGGCCTCCAGCGCCGCGCAGGCTCCGGCCGCGCCAAACCCGACGATGACCACGTCAGCTTCCAGATCACCGGCCATTCCGGCTCCCCTCACGGGCGCAGCGGGCTCGCTCGCCATCTGGCCAAAACTGTAACGTGTTCTACCATGAGCGCATGACCCCGGTTCCGCCCGAACTCAGCATTGACCTGATGAGCGGCCCGTTCTTCGGCGACGATCCGTATCCGGCGTTCGCCTGGATGCGCCGCCAGGCCCCGGTTTTCCACGACGACGCGAACGACCTGTGGGCGCTGGCCCGCTACGACGACGTGAAGGCCGCGGGCACCGACCCGGGCACGTTCTCCAGCGCGGGCGGCATCCGGCCCAAGTTCCCCGCGCTCCCGATGATGATCGACTTTGACGACCCCGAGCACGTCAGGCGGCGCCGCCTGGTCAGCGCGGGGTTCACCCCGCGCCGGGTGCGGGCCATGGAGGGTCAGGTCCGGGGGGTCTGTGACGACGTCATTGACCAGGTGTGCGAGCAGGGGTCCTGCGACTTCGTCCGGGACCTGGCCGCGCCGCTGCCGCTGGCCGTGATCGGCGACATGCTGGGCGTGGCCCGCGAAGACCGGGCCGACCTGCTGCGCTGGTCCGAGGACATGCTCGGCTCGCAGGGCAGCCTGGAGCCGGACGCCATCGAGGCCGCGGCCCAGGCCTTCACCGAGTACACCGCCTACATGGAACCGGTACTGGACGGCCGGCGCCGGACCGGCGCGGACGGCGACCTGGTCGGCGCGCTGGTGAACGCCGAGATCGACGGCGACCGGCTGGACCAGCTCTCGCTCATCCACGAGACGCTGCTGATCCTGATCGGCGGGGAC
>DATAVV010000123.1:0-2195 GCA_036267555.1 Streptosporangiaceae bacterium | reverse complement strand
CAGCCCCAGCGCCCGCCCCAGCTGGATGGCCGCGATCCCGACGCCGCCCGCCGCGCCGTGCACCAGCAGCGTCTCGCCCGCCGCCGCCTGCCCCCGCCGGACCAGCGCGAACAGCACGGTCAGGTAGTTGAGGCAGGCCGCCACGCCCGTCTCGAAGCCCATCCCGTCCGGCAGCGGCAAGACTCGTTCGGCCGGAGCGCTGACAACCTCCTGCCAGCAGCCGTGAGACAGCAGCACCACCACCCGCTGCCCCGGGAACAGCCCCGAGCCGGGCACGGCCGACCGCACCACCCCGGCCGCGTCCATGCCCGGTACATACGGAACGGGCACCTTCATCTGGTACTGCCCCCGGGTCTGCAGGAGGTCGGCGAACGACACCCCCGCGGCGACCACGTCCACGAGCACGCCCGTCTCGAGAGCTGGTTCCGGGGCGGCCTCCCACACCACGTCGCCGGGACCGTTGAAGCCGGTGATCCTATGCGCGTACATCACACCTCGGAACCCTCGGAAAACCTCAGATGGTTGGGACCATTAACCCGCGACCGCAGGTAAGCGGTCGGCGTGACCCCGGCGAGCTCGCGGAACTCACCAGCCAGATGCGGCTGGTCGGCGTACCCGTGGCGGATGGCCACCGCGGCCCAGTCGGCCGAACTGTGCCCGTCCAGGTCCCGGACCACGCGCTTGAGCCGCTGGATCCGGGCGAAGCGCTTGGGCGTGAGCCCCACCTGCGCGGTGAACCGCCGCCGCAGGGTCCGGGGGAGCAGCCCGAGCCAGGCGGCCACCTCGCCCACCGCCACTCCGCGGTCAAGCGCCCCGGCCGCCGCGATGACCGCAGGATCAGGCCCGGAAGGAACCATCGCATAAAGAAGAGCCTCTTCCATCACCGCCAGCGCGGCGCCGGGAGTAGCCGTCTCGAGCAGCCGTTCCCGCAGGCAGGCTCCCGTGCGCCCCCACAGTTCCGGCAACGGCACCAGGTCATCGCGCAGCGCGGACACCGGCACGCCGAGAAAGCAGGAGGCCGCCCCGAGCGCGAAGGACACGGCCACGTGCCCGTGCCCTTCCTCGAACTCGATCACCGTCGCCCGGCTGGCCGGCCCGGAGACCATCGCCCCCGGAACCTGGCGGCCCTCCCCGGACGAACTGGACAAACTGGACGAACCGAACGAGCGGAACGCGTCCCGGTTCAGGTTCACCCACAGCCCCGTCTCCGGACCGGGCAGAATCTTCTCGACCGACGTCCGCGGCTGCTCACCCGCCCGGTATGTGACCGCCGTGACCAGCTCGCCGAGCGGGCCGGCCGGGCGCCGGGTCACCACGGTCACGGCCCGTGTCCCTTTTCGCCAAGACCCTGGCCGTCGCCGGCTGCCAGGATCGGAGCCGCGGGCAAGCCGGGAACACCGGCCCAGGAACTTACGGAGGGCATCTCACCGATGGTAGAAGACCACGACGACGTCGATCTAGAGGGCCTGCTCGACCTGGCCACGCCGTGGTGCCTGCGGGTAGCCGCCACGCTGCACCTGGCCGGGCACATCACGGACGGCCACGACGAAATCGCCGGCCTGGCCAACGCGGCGAAGTGCGACCCCGGCGCCCTGCACGCCGTCCTCGGTCACCTGGTCGCGAAGGGCGTCTTTACCGAGCCGTCGCCCGGGAAGTTCGCCGTGAACGCGCCCGCAGCGAGGCTCGCGGCTACCCCGTTCGTTGATCTGGATGGGATCGGCGGCCGGATGTCGGACACCTGGGGGACGCTGCTCGACTACGTGCGCACCGGCCAGCCGGCCTACCAGCGGGTCTTCGGCCGCCCCTTCTGGGAAGACCTGGCCGCTCACCCAAAGCTCGCGGCCGAGTTCGACGCGCTCATGGGGCCGGCCGGGCACGGCGTGCCCGACTACGACGTCGAGCTCAGCCGCGGCTGGGAGACCATCCGCACCGTCGTCGACGTCGGCGGCGGCACCGGGGCCCTGCTGACCGCGCTGCTGAAACGCCACCCGGCGGCCCGCGGCATCCTGGTCGACCTGCCCGGCACGGTGGCCCGGGCCGGGCAGATCATCGAGGGCGTCGCGGATCGCGTCACGCTCGCCGGGCAGAGCTTCTTCGACCCGCTGCCCGCCGGCGCCGACCTCTACCTGCTCAAGAGCATCCTCAACGACTGGCCGGACGAGCCGACCGTGGCCATCTTGCGCCGCTGCGCCGAG
>DATAVV010000122.1:0-20224 GCA_036267555.1 Streptosporangiaceae bacterium | reverse complement strand
TCGGCAGCGCCCAGTCGCCGATGCAGGAGATGTTCTGGTTCCCGTGCCGGTCGATCTGGGCCGCGCCCATCATCACGTGCCGGCGTCCGCTGGCCACCATGGTGAACACCGACCGGTAGGGCAGCCAGCCCTCGATCACGCGATCGTCCGCGCCGTCCTTGCCGTCCGCGCCGTCCGTGCCGGACTGGGCTTGCGCCGGAGCGAGCAGATAGGCCTCGCCGTCGGACAGCACCAGGTCAGAGGCGAACGTGAGCTGCGCGAGCCGGGCGCCGAGCGTCGGGATCAGCCCCATCGGGCTGGCCAGGATCGCGCCGTCACCCCGCCACGCCTCGGCGCAGGCCACCACGCAGACCTCGGCCCGGGTCGGCTCGGCGCCGCTCATGCGCGGGCCGCCGGCTGCGCGTCAGCGGATTCCCGGAATTGCCGGACCGCGTCCTGGTACGCCGCCTCGTCGCCCGATAGGTACCGCTGCTCGAATTCCGGCCAGGACTCGGGGCTGGCCGCGGCTGCCGCGTAAAGCCTCTGGAATGACTCGTCACGTGCGTAATCAGGGACACAACTGGTGAAGTGCGCGCCGCCGGGCGTCTCCACCACGCCGTCGACCATCGTGCGGTTGACCAGCAGGCTCTGCACCGGTCCGGCGGCCAGCAGGTCCGCGGTGGGCACGATCCGCTCGCAGGACAGGAAGCTCTGGTCGGCGGCCTGGCAGAACAGGTCGTCGAAGTACGGGTCCGGACCGAGGTACTGGCCGTTGCCGCCTTGGTCAGCCCGGTTGAGGTGGACCAGGGCCACGTCCAGCCGCAGCGCCGGCATGGCGGTCAGCTCCTCGCCGTCGTCGTACGGGGACCGCACCGTGCGCAGGTCGGGGTTGACCCGCAGCACGTCGGAGCCGAGGCCGGCCCGGATCGGCAGGAACGGCAGCCGGTGCGCGGCCGCGAGCAGGCCCCAGTGCAGCATGCCCTCGTCCAGCTCCGTCAGCTCGATCGCGCCGTCCTGGCGGGCCCGCCGGAAGTGCGGTTCGAGCGCGATCGTGTCCAGGGTGACGAAGCCGGCCACGAGCCGCCGGACCCGGCCCGCGGCCAGCAGCAGCCCGACGTCGGGTCCGCCGTAGGAGACGATCGTCAGGTCGGTCAGGTCCGAGCGGAGGATGGCCCGGACCAGGGCCATCGGCTTGCGCCGGGAACCCCAGCCGCCGATCCCGATCGTCATGCCCGAGCGCAGCTCGCCGACCACGCCGGCGGTGCTCATCACCTTGTCGGTCACGAACGCCCGTCCAGGAATGCCTGGCGCGCCTCGTCGGAGACGCCGGTCAGGTTGAGCTCGAACGTGAACCCCTGCTCGTACCGGTAGCTGCGCTTGACGTCGACCGGGTCAATGCCGTTCAGCGACTGCTTGGCCAGCCGGATGACCGCCGGGTTCTTGGCCGCGATGCTGTCGGCGACCTTCCGGGCCGCGGGCCGCAACTCCGGTCGCGGCACGACCTCCAGCACCGAGCCGAAGCTCAGGAGTTGCTGGGCCGACACGGTCTGGCAGGTGTAGACCATGGCCCGCATCAGGTGCTGCGGCACCAGCCGGGCCAGGTGGGTCGCCGCGCCCAGCGCGCCCCGGTCGACCTCGGGCAGCCCGAACGTCGCGTCGTCCGCGGCGATCACGATATCGGCGTTGCCGGCCAGTCCGATGCCGCCGCCGAGGCAGAAGCCGTGCACGGCCGCGATCACCGGGACCGGGCACTCGTAGACTGCGGCGAACGCGGCGAAGCAGCCGCGGTTGGCTCCGATCAGCGCCTCGTGCCCGGGCGTCTGCTGCATCTGCTTGATGTCCACGCCCGCGCAGAAGCCGCGGCCCTCGGCGGCGAGCACGACCACCCGCACGGCCGGGTCGGCGCCCGCCGAGGCCAGCGTGTCAGCGAGGTCGAACCAGCCCTGCGTGGGCAGGGCGTTGACGGGGGGGAAGTCAATGACGATCTCGGCGACGCCGTCCCCGCTCCGCAGCTGGATTCCCATCGCCATTCCTTTGACCTAGCGCTTGCTTCGGAGCCTAACATGAGGCTCATGGACGGTGTCGATGACGCGGGCCAGGTAGCAGGGTACGCAGGTCAGGCGGTGGTCATCACCGGCGGGACGAGGGGGATCGGGGCGGGCCTCGCCCGGGAATTCCTGCGGGCGGGCGCGCAGGTCCTGGTCTGCGGCCGCACCGATCCCGCCGAGCCTGGTAAGCCGGGCGGCCTGCCGGCCGCGGACGGGCGGACCGCGGCGTTCTTCCGGGCGGACGTGCGGGACCCGGAGCAGGCCGGGCGGCTGATCGCGGCGGGCATGGACCTGTTCGGCCGGGTGGACGTGGTGATCAGCAACGCGGGCGGCTCCCCGCAGGCCGCGGCGGCCACAGCCTCACCGAGGTTCCACGCCAGGATCATCGAACTGAACCTGGTCGCTCCGCTGCACGTGGCGCAGAGCGCTAACGCCGTCATGCGGGACCAGCCCGATGGCGGGTCGATCATCCTGATCGGCAGCGTGAGCGGCACGCGGCCGTCGCCCGGCACCGCGGCCTACGGGGCGGCCAAGGCGGGCCTGCACCACCTGGCCACCACGCTCGCGATCGAGTGGGGGCCGAAGGTCCGGGTGAACAGTGTGGTGCCGGGCTTCGTGGCGACCGAGGCGGCGGGCACGCACTACGGCGACGCCGCCGAGATGGCGGCCGTGGCCGCGACCGTGCCGCTGCGCCGGATGGCGACGCCGGAGGATATCGCGGGCGCGTGCCTGTTCCTGGCCTCGCCGCAGGCGTCCTACATCAGCGGCGCGACCCTGGCCCTGCACGGCGGCGGGGAGGCCCCGGCGTTCCTGGCGGCAGTGCAGCGTTCGGTGTACGCTCCCAGAGACTAGAACGTGTTCTATTAGGGGAGTTCCGTCATGGTCGCATCGATCAAGCCGCATCGCGACGAGGTCGGCCTGGCCGACGGTCTCTTGCTGATCGACGGGAAGTGGACCGGGGGCCAGGACGGGCAGACCTGGACCCACTCGCACCCCGCGACCGGCGAGGACGTCGCCTCCTTCCCGATCGCGTCCGCCGCCGACGTGGACCTCGCCGTGCGCGCGGCGCGCCGGGCGTTTGACGAGGGCCCGTGGCCGCGGCTGCGGGCGGGCGAGCGGATCCGGGTGCTGCGCCGCATCGCCGACCTGGTTCGCGAGCACGGTGACGAACTGCTGAAGCTGCAGGCCCTCGACAACAGCGTGCCGCTCACGTTCGGCGGCGTCTACGGGATGTCGTCGTCGATGGTCGGCGACGTGTTCGACTACCACGCGGGCTGGGTGGACAAGCTGGCCGGCGAGACCCTGCCGCCGTACCAGGGCGGCGACCACCTGACCATGACGCTGCGCGAGCCGGTCGGCGTGGTCGGCGCGATCGTCCCGTGGAACGCCCCGCTGCTGCTGACCGCGCAGAAGCTCGCCCCGGCCCTGGCCGCGGGCTGCACGATCGTGCTCAAGCCCTCGGAGTACGCGACGTTCTCGGTCCTGCGCCTGGTCAAGCTCGTCGAGGAGGCCGGGGTCCCGGCCGGGGTCATCAACGTGGTCACCGGACCTGGCGAGCCGACCGGCGACGCGCTGATCAACCACCCGATGGTCAACAAGCTCTCGTTCACCGGCAGCCGCGCCATCGGCCGCAAGATCGTCGAGGCCTCGGCCAACGGGTTCAAGCGGGTCAGCCTGGAACTCGGCGGCAAGAGCCCGGCCCTGGTCTTCGCCGACGCCGACGTGGGCTCGGCCGCCGCGATCACGATGGGCACGGTCACCCTGGGCCTGTCCGGCCAGGTCTGCCTGGCCCAGACCCGCGCGCTGGTCCACCGGGACGTGGCCGATGAGTTCCTCGGCATGGCCGAGATGATCGGCGGCATGGTCAGCTACGGCAACCCGTTCGACCCCGCCGTCACCTCCTCGCCGTTGATCAACTCCCGGCAGCTGGACCGGGTGCTCGGACTGATCGAGAAGGGCCAGGAAGACGGCGCCCGGCTGGTCTTCGGCGGCTCCCGCGCCGAAGGCGAACTGGCGGCGGGCAACTTCGTCGCGCCCACGCTGTTCACCGACGTGACCAACGACATGACCATCGCCCGCGAAGAGGTCTTCGGTCCGGTCCTCGCGGTGATCCCGTTCAGCGACGAGCAAGAGGCCATCCGGATCGCCAACGACACCCAGTACGGCCTCGCGGCCACGGTCTGGACCAGCGACATCAAGCGCGCGATCCGGATGGCCAAGGCCATCAGGGCCGGCACGGTCGGCATCAACGGCTACCAGCTCGAGCCGAACGCCGAGTTCGGCGGCTACAACCAGTCCGGCCTCGGCCGCGAGGGCGGCCGCACCGCGATCGAGTCCTACACCGAGCTCAAGACCGTCATGCTCCCCTTCACCGACGAAATGATGTAGCCGCGCCGCGTCGCCTTGACCCCCGGGCGCCCCCGGCGCCCGATGGATGCGGCGCCAGGGCAGTTGGATGTGCCCCAGTCTCGCTTTCATCGAAGCGGGGCGGGACCCGGGTCTCGTGCGGCCAGGACGCCGCGGAACTGGGTGAGCACGTGGAGCAAGCCGGCGTCGAAGCCGTCGAAGACAGCATCGGGCAGGTCGGCGAATAGCTGACGCGCGAGACGGCAGTAACTGTCAAGGAGCGCCTGGGCAGTCGTGTGCCCCCGTTCGGTGAAGGTGACTAGTGTCGCGCGGCGGTCGGAGGGATGCGGTTCGCGGGTCACGAACCCGGTGTCCACCAGACCGTCGACCAGCGCGGTGACGGCGCGGGGCGTGATGTGCAAGTCGGCAGCCAGCGTGGCCTGGGTGCACGGTCCGCGCTGCTGAAGCTCCCACAAAAGATGCGCCCGCGACTCGGTCAGGCCCTCGCGGGCGAGGCTCTCGGCCGAGTCCCGGCTGAGAAGCACCGTCAGTTCAAGGATCCTGCCAAGAGTTGCCTGCCACCGGTCAGCGCTCATATGGTTACCGTAGTACATGATGAACCATATTCACTTTCTGCGCGGCGGGTCCTCGGCCCACCGTGCCGCAGAGCCTCCTAGAGAGATGGGAGAGCACGATGACGTCGCAGATCACCTCGCCCGCCGCGAACGTTGACCTGGTGCGCGCCGGATTGCGGGCCTTTAACGCCGGCGACGCTGACGAGTGCATGACACGCATGGCCCCGGACTTTGTCATCAACCTCGCTGAGCTGCCCGAGCCTCAGCACGGGCGTGAGGTGTGGCGGCAGGGCTTCGAGATGATGAGGCGTGCCTTTCCCGACCTTCAGGCGCACATCGAGGACATCTTCGCCGACCAGGACAAGGTCGCCGTCCGGCTGCGGTTCCGCGGCACCCACTCCGGCGACTTCCTCGGCTTCGCGGCGACCGGCCGCACCATCGAGTACGTCAGCCACGAGTTCTACCGCATCGCCGACGGCCTCATCGCCGAGGAATGGATCTGCTCAGACATGGCCACCCTGCTTCGCCAGGTCGGCTGAGGGCCGGCCCGATGGTGCCGATCCGGACGCCTGCGCTCGATGAATGTGGCGCCCGGGTAGTTGGATATGCCCCAGACTCACATTCATCGAGCGCTCATACGGCCTCATCGCCGCACTGGCGCTCACGGGTCACGCAGTCACGCTGCCGCGTGTTGCGCCAGCTCATAGCTATGCGCCCAAAGCACCGCATCAAGGTCTACACCAAAATCCGCAGCAACCTCCTCGGCGGATGCGCCTGCTTCCAACTCACCCGCAATGGCCTCGGTGGAGATACCACTGACCGAAGGCCTCCCAAATCGCAGCAACGGGTTGATCCTCACCGGTGATGCAGGATCGTCGTGTGGGCGCCACGTGGTTGGCTCATTGCCTGACCACTCGACCCGCTCGAAAAACTCCTCACCTGGGGCCGTCAGGACCGCTTGTCCTTTCGCGACCGCGACGAGGCAGAACTCCGGGTGCAGTTTGCTGCGTCCCTGCAGGTCAATCAGCAGCCTGCGCCCGGAGCCGACATACGGGCGCCGGTCTGCTAGCGGGTATGGCACCTGGAATTCGTCGCGCAGCCTGTCGATGAAGTCCCTTAACTCTCGCAGTGGCACGGCATGGGCGCGCCGGTAGGACCGCAGGAGGCCAGCCTCTACGAACTCGGCCCAGGTGACGACGCGCGAGCCCGCGGGCTCAGCACGGATGACGGGGCGGTATCGGGGGGCCCGGCCCTCCAGCCACCAATGCAGCGTCGGCGGTGCTACCCGGAGGAGGTCGGCTGCAGCGCCTTCTGCGTACATTTCGCGCTCGAGGATGGTGACCTCCACCCGGTCAGGATGCCGTAAGTCCTCACGGAAACTCAGCGGGCCAGGGTCCAGGGGCGGCGGGGCGGCCAGGCTAGCTAGAGACCAAGCCCGCCGTGCTTGATGCTGTCGGTGAAGGCTGACCAGGCCCGGCGGGTGACGGTCAGTACTGGTCCTTGGCGGTCCTTGGAATCACGCACGGCAACGAGACTGGACAGGTTGCGGGCGACTTCTACGCAGGTTGCCCCGTTCGCGCTGTAGCTGCTGATGTGCCACTGGGCGCCGCGCAGATCCTGGGTGTCCATTTCTGTGCTCCTTTCTGGCCCGGTGGTGTGCTGCGGTCCGGGTTATTCGATGCTATCCGCTTGCCTGGTGATGAGCTGAAGGGATTGCTGCGGGGTCAGGGCGAGTCCGCGCAGCCGGTCGAAGGCCATGCCGTAGCGGTAGACCTCGCCCTCGCGTTCGACGTACAGGTCACTGGTCATGTTCTCCAGGTACACCACGTCGGGCGCGATCAGGTCGGGAAAGGCCAGGATGGCGAACTCGCCGCTGGTCGCGGGGTGGGCGCCGGCGGTCAGCGGCAGCACTTGCACGGTGATGTTGGGCCGGGCTGTCATCGTGGCCAGGTGGGCGAGTTGCTCGCGCATGATGTCGGCATCGCCCACGGTGCGCAGGAGGACGGCCTCGTCGAGGACCACGATGAACTGGGGCGGGTTGTCCGCGGTGAGGATGCGCTGGCGGGTCATCTTCACCTGGACCCGGCGCTCGACCTCACCGGGCGGGGCGATCAGCAGCCCGGAGCTGATGACGACGCGGGCGTAGCGTTCGGTCTGCAGCAGTCCCGCCACCAGCATCGGCGCGTACCAGCGGATGGTTTCGGCCTCGGCTTCCAGGGCGACCAGCGCGGTGTACTCGGGGCCGAGTGTGTCGGAGTAGGCGTCCCACCAGCCGCGCTGCCCGGCGCTCTGGCCGAGTTGTTCGAGCCGGCCGCGCTGGGTGCCGGACACCTCATACAGGTCGAGGAGCCGCCGCAGGTCCGCTGGGGCGGGGGCGGTCTGCCCGGTCTCGATCCGCGAGATCTTCGACGGTGACCAGCCTAGGCGGCGCGCCGCGTCCTCGCCGGTCAGCGTGGCCACGTCGCGCAGTCGGCGCAGTTCGGCCGCTAGCTGGCGGGCGCGTACGGACGGCGGTCGCCGGTCTGGCACCAGGAGCACCTCTTCTTATCTGACGCGAGCGGTCTCATCCTGCCTGACAGTGCCCGCGACGGCAGTCACAATGCATACCTTGCATAGTTCTGTAGAAACTTGCACGAGTGTTCCTGCGATGGCACCCTGAGAAGGTACCAGATGACCGTGTTCTAGGCATGGGAGCGCGCAGCCAGATGCCCACCACAGACCGAGCGCGCTGGCCCCTGCAGACCCACCTGGAGCTGGCCGCGCTGCCTTCCGCGGTGCCATGCGCGCGTGGGCACGTCCGCTCCGTGTCCCGCGAATGGGGTCTATCCGGCCTGGCCGACGACGCCGAATTGCTGGTCTCGGAGTTGATCACCAACGCGGTACGCGCGTCCGGGCGGTTAACCACCACGGGACCGCCGGTGGTGCGGCTGTGGCTGGCCTGCGATCAGATTTCCCTGCTCGTCCAGGTGTGGGACGGCGACGAAGCGATGCCCATCCGCCACGACGCCGGGCCGGACGCCGAAAGCGGCCGGGGCTTGCTGCTGGTCAATTCCCTGGGCAAGGACTGGGGAGCGTACCGAAGCGTCGGAGGCAAGGTCGTATGGGTGCTGCTCATGCCAAGCGAACCAGTCATCTGACGAACTCTCGAAAGCCACCGAAAGGGATCCCAACCTGAGCCAGACTCCAACGAATGGTGCCGGTTTGGGCCTGTGCTGGTGGGGCGGGGGCGAGTATCGTCCGGCGCACGAGGAGTTTGGGGGGAGAGCTGTCATGCGGCTAAGCAATGAGCGCATCCTGACCACGCATACCGGGAGCTTGCCCCGGCCCGCGGGGCTGCCGCTCGTGGCGGCCGAACGGAGCGCGGAGGAACTCACCGAGGCCGTCGACGCGGTGGTCCAGGCCCAGACGGACGCGGGCATCGATGTGGTCAACGACGGCGAGGCGAGCAAGCCGAGCTACGCGACCTACGTGACCGAGCGGCTGAACGGGTTCGGCGGCGCGGGCGAGGCGCTGCGGCCGAAAGACTACGACGACTTCCCGCAGTGGGCGCAGCGGATGCTGACCGACCCGGCCCGGGCGCGGCGGCTGGCCAACCCGGTGTGCGTGGGGCCGGTGTCCTACGGGGACACCGCGCTGGTGCAGGCAGACATCCAGAACCTCAAGTGGGCGGCGGCCAGCCGGGACGTGACCGAGGCGTTCATGACGGCCGCGTCTCCCGGCGTCATCGCGATCTTCCAGCGCAACCAGTTTTACGGCAGCGACGAGGAGTACATCGGCGCCCTGGCCGACGCGATGAAGACCGAGTACGACGCCATCCACCAGGCCGGCCTGGTGCTGCAACTCGACTGCCCGGACCTGGCCATGGGGTGGAACGTGTCCGGCCTTGGCGAGACCCAGGAAGGGTTCCTGGTCGAGGTCGGCCGGCGGGTGGCCGCGATCAACCACGCGACCAGGGACATCCCGCCCGAGCGGATGCGGCTGCACCTGTGCTGGGGCAACTACGAGGGCCCGCACGTCAGCGACATCCCGCTGATCAAGATCATCGGAGAGGTGCTCAAGGCCCGGCCCGCGGCGATCTCGTTCGAGGGCGCCAACCCCCGCCACGAGCACGAGTGGGTCGTGTTCGACGAGGTCAGGCTGCCCGACGACAAGGCGATCATCCCCGGCGTGATCGACTCGACCACCAACTACGTGGAGCACCCGGAACTCGTGGCCCAGCGGATCGAGCGCTACGCGCACCTGGTCGGCCGCGAGAACGTGCTGGCGGGCAGCGACTGCGGGTTCGCCACGTTCGCCACGTCGTCCGCGGTCGACCCCCAGGTGACGTGGGCCAAGCTGGCCGCGATGGCCGAGGGGGCCCGGCTGGCCAGCCAGGTGCTCTGGGCCTAGGCCGTCAGCCGCCGGCCGGGAAGCCTATGGTCTCGCCGGCCAGCGCCAGCGTGTCCTCGCAGGCGAAGCCGGCCGAGGGCGCGTCGGCGGATGCGAGCGGCGCCAGGGCCTGCGCCACCGCGTCCAGGGTCCACATGCCGTCCTCCGAGCCGTGCTCGGCGGCCTGGAACACGGTGCGGATGCGCGGCGGTTCCATCACCGCGGCCACGCCGCCGTGCACCACGAACACCTCGCCGTTGATCGCTTCCGCCGCGGGGCTGGAGAGGTAGACCACCAGCGGCGTGACGTGCTCGGGCGCCAGCGGATCCACGGCCGCATCGGGCGCGGCGCCCATCAGGTCCGCGGTCATGTCGGTCCGCGCGCGCGGGCAGATCGCGTTGGCCCGCACGCCGTAGCGGGCGCAACTGCGGGCGGTGACCACGGTAAGCGCGGTGATCCCGGCCTTGGCCGCGGCGTAGTTGGGCTGGCCGGGGGAGCCGAGCAGGAACGCCTCGGACGAGGTGTTCACGATCCGGGCGTAGACCGGCCCGCCCGCCTGCTTGCTAGCCTCGCGCCAGTGCGCGGTGGCCAGCCGGGTGGTCATGAAGTGGCCGCGCAGGTGCACCCGCAGCACCAGGTCCCACTCCTCGGGGGACATCGTGAAGATCATCCGGTCCCGGAGCAGCCCGGCGTTGTTGACCAGGATGTCCAGGCTTCCGCCGGAACCGAGCGCGGCGGCCATCAGTGCCTCGCCGGTGGACCACTCCCCGATGTCGCCTGCGCAGACCACAGCCTGGCCGCCGCCCGCAGCGATCACGTCGGCGGTGTCCTGCACGGCCGGGCCGGGCAGGTCGTTGAGCACGACCCGGGCGCCCGCCCGGGCCAGCGCGATGGCCTCGGCCCGGCCCAGGCCCTGGCCGGCGCCGGTGACGATCGCGGTCTTGCCGTCCAGAGTCAGCCCGTCGGTCACGTTGCGACGCTCCTTCGCCAAGGGGGGTGGTACAGGGGTGGGGTGGGGTGGTCAGAGGGTGGGGTGGGGTGGTCAGAGGGTGGGGGCAAAACTAGTAGCCGGGCCCGGACAGGACCCCGCCGTCGGCCACGAACTCGCTGCCGGTCGAGTAGGACGAGTCGTCGGAGGCGAGGAAGGCCACGAGCCGGGAGATCTCAACCGGCTGCGCGAACCGGGGGATTGGCAGCGCCTCCAGGAACGCGATGCCCTGCGCCGGGTCCACGTTCTCCGCCTGAGCGAGCGTCATCCTGGTCAGCACCCCGCCAGGATGCACCGAGTTCACCCGGATGCCCAGCGGCCCGAGTTCCTGCGCGGCGGCCTTGGTCATGCCGCGCACCGCGAACTTGCTGGCGCTGTAGGCCGAGAGCCCGGCGGCTCCGGTGAACCCCTCGATCGAGGAGATATTCACGATCGACCCGCCGCCCGCGGCCTTCATCGGCCCGATCACCGCCTTCATGCCGAGCCAGCAGCCGACGGCGTTGACATCGAGGATTGACCGGAAGTCGGCCAGCGGCATCTCCTCGATGCGGGCGAACTTCAGCACGCCGGCGTTGTTGACCAGCACGTCGAGACGGCCGAACGCCTCCAGGGCGGTGGCCACCGCGGCCGCCCAGTCCGCCTCGCTGGTCACGTCGTGGTGCACGTACCGGCAGTGGTCCGGGCCGAGCTTGCCGGCCACCTCCGTGCCCCGGTCGTCGAGCACGTCACCGAAGACCACGCGCGCGCCCTCGGCCACGAAGTGCCGCACATGCGACTTGCCCATGCCCCGGGCGCCCCCCGAGATCAGGGCCACCTTGCCGTCGAGTCTGCCCATGCTGCGCTCCGGTCAGCTCGGTTCCTCCTGCGCGCCAAGACGCGACCAAACGCTTGCTTGGCTCCGGGCAGCTTAACAGGCTGTGTCCGGTATCGCCGGATCAGCGTCACCGCCACCACGACCGCCACCGCGCTGCCGTAACCGATCCGGCTGGCGTGGGTCAGGGTGACGTGCGGCAGCGGGTGCCGGGTCAGGTAACCGGCCGCGGCCAGCGCGAGCCACTCGGCGCGTCCGTCCATGGCGACCAGCACCACGAGCATCAGTGAGTACCAGGTGAACGAGGGCGTGGTCACGGCCATTGCCGCGCCGGTCATCACCACCGCGCCCCGCCACGGCTGGTCCGGCTCGGCGCGGATCAGGACGGCCAGGCCGGCCGCCGCGAGCAGGACCACGGCGGCCGCGGAGGCCCAGCCGGCGGGCACCACCATAGTCAGCAGCAGGAACCGCTGACCGTTGATGTAGCCCTCCTGGGCCAGGTAGCCGGGCAAAAAGCCGATCACCCGGCCGCCCACCGCGAGCAGGTGCGGCAGGTACACGACCGCTGTCGCGCCGACAGCCGCCAGCGCGACGGTCATCGGGCGCCGGCGCAGCACCGCGGGCGCGGCCAGGGCCGGAGTGAGCTTGGCCGCCACGGCCAGGCCGAGCAGTACGCCGCCGGCCGCGGCCGTGCGCCACCGGCCGTCCCGGGCGAGGGTCAGCAGCGCGGCCGCGGCGAGGAAGGCAGCCACCGCATCGACGTGGGCGCTGTTCCCGGCGCTCAGGCCCACGGCCGGGCACCAGGCCCAGAGCACCGCCAGCCGCGGGTCCCGGCCGAGCGACCGCAGGCCCCATAGCAGCACGATCGTGGTGGCGACCGCGAACGCCGCCGCGGCCGCCTGGATCGGGACTGAGCCGCTGCCCGGCGGAGACATCTCGTCGACGGCCGCGAAGTAGGCCTCGGCTACGGGCGGGTAGATCGTGGGTACCCCGGGGCGGTTGATCTGGGTGCAGCCGGGAGTCAGGCCGGCTCCGGCGCGGCCGGTCACGCCCACCCCGTCCGGCACGTGGCCAGACGTTACGCAGTACGTGCCGCGGGACGGCCAGAGGTACGGATCCCGCAGCGGAACGAGCGCAGTGGCGGCGGGAACGTACTGGTACGGATCTATTCCGGCCGCCTGGACCCGGCCGTCCCAGAGGTAACGGTAGAAGTCATCGCTGCCGCGTGGCGCCGCCGACAGCGCGGCGAGCTGGATCGCGATCCCGCCGAGCAGGATCAGCGGGACGGCCTTGCGGCGCCCGGTCCCGATCGCCAGCCAGGCGCCCGCGGCGAAGGCGGTCCACGTCGCGACGGCCAGGGGCAGCGAACCGAGGCGGGTGACCAGCGGCCCCTGCTGCACGGTCACGAAGATCAGCCAGGTGAGCAGCGCGCCGGCCGCGGCCGCGGCCATCGCGCGCCGCCGGCCAGCCCGGCCAGCCCGGGCAGCCCGGGCAGCCGAGCCGGGCGGACCGGGCCTGGGCCGGGTGCGCGCCAGGACGGTGGGCATCCGCTACGACACCTCCCCGGCGTCACGTCGGTTCAGGGCCACAAACCAGCGATCCGCCTCGGTCCAGATCTCGCTCGTGCGCAACCCGGCCGCGCCGGCCAGCGCGCTGACCTGATCGGTGCCGAGCCACGCCCAGCGGAACCAGGATCCCGGCCCGGCCGCGGTCCGCAGCCGGACGAGATCGCGGCGGACCGGCGCGTCAGGCGGGCCGGCCTCGGCCACGACCCGGCCGCCCGGCATGAGCAGGCCGACGACCCGGTGCAGCAGGGCCTCCGGGTCGCCGCCGATGCCGATGTTGCCGTCGGCGAGCAGGACCGTGGCCCACCGGCCGGTCCCGGGCAGGTGCTCGAAGACGTCGCGCTGCAAGGCCAGCGCCCCGCACGACCGGGCGAGCCGGACGGCATACGGGGTGATGTCGATAGCCAGGGCCGGAACGCCGCGCTCGGCCAGCTTGACGGTGAGCCGCCCCGGCCCCGCCCCGACGTCAAGCGTCGGGCCGGAGCAGTGATCGAGCAGCGAGGCATCCCCGGGGGCCCCGTGCAGGTAGCGAGGCATCGGGAGCGGGCTTTCGCGGCCATCGGCATGCTCGATGACCGGCCAGGTCTGGCCGGCTAGCGCCTGCTCGTATAGGTTGCCGATCACGGTTTTCCAGGTGACGTCGATGACAGCGGTTGCGGTGCCGGGCTCGCGAGGGTGAAAGCGTAGCCGCGGTGCGGGCGCGGCAACCCTTACGAAGCCGTTACGGCTCACCGGTCGGCAGGCGAGCCACGCGAGCCCGGCTAGCGTGGGTCTGTCGAGCTTCAGAGCACGGGCAAGAATGCGGAGAGGCACCGATGGCGAGCAACCCCGACCCGCCCGGTCAGATCATGGTGGTGGACGACGACGCGACCCTGGCTGACGTCGTCGCGCGCTACCTGGCCCGCGACGGGCACCGGGTCGAATGCGTGCGTGATGGCCATGCGGCGCTGCGCCGCGTCGAAGAGGACGAGCCGCCGGACCTGGTGGTGCTCGACCTCATGCTGCCGGGCCTGGACGGCCTGGAGGTATGCCGGCGCCTGCAGGCGCGGTGGCCCATCCCGGTCGTGATGCTTACCGCCCTCGGCGAGGAAACCGACAAGGTGGTGGGCTTCGAGACCGGTGCCGACGATTACGTCACCAAGCCGTTCAGCCCGCGGGAACTGGCGTTGCGGGTCAGGTCGGTGCTGCGCCGGGCGCGGGGCGGCGGGCTGCCGGGAACACCGCGGATGGGCGTCATCTCCGACGGTGACCTTGTCGTCGACCTTGGGGCTCACGAGGTCAGGCGCGGCGGCGCGCTCGTCTCCCTGACCTCGCGCGAATACGACATGCTGGTGTTCCTGATGCGCCATCCGCGGCAGGCCTTCGACCGCGCGCAGCTCCTGGCGCAGGTGTGGAACTGGTCGTTCGGTGACACGTCCACGGTTACCGTGCACGCGCGCAGGCTGCGCGAGAAGCTCGAAGCCGACCCGACGGTGCCGCAGCGGATCGTCACGGTCTGGGGCGTGGGCTACCTGTACCAGCCGGAGGAAGCATGATCGCGGCGTCGGACCTGTGGACGGTCAGCTATACCGTCGCGGGGACATCCGTCGTGGCCTGCGCCGCCGGGACGCTCGTGCTGCGGCTGCTGGCGGCGCGCTCGGTCGCCACCATCATGACCGTGATCGCCGCGGTCACCGTCGCGGCCACGCTGGTCGGCGTCGTCGTGATCGCGCGGGAGATGTTCATCTCCCGCGAGGACGTCGACGTCGTCCTCGCGGTGGTGGTCATCGCCGGGATCGCGGGATTCGCTGTCGCCCTGCTGGTGGGCAGGCGGGTGTCGGCCGCGACCCGCCTGCTGCTCAGCGCGGTGCGGGAGGTCGGCCGGAGCGGTGATTACCGCACGCCCGATGCGGTGCTCCCGGCTGAGCTGGCCGGCCTGTCCGCGGAGCTGCAGGCGGCGCACGGCCGGCTCGCCGAGGCTCGCCGCCGCGAGCGCGCGCTGGAGGCGAGCCGCCGGGAACTGGTGGCCTGGGTCAGCCACGACCTGCGCACGCCGCTCGCGGGCCTGCGGGCCATGGCCGAGGCGCTGGAGGACAGGATCGTCGCGGACCCGGCCACGGTGGCCAGGTACCACACCCAGATCCGCCGGGAGACCGACCAGCTGACGGTCATGATCGATGACTTGTTTGAGCTGTCCCGCATCCACGCCGGGGCGCTGCGCCTGACCCGTCAGGTCATCGGCCTCGACGATCTGATCGGCGAGGTGCTCGTCAGCGCCGAGCCGCTGGCCCGGGCCGAGGGCGTGCGGTTGCGCGGATGGTCCGCCCGGGCCCTGCCCGTCTGCGTGGACGCCGCGGAGGTCGAGCGCGCGCTGCGCAACCTCGTCATCAACGCGATCCGGCATACCCCGTCGGACGGCACGATCGAGGTGCTCGGCGACCGCGAGATGGGCATGGCCAAGGTTCGTGTGTCCGACTCCTGCGGCGGTATCCCGGCCGAGCACCTGCCCCGGGTCTTCGACGTGGCGTTCCGGGGCGAAAGCGCCCGTACTCCAGGGCGGGGCGAGGGCGCCGGCCTCGGGCTGAGCATCGCGCAGGGCATCATCGAGGCGCATTCCGGGCAGATCGGGGTGCGCAACGCCGGGCCGGGATGCGAGTTCGTGGTCCTGCTGCCGCTGGCGCTCGGAACGAGTGTTCCCGTCGCCAGTTCGCTCGGGCCCGCTATGCGCTCCGAAGGCTGAGCCTCGGGTCCTGAGCGGGCCGCCTGAGCTGGGCGCGAGCGAACTGAGCCACCCCCGGCCCGAACGCGGTGCGGGCGGTGAACCCGAGTTCGGACCTGGCCAGCGCAGGGGAAGCCACGATGTGGCGGACATCGCCCAGGCGGTACCGGCCGGTCGTGACCGGCTCGGGACCGCCGAACGCCAGGGCCAGGGCCTGGGCCATCTGGCCGACGGTCCGCGGATCGCCGCTGGCGATGTTGTAGGCGCGCAACTGGCCCGGCGTGCCGCCCGCCTCCAGCGCGGACAGGTTGGCGATGGCGACGTCGGTAACGTGCACGAAATCACGCCGCTGCGCGCCGTCCTCGAACACCTGGGGCGCCTGGCCCGACTCCAGCGCGGACCGGAACAGGGCGGCCACGCCCGCGTACGGGGTGTCCCGTGGCATCCGCGGGCCGTAGACGTTGTGGTAGCGCAGCGCGACCGCGCTGCCGCCTGTCTCACGGGCCCAGACGGCGGCGAGGTGCTCCTGCGTGACCTTGCTCACCGCGTAACCGTTGCGCGGGTCCAGCGGCGCGGCCTCGGTCACCTCGACGGAGCGCAGTTCGCAGCCACAGAGCGCGCACCGGGGCTCGAAAACGCCGTGCTCGAGTTCTTCCCGCTTCCGCGCGGCCGGCCGTACCCCGCCATGCCCCGGGCAGTCGTACCCGCCCTCGCCGTAGACCACCATCGAGGAGGCCAGCACCAGCCGGGGCGCAGAGCGCTGCCGCATCGCCTCGAGGAGGATGGCCGTGCCGGTGACGTTGATGTCGCACTGGGCGGGCAGGTCCGGCAGGCCCTGGCCGAGCCCGACCATAGCGGCCTGATGGAAGACCACTTCGACACCGTCCAGCGCCCGGTCGAGCGCTGCCGGGTCGCGGACATCGCCGACGATCAGCTCGGCATCGCCGGGCCAGTACGACGGCCTCGCGTCGTGTACCTGCGGGGCGAGCAAGTCCAGGCCGCGGACCTGGCAACCGGCGGCGAGCGCCGCGTCCACGATGTGCGAGCCGATGAACCCGGCCGCTCCCGTCACGAGTATCCGCATGCCGAGGAGCCAAGCACGGCCCCCCGCCGCCAGCCGGGTCCGCGCCGGATCCGTCATCGCTCCGTAAGGGTTGATCATGGGCTAAGTCATTAGGTTCTGACCCATGCCAATTGACGTGGTGCTGCCGTGCCTCAACGAGGCCGGCGCCTTGCCCTTGATCCTGGACCGGATGCCGGCCGGATACCGCCCGATCGTCGCCGACAACGGCTCGGACGACGGTTCCGCGCAGATCGCCGGCCGGCTGGGAGCGACGGTCGTGCACGTGCCGCAGCGCGGCTTCGGAGCGGCCTGCCACGGCGGGCTGATGGCCGCGACGAGCGAGATCGTCTGCTTCATGGACGCCGATGGGTCGCTGGATCCGGCCGACCTGCCGCTGGTGACCGGCCCGGTGCTGGCCGGGGATGCCGACCTGGTGCTCGGGCGGCGCTGTCCGCAGCGGCTCGGGGCGTGGCCGCTGCACGCGCGGCTGGGCAACCGGGTGATCACCGCCGCGGCCGGCCGCCGTACCGGCGTCCGCCTGCGTGACCTCGGCCCCATGCGGGCGGCCCGCCGGGCGCCCCTGCAGCAGCTCGGACTGTCTGACCGCAGGTTCGGCTACTCCCTGGAGATGGTGCTGCAGGCGGCGCGGGCCGGCTGGGTCGTGTCCGAGCTGGGCATTCCCTATCACCCGCGCACCGGGAAGTCGAAGGTCACCGGCACGTTGAGCGGCACATTGCGCACCGTACGCGACATGCGCCAGGTCCTCGCCCAGTGATCCCGCGCGCGTCGGTGGCCGTCCGGCCCGGGTGGCGGGATGGGCGCGCGCCATGACCGGCCTCGTGGCGCAGGTCGTCGTCATCGCCAAGTCGCCCGTGCCGGGCCGGGTCAAGACCAGGCTGACACCCCCGTTCAGCCCGCGGCAGGCGGCTGCGCTGGCCACGGCGGCGCTCGCCGACACGTTGCACGCCGCGGCGCAGGTCCCGGCCGTCCGGCACGTGGTCGCGCTCGACGGCGCGGCCGGGCCCTGGCTCCCTCCCGGTTTCGACGTTGTCGGGCAGCGCGGCCGCGGCCTGGACGAGCGCATCGCGGCCGCGCTGCAGGACACGTACGCCGAGCTGCGCAGGCCCGTGGTGCTGATCGGCATGGACACGCCACAGGTGACGGCCGGCCTGCTGGAGTCCGCGATCGGCCCGCTGGTGAGCGGGGCCGCTGACGCCGTCCTCGGCCTGGCGGACGACGGCGGATTCTGGCTGCTCGGCCTGCGGCACCCGGACCCTGGCCTGGTGGTCGGCGTGCCCATGTCGACGGCGGATACCGGGGCGGCGCAGTTCGACCGGCTGGCCGGGGCTGGCCTGCGAGTCCGTTCGATGCCACGCCGCATTGACGTGGACACCGTCGACGATGCCCTGGCCGTGGCCGCGCAGGCGCCGCACAGTCGCTTCGCGGCGACGCTGCGCGAGATGTGGCCGGGCCTGCCTCCCGCGCCTCCGCGCGGTCCTTACGACCTTGTTACCGGCGAGCCAGACCTTTCTCTCGGCCCGGCTCCGGGGTGATTGGTTTGGGTACATGGTGAGAAGGAGCCTGATCCGGGACCGCTCCGCGGCCATCACGTGGCGCAGCCCGCTGCGAGGGCAGTGGCTGACGTCGGTGCTCGGCCTCGTGCTGCTGGCCGGCCTGACTGTCATGGCCGTGACCGGCCTGCTGTCCTATGCGGCCTACGATCCGCGGCTGCCAGGCAACGACCGCACGACCGGGGGCGGGCTGCTTAAGTTCTACCTCTTCTCCTGGCCCACCCATCCGCTTTGGCTGTACCGGCTCACCGAGGGCATCCACGTGACGCTCGGCCTAGCGCTCTTGCCCGTGCTGCTGGTCAAGCTGTGGTCGGTGCTGCCCAGGCTTTTCGCCCGGCCCGCCGTGCGGTCGGCGGCTCACGCCGTGGAACGGCTCAGCCTGGTCATGATCGTCGGGGGAGCGCTCTTCGAGTTCGCCACCGGCATCCTGGACATCCAGAACTTCTATGTCTTTCCGTTCTCGTTCTACACCGGGCACCTGTACGGGGCCTGGGTTTTCATCGCCGGCTTTGTCATCCACGTCGCCCTGAAGTTCCCGCGCATGCTGGCCGGACTGCGCTCCCGCAGCTTGCGGCAGGAGTTGCACACCCCGCTGGGCCAGACTCGGCCCGAGGCGCCCGACCCGGCTGGCCTGCGGGCGCCTGCCCCGGCCGCGCCGACCATCTCGCGGCGCGGGCTGCTGGCCGCCACCGGGGGCGCGTCGCTCACATTGGCCGCGCTGGCTGTCGGCCAGTCGGTCGGGGGCTGGGCCCGGCGTACGGCGCTCTTCGCCCCGCGGGGGCTATCCGCAGCCGAGCACGGGACCTGGCCGGTTAACCGGACCGCGGCCTCGATCGGTCTGGCCGACGAGGACGTCGGCGGCGCTTACCGGCTCGTTCTCATCGGCCGCCGGACCGTGACGCTAACCCGCGACCAGGTGCTGGCGCTGCCCCAGCGTGCCGCGACTCTGCCGATCGCCTGCGTTGAGGGGTGGTCGTTCGCGGCCCGCTGGACGGGTGTGCCACTGGCGGACCTGGCCCGGCTGGCCGGGGTCGGCCAGCCGGGCGGTGCGCTCGTGGAATCGATTCAGCGTGAGGGCTCGTTCCGGGCGGCCGCTCTGTCGGCCGCCCAGGTCAACGACCCACGTTCGCTGCTCGCCTTGCGGGTCGGCGGCGCGGACCTGTCCCGCGATCACGGTTACCCGGCGCGGACGATCATCCCGGCCGCACCGGGCGTGCACAACACCAAGTGGGTCAACAGGATCACCTTCACCGAGCGCGCATGAACGCCGCGGCCCGGTTGTTCCGCCGCTGGTACGGCGCCCGCCCGTGGCACCTGCTGGCCCAGGTCGCCGCTTTCGGGCTGGCCGGCTACGCCGTGGGCGCCGTGGCCGACGCCGGGCAGTGGCGCGGCTTCGCCTTGTGGTTCACGGTCGCGATCGTGGGGCACGATCTGGTGCTGTTCCCGCTGTATTCCCTGGCCGACCTCGCCCTGAGCCGTCTGCTGCCGGGGAGTTCCTGGCCCGCCGCGCTGCGGTCTCGACCGCCGCTGATCAACTACATCCGGGTGCCCGCCGCGTTCTCGCTGCTCCTGCTGCTGGTCTGGTTCCCGCTCATCCTCGGCCTGTCCGCCGGCCCGTACCACCGGGCCAGCGGGCTGGCGGCTGCGCCATATCTGCGGCGCTGGCTCGCCGTGGTCGGCGTGATGTTCGCCGTATCGGCGGCCTGTTACGCGTTGCGGTGGCGGCGGATGTCGCCGCGGCCACGCCGGCGGGTCCGGGCCGGGCCGCGCCGCGCCCGGGTCAGGTGGCGCTCCCGGCTGCCCCGTCCGCCGAGGCAGGCGCGGCGATCCCGTCGAACAGCATGCGCAGGAAACCCTCCACCACCTGGTCGGTGCTGAACCCGGTCCTGGTCCACTGCGCGGGCATCCACAGGATGTCCCGGACCAGCCGGTAGGTGAGCTTCGGGTCCAGGTCGTCGCGGAAGATGCCGTCGTCGATGCCCCGCTGCAACTGGGTGACCCAGGTGCGCTCGATCTCGCGCAGGGCCTTGCGCAGGTAGGCGAACCGGGGCTGGGCGAAGAAGTAGCTCCAGTCGTGCTGCAGCATCGTGAGCGCGGCGCGGTGCTGGGCGAGGATGCGGCTGGTCGAGCGCACGATCTGCTCGATCACCGCGCGCGGGCCGCCGCCGGATTCGACCGCAGCGCGGTAGGCGGTGAGCACCTCGTTCATGAA
>DATAVV010000121.1:0-30230 GCA_036267555.1 Streptosporangiaceae bacterium | reverse complement strand
CGGGCCCGGTCCCGCTCGATGGCGTTGGACAGCGGCCGGCCCTCCTTGTCCCGCGGGATCTTCCACTCGAACGTGACCTCGGGCTTGGTCACCGTGCGCGGCAGGTTGATCTGCACGGTGCTGCCGGTGGACTTCACGTAGCCGAAGTCGACCAGGCCGCCGAGCGCGGTCGCCCAGAGCCGGGCGATCGGGCCGCCGCCGGTGTCGGCCGCGAGGTGGTTCGTGCCGTCGAACCACCGCGGCGACATGACCCAGCTGTACTTGCTGTCGAAGTCGCGCTTGGCCGGCCGCGGGATCGTGTGCTGATTCCACGGGTGCCTGCGGTCGACCGGGTTCCCCAGCGGGTCCCGGGTCACGAACATCTCCTGGTCTTCCCAGTCCTCGTAGTACGAGCTGCCGAGCAGGATGCGGATGCCCAGGTTGATCTCGACCAGGTCGTTGGTGAGCAGTTCGCCGTCCCGGATCACGCCGGGGCTGACGAACATCTTGCGACCCCAGTTGGTCATGTTCTCGTAGCGGAAGTCGCAGTACTCGGGGTCGTTGAGGCTGCCCCAGCAGACCATATCGGCGCGCCTGCGGCCGACCTCCTCATAGCCGGGCAGGGCCTCGTAGAAGAAGTCGAACAGGTCGTCGTGCATCGGCACCACGCGCTTCATGAACTCCACGTAGCGCATCAGCCGGGTGAGGTAGTCGGTGAAGAGCTGCACGGTCGCCACCGTGCCCACACCGCCCGGGTACAGCGTCGAGGGGTGCACATGGCGCCCCTCCATCAGGCAGAACATCTCCCGGGTGGAGCGGCTCACCTGCAGGGCCTCGCGGTAGAACTCGCCCTCGAGCGGGTTCAGCGAGCGCATGATGTCGCCGATGGTCCGGTAGCCGTGGTCGGCCGCGTGCGGCGCTTCGGTCTGGTTGGCCCGCTCCAGCACGCCGGGGTTGGTCTCGGCCACCATCCTCTCGCAGAAGTCCACCCCGACCAGGTTCTCCTGGAAGATGTTGTGGTCGAACATGTACTCGGCGGACTCACCGAGGTTGATGATCCACTCGCCGAGGTGCGGCGGACGGACGCCGTAGGCCATGTTCTGGGCGTAGACCGAGCACGTCGCGTGGTTGTCACCGCAGATGCCGCAGATGCGGCTGGTGATGAAGTGCGCGTCCCGCGGGTCCTTGCCCTTCATGAAGATGCTGTATCCGCGGAAGATCGACGAGGTGCTGTGGCACTCGACGACCTTCTTCTGCTTGAAGTCAATCTTGGTGTAGATGCCGAGGCTGCCCACGATCCGGGTGATCGGATCCCACGCCATCTCGACTAGGCCGCTGTCCTCGACCGTTGCCATCGCTTTCCCCTTCTCTACTGGACCCCCGCGGGGTGCTACCGCGGCCCAGCTCCCGTTCAGGAGCTTCGGCCGGACGTGATCACCAGCTCTTCTGGTAACCGGTTAGGAGCTCGTCGCCCTTCTTGCGCCACTTCGGTTCCTCGTCCGCGGTCTTCGCCGTGAAGCCCCGCAGAGTGCGGATCACCGTCCCGTAAAGGGTGCTCGCGGTCGCCGACACCTTGGATCCCGGCGGCTCGTCCATGAACGGCATGAACTTGTCCGGGAAGCCGGGCATGGTGCAGGCGATGCAGATCCCGCCGACGTTCGGGCACCCGCCGACGCCGTTGATCCAGCCGCGCTTGGGCACGTTGCACTTCACCACCGGGCCCCAGCAGCCCAGCTTGACCAGGCACTGCGGGGAGCCGTACTCGGTGGCGAACTCGCCCTGCTCGTAGTAGCCGGCCCGGTCGCAGCCCTCGTGCACGGTGGCGCCGAACAGCCACGTCGGGCGGAGCGCCTCGTCGAGCGGGATCATCGGAGCCTGGCCGGCCACCTGGTAGAGCAGGTAGAGGATGGTCTCGGAGAGGTTGTCCGGGTGGATGGGGCAGCCCGGCACGCACACGATCGGCAGGCCCGCCTTGGACCGCCAGTCCCAGCCGAGGTAGTCGGGCACGCCCATGGCGCCGGTCGGGTTCCCCGCCATCGCGTGGATCCCGCCGTAGGTGGCGCAGGTGCCGACGGCGAGAATGGCCGTGGCCTTAGGCGCGAGCCGGTCAAGCCACTCGTTGGTCGTCATCGGCTGGCCGGTGGCGGGGTTGTTGCCGAACCCGCACCAGTAGCCTTCTTCCTTGATCGCCTCGTTCGGGACCGACCCCTCGACCACGAGGACGAACGGGTCGAGTTCGCCACGGTCGGCCTTGTGCCACCACTCGATGAAGTTGTCGGCCCCGGTCTCCGGGCCGCACTCGAAGTCGATGAGGGGCCAGTGGACCTGGATCTTCGGCAGGCCGGGCAGGGCGCCGAGAACGATCTCCTCGATGCTGGGTTGAGTGGCCGCGGTCAGCGCGACGGAGTCCCCGTCGCAGCCGAGTCCGCCGTTCATCCAGAGAATGTGCACCAGGGGCTCGTCGGCCCCGGTACTGGCCTGCGACGCTTGGCTAGCCTCTGTGCCTGTGGCCATGGCAAGGCCACCTCCTCGTTTCCGGGCGGTTGGTGACCGTGCCCGCACCTCGCCCATGTGATGCGCGGACGTCCGTCATGCTAGACCTGCCCCGAGACGCCGACAAGACTAAACAGTCGTGTGCCGGACAGAAATGTCTGTGCGCTGGATAGCCAACTCGCACTGTCCGTGACGATCTCGTTCATCTCGTGACCTGTCCGCCGTGCTTGATTACTGATCCCCGCCCAGTTCACATAGCCTGAACCTCAACAATCCACCGCGACCCGGTACGCTGAACCGGAAGACCGGTGGCTGAGGGAGAGACTCGGTGGCTGAGCCTGCCTACAAAGCCGGCACAAACCCGACGGGCGCGGACCCGATCGAGGTCGTGCCCGTCGTCGTGCTCTCGCAGGTCTTCCCCGCCCGCCCGTCGTCTATCCCTGACATCCGCGATTTCGTCCGGCGCTGCCTGGCCGAGTCGCCGCTGACCGACGAGGGCAACCGCGAGGTCGGCGAGACCGTGTTCCGCGCCCTGCTCGACGCGGCCGGGCCGACCGGCTCGATCCAGGTGGCGTTCCGCATTTTCCCTGAACACGTCGAGGTTGACGTGCTCCACTCGGACAACCAGATCCTCGGCTATCCCCCGCAAGGGGCCCACCAGGCGACCGCCGCGGGCGCGCCGAACGGGACCACTCCGACCGTGCGCAGCGGGCCCGTCACCCCCGGCCGCACTCCGGGCGAGCCGGCCACGGCCGACCAGTCCGCGGCGCTGACGCCGGCCGAGCCGGTGCCGATCGGCGAGCCAGGCCAGGCCGCCACGTTCGCGGAGTGGATGTCGACCGCTCTGCGCCGCGAGGGAATGACCCAGGAGGCGGCCGCTCGCCAGCTAGGCGTGTCGGTGAAGACCGTCAGCCGCTGGGTCGGCGGCGCCACCGAGCCCCGGATGCGCGACCTGCGCCGGATCCAGGAAGTTTTCGGCCAGGTGCCTCTGCCGTAACGCGGCACAGGGGACGGCCGGGCGCGACATGGCCAACCCTGTCTCGTCGGACCACTGGACGTCCCCCCACATGTGTCCTACGGTGCTCCCATGGTGGTTCACGCTGGACGCCACCAGTTCGGCGCAGATCGTGGCCGGATTATCCTGCACACGTTCCGTGACGGGCTGGCCGCGCAGGCCGGTCACGACCTGACCATCGAGGCCAGCAGGTGGTCGGCCGAGCTAACGGTCAACGATGATCAGACCCCTGCCGCTCTCACGGTGCGCATCGACACGGGCGCGCTGGTCGTCCGCGAGGGCAGCGGCGGCCTCAAGCCACTCACCGAGCGGGACCGGCGCGAGATCGCGGTGACCGCGCGCAAGACCCTCGGCGCTGACCGCAACCCCGAGGCGACGTTCGTCGCGTCCGAGTTCGAACCCGGCCCGGACGACGGCGGCACGATCACCGGGACCCTCACCCTCGCGGGCCAGGCCGGGCCGCTTACGTTGCGGGTCAGCAGCACCGGGCCCGGCCGCTACCACGCCACCACCTCGATCACGCAGTCTGCGTACGGGATCAAGCCCTACACCGGGTTCTTCGGCGCCCTTCGGGTGCGCGATGCCATCGATGTCGACATCGACGCCGATCTCTCACCGGAGGCGGGCGCGTGAACGAGGCTGCCCGACTGTTCGCGCGCCGCTCGACGCCGGCCCGCGACTTCACCGCGCAGGCCGAGGCGGTCGCCACCGCCTGCCACGCCATGGCCGAGCGGTTCCACATGGGCGCGAAGCTCATCACGTTCGGCACGGGCGGCTCCAGCACGGACGCGCAGCACGTCGCCGTGGAGTTCGTCCACCCGGTGATCGTCGGCAAGCGCGCCCTGCCCGCGATCTCGCTGACCACCGACATCGCGACCGTGACCGGGGTGGCGCAAAGGGAAGGCCTGGCCGGCATCTTCGCGCACCAGGTCCGCTACCTGGCCGAGCCAGCGGACATCGCGCTGGGCATCTCGGTCGACGGAAACTGCCCCGCCGTCCTGGGCGGACTGCGGACGGCCCGGGCCGCTGGGCTGCTGACCGTCGGCCTGGCCGGCGGGGACGGCGGCGCCATGGCCGCCAGCCCGGCCCTAGATCACCTGCTGGTGGCCAGGTCAGCCGACCCGCGCATCGTTAAGGAACTGCAAGTCACGACGTATCACGTGCTCTGGGAACTCGTGCACGTCTTCTTCGAGCAGCCGGGCCTGCTCGCACCGGGGGTGGTCACATGAGCGAGGTACCGCAGCAGGGCGCTGCGGCCGAGTGCCACGACGAGGTCTGCATCACCTGCTCGGACGCGGCGGTGCCGGTACGGGTGGTGCGCCTGCTCGACGACGAACTGGCCGTGGTGGACACCGGCGCGGGCGAGGAAGAGGTCAGCGTCGCGCTGGTCAGCACCGCGGTCGGGGACACCATCCTCGTTCACGCGAGAGAAGCGATCGCGGTCGTGGGGCGATAACCCGATGACCGGTCAGGGCCAGCCGAGCGCGGGATCGATGGAGTCGCTCTACCCGTTCCTGTACTCCGGCACGACCGACCTGCAGACGGTTCTCGACCAGGTGCGCCAGTCCACGGTGGCCAAGGCCCAGGAGATCGACGAACTGCGCCGGGTGGTCGGCGAGCAGGACGGGGCCCGCCTGATGTCCTGCGCGAGCCAGGCCGCCGCCCGGTTCGCGGCGGGCGGGCGCCTGCTGGCCTTCGGCAACGGCGGCAGCGCCACCGACGCCCAGCAGGTGGCCACCCTGTTCCTGAACCCGGGCGGCGACGCCAGGCCACTGCCCGCGCTCGGGCTGGCCAGCGACACCTCCGTGGTGACCGCGCTGGGCAACGACATCGGCGTGGACGTGATCTTCGCCCGGCAGATCGCCGCCCTTGGCCGCCGCACCGACATCGCGGTCGGGCTGTCCACCAGCGGGAACTCCGAGAACCTGATGCGCGCGTTCGACGAGGCCAGCCGGCGCGGGATGCTCACCATCGGGCTCGCGGGCTACGAGGGCGGCCGCATGGCCGAACTGGACGGCATCGACTACCTGTTCGTCGCGCCCTCGTCCTCGGTGCACCGGATCCAGGAGGCGCAGACCACCGTCTACCACGTCCTGTGGGAACTCACCCAGCTAGCCCTGGCCCGGCTGGACGCCGCGAGCACCGCGACGCCGCCGACCGGACGGGAGGCGGGCCGATGACGGGCCGGATGCTGGTCGCCGGGGTGGGCAACGTCTTCCTGGGCGACGACGGGTTCGGAGTCGAGGTCGCGGGCCGCCTGGCCCAGGCCGACCTGCCGGACTGGGTCCGGGTCGCCGACTACGGGATCAGGGGCATGCACCTGGCCTACGACCTGGCCGATGGCTACGAGACCACGATCCTGGTCGACGCGTCGCCGCAGGGGCACGAGCCGGGCACGGTGTTCGTGATGGAACTCGAGCCCGGGGCCGGCCTGGCCGCGGCGCCGGAGGACCCGGTCGCGGGCAGCCGCGTGTTCGACGCCCACGGCATGCAGCCCGACGTCGTGTTCGGTGTTCTGGACATGCTCGGCGCCGACGCCGGGAAGGTACTCCTGGTCGGCTGCGAGCCGGCCAGTACCGAACCGAACATGGGCCTGAGCGCGCCGGTCGCGGCCGCGGTCGACGAGGCCGTGCGCATCGTGCTCGACCTGGTGCGCAGCAATGAAGCCGGCAGCGGCGCCCAAGCCGTGGCCGACGGCGGAAGGGGTTGATGCTATGTGCCTCGGCATTCCCGGTGAGGTGATCGAGTTCCTCCCGGATCAGCCCGACCTGGCCCGGGTGGACGTGAGCGGCGTGCGCCGCGTGATCAACGTCGGTCTGCTCTCCGACGATCCGCCCAAGCCCGGCGAATGGGTGCTGATCCACGTCGGCTTCGCCCTGTCGAAGATCGACGAGGCGGAAGCCGCCGCGGCCATGGAGTTCCTCGAAGGGATCGGCCAGGCCTACGAGGACGAACTCGCGGCCCTGGCCGAGTCGAAGATCGAATAGGAGGGATGCGGTCATGCGGTTCGTAGATGAGTTTCGCGACTCGGACAAGGCACACGCACTCTCCGCGAAGATCACCGCGCTGTGCGAGCCCGGGCGCCAGTACAAGATCATGGAAGTCTGCGGCGGCCACACCCACACGATCTACAAGCACGGCCTCGAGGATTACCTGCCCGAGCAGATCACCCTGGTGCACGGCCCGGGCTGCCCGGTGTGCGTGATCCCGATGGGCCGCGTCGACGACGCGATGGCGCTGGCCGCCCAGCCCGACGTCATCATGACCTCCTTCGGCGACATGATGCGGGTGCCGGGCAGCAAGGGGTCGTTCTTCGACGCCAAGGCCCAGGGCACCGACATTCGCATGGTGTACTCGCCGCTCGACTCGCTGAAGATCGCCCGGAACAACCCGGACAAGCGCGTGGTGTTCATGGCGATCGGGTTCGAGACCACCGCCCCCTCGACCGCCATGACCGTGCTGCGGGCGGCGGCCGAGGGCCTGGCCAACTTCTCGATCTTCTGCAACCACGTCACGATCGTGCCGGCCATCAAGGCCATCCTCGACTCGCCCGACCTGCGCCTGGACGGCTTCCTCGGGCCGGGGCACGTGTCCACGGTGATCGGCTGCCGGCCGTACGAGTTCATCGCGCGCGACTACGCCAAGCCCGTCGTGGTCGCCGGGTTCGAGCCCCTGGACATCCTGCAGTCGATCTACATGCTGATGCTGCAACTTTCGCGCGGCGAGGCCACGGTGGAGAACCAGTACGCGCGCGTGGTGCCGTGGAACGGCAACACGGTCGCGCTCAAGGCCATCGGCGAGACCATGGAACTGCGCCCCTACTTCGAGTGGCGCGGCCTCGGATTCATCTCCCACTCCGCGCTCAAGGTCCGGGAGAAGTACGCCGCCTTCGACGCCGAACTGCTGTTCTCGGTGCCGGGTGTCCGCGTGGCCGACCCCAAGGCGTGCCAGTGCGGAGAGGTCCTGAAGGGCGTGCTCAAGCCGTGGGAGTGCAAGGTCTTCGGCACCGCGTGCACGCCGGAGACGCCGATCGGCACCTGCATGGTCTCGCCCGAGGGCGCGTGCGCGGCCTACTACAACTACGGCCGGCTTACCCGCACCCGGGTCAAGGAGGCGACCGCGACATGACCACGGGGCAGTCGTCGCAGGCGGGCTGGGTGGAAGAGGCCCTGCGAACCCACGAGGAGCAGGCCCGGCAGGAAGAGGCCCGGCAGGAAGAGGCCCGGCAGGAAGAGGCCGGGTCGCTGCGCCGGGGCTCGCCCCAGCCCCTGCCCGGCACGGTCCGCGAGGACCTCGTGCTCGAGCGCATCGACCGGGCCCGCCGCAGCCGCCCGCGGATCAAGGAAGAACGGATCACGATGTCGCACGGGGCGGGGGGCAAGGCGACCCAGACCCTGATCGAGGCGATGTTCCTGGACGGGTTCCGCAATCCGCTGCTGGAACCCCTGGAGGACGCCGCGCGGCTGCGCGTCGGCGGCGCGCACCTGGCCCTCACCACCGACTCCTACGTGGTCTCGCCGCTGTTCTTCCCCGGCGGCAACATCGGTGACCTGGCGGTCAACGGCACCGTCAACGACCTGGCCACCTCCGGCGCCGTCCCGCTGTACCTGTCGGCCGGGTTCATCCTGGAGGAGGGCTTCGAGGTCACGCAGCTAGGCCGGATCGTCGCGGCCATGCGCGAGGCGGCCGACGTGGCCGGCGTCCAGATCGTGACCGGCGACACGAAGGTCGTGGAGCGGGGCAAGGCCGACGGCTGCTACATCAACACCGCCGGTGTCGGCGCGATCGAGCACGATCTGGACCTGGGCGTGGCCACCGCGCGGCCCGGCGACGCGATCATCGTCTCCGGCCCGATCGGGGACCACGGAGTCACGATCATGCTGGCCCGCGGCGAACTGGACATCGAGGCCGACGTGAGCTCGGACACCGCGCCGCTGAACGGTCTTGTGGCCGACCTGCTGGCCGCGACGCCCGGGGTCCGGGCGCTGCGCGACGCGACCCGCGGCGGCGTGGCCACGATCCTGAACGAGATCGCGAAGTCAGCAAACGTGGGCGTGCTGGTGAACGAGAACGACATCCCGGTCCGGGCGCAGGTGCGCGGCGCCTCCGAACTGCTCGGCATCGACCCCATGTACGTGGCGTGCGAGGGCCGCCTCGTCGCCGTCACGGCCCGCGAATCGGCCGGCCGTGCCCTGCAAGCGCTGCGCGCGCATCCGCTCGGCGGTGAGGCGGCCATCATCGGCCACGTCACCGCGGACCCTCCGGGCATCGTGCAGCTCAAGACCGCCTTCGGCGGCACCAGGATCGTCGACCTGTTGGTGGGCGATCCGCTCCCCCGTATCTGCTGATGCTGGGGCCACCACCGTCGGCGGGGTAAACCGAAAGCGAGACAGACCGTGCACGAGTTGGCCATAACCGAGGGCGTCGTGGACGCCGTGACCGAGCGTCTGCCCGACGCCAGGATCACCTGTGTGCACCTGGAGATCGGCGCGCTGTCCGGCGTCGTGGCCGACTCGGTGCGATTCTGTTTCGACCTGGTCACCGAGGGGACCAACCTGGAAGGCGCCCGCCTGGAGATCACCGAGACGGCGGGGCGATGTCACTGCAAGGTCTGCGGCAGCGATTTCGAGCCCGACGGCCCGATCGCGATCTGCCCCTGCGGAAGCATCGAGGTCAAGGTGATCGCGGGCGAGGAACTCAAGATCTCTTCGGTACAGGTGGCCTGATCATGTGCGCGACATGCGGATGCTCGGGCGCCGCGGTGGCGCGGCTCTACCCGGCCGACTGGCGCGATGAGGGATCCGGCCGGGACCGGGACCGCGGCCGCGCGGCCCGCGGACACGACCACGAACACGACCACGGCGGACACGACCACGGCGGGCACGAGCACGGCGGGCACGAGCACGGCGACGACGGCGCCATCATGTGGCCTTCGGCCGACACCGGGGACGAGCGCACGATCCGGCTGCAGCAGAAGGTGCTGGCCAAGAACGACCGGCGGGCCGAGGCGAACCGGGACTGGCTGCGCCGGCGCGGCGTGCTCGCCATCAACCTGATGAGCTCGCCCGGCGCGGGCAAGACCACGCTGCTCGAGCGGACCGCGCGGGAACTGGGCGACAAGATGGCGATCACGGTCATCGAGGGCGACCAGGCCGCGTCGCTCGACGCCAAGCGCATCCGGTCGGCCGGCTGTGAGGTGGTGCAGATCAACACCGGGGCGGGCTGCCACCTGGATGCCGAGATGGTGGCCGAGGGGCTGCGCATGCTCGCCCCGCCCAGCGGTTCTGTGGTCATGATCGAGAACGTCGGCAACCTGGTCTGCCCGTCCCTGTTCGACCTGGGCGAGGAGGCCAGGGTGGTCCTCGCCTCGGTCACCGAGGGCGACGACAAGCCGCTGAAGTACCCGCACATGTTCCGCCGCGCCGACCTGATCCTGGTCAGCAAGACCGACCTGCTGCCCTACGTGGACTTCGACAGCCGCCGGCACGCCTCCGACGTCAAGAAGACCAGCCCCGACGCGCTGATGCTGCAGGTGTCCGCGGCGACCGGGGCCGGCATGCAGGAGTGGTACGACTGGCTGCGGCGCCGCACCCCGGCACCGCATGAGTAACCCGGCTTAAGCCCGGGCGCGCCGGCCGGCCACGACGGCCTGGCCCAGGCTGATCCCGCCGTCGTTGCACGGGACCCGGGAGTGGACCAGGACGCCGAACCCGTGCGCCTCGAGCCGGCTGACGGCGGCCCGGACCAGCAGCAGGTTCTGGAACACCCCGCCGGACAGCGCGACCGTGTCGAGGCCATGCCGCTCGCGCAGCAGCAGGCAGCCGTGGGTCACCGCGTCGGCCACGCCGTTGTGGAAGCGGGCCGCGGCCGCGCCGGGGCTCGCGCCGTTCCCGAGATCCTCCGCGGCCGCCCGGACCAGATCAAACCCGTTTATTTTGAACGGATGCACCGGGGTGACCGTGGCCTCGTAGGCCCCGTCTTCGGCGGGGTCGGCCAGTTGCTCCAGTTCCACGGCGGCCTGGCCCTCGTAGTTGACCGTGTCTCGCACGCCCAGGATCGCGGCGGCCGCGTCGAACAGCCGTCCCGCGCTCGATGTGGCCGGGGAGTTGACCCCGCGCCGGGCCATGGCCAGGACCTGGCGCCACTGATCCTGGTGCCGCCGGGCCACGTCCAGGCCGTCGGGCGGCCCGCCGGGGAAGGCGGCGTCCAGGTAGACGGCGGCCATCCGCCAGGGCTGCCGGATCGCGGCCGCGCCGCCCGGCATCGGCAGCGGCGCGAGGTGCCCGCCCCGCTCGAAACCGGCCAGGTCCGCGACCAGGAACTCGCCGCCCCAGATGGTGCCGTCGCTCCCGTAACCCGTGCCGTCGAACGCCACCCCGATGACCGGCCCGTCGGCCCCGTTGTCGGCCAGGCAGGACGCGATGTGCGCGTGGTGGTGCTGCACCCCGACCAGTTCCAGCCCGGTGATTTCGGCTACATCCTGGGCGTACTTGGTCGACAGGTAGTCCGGGTGCAGGTCGTGCGCGATCACCTCGGGCGTGATGTCGAACAGCCGCCGGAAGTGCTCGATGCCCTCGGTGAACGAGCGCAGGGTCTCGGCGTTCTCCAGGTCCCCGATGTGGTGCGAGATGAACGCGTGGTTCTCCTTGGCCAGGCAGAACGTGTTCTTCAACTCGGCGCCGCAGGCCAGCACCGGGCGGGCGAACCTGGTCGCCGCGCGCACCGGTTCCGGCGCGTAGCCCCGGGAGCGGCGGAGCACCGACGGGCGCCCCCGCAGCGACCGCACCACCGAGTCGTCGGTCCTGACCTGGATCGGGCGGTCGTGGCCGAGGAACGCGTCCGCGATGCCGCCCAGCCGTTCCACGACCTCGTCGTCCCGGTACACGATCGGCTCGTCCGAGACATTGCCGCTGGTCAGCACGACCGGGCGGCCGACGCGCGCGAGCAGCAGGTGGTGCAGCGGCGTGTAGGGCAGCATCAGCCCGAGTTGGCGGTTGCCCGGTGCGACGGCCGCGGCCAGGCCGGCGTCCGGCCGCCGGGGCAGCAGCACGATCGGCCGCCGGCTGCTGGTCAGCAGGCCGGCGGCGGTCTCGTCGACCTCGCACAGCATCCTGGCGGCGGCCAAGTCGGCCGCCATCACCGCGAACGGCTTGTCCTCGCGGTGCTTGCGCGCCCGCAGCGCCGCGGCCGCGGCCGCGCTGGTCGCGTCCACGGCCAGGTGGTAGCCGCCCAGTCCCTTGACCGCCAGCACCTGGCTGTTGCGCAGCAGATCCGCCGCGGCGTCGAGCGGCTCGCCGGGCCGCCGCGTTCCGGCCGCGTCCCGCAGGGACAAACGGGGACCGCACGCCGGGCAGCAGGTCGGCTGGGCGTGGAATCTGCGGTCCGCCGGGTCGTGGTACTCAGCGGCGCACCGCTCGCACATGGGGAACCCGGCCATGGTGGTGAACGGCCGGTCGTACGGAACGTCGCGCACGATCGTGAACCTGGGCCCGCAGTTGGTGCAGTTGATGAACGGGTACCCGAACCGGCGGTCACCGCGGTCGGCCATCTCGGCCAGGCAGTCCGCGCAGGTCGCGGTGTCGGCCGAGATCAGTGTGCGGCGCTCGTGCCCGGCCTCGCTGGGCGCGATCGCGAACGACGCGGTGCCGCGGGGCGCGATGTCCGCGGTGGTGATCCGCTCGATCCTGGCCAGCGGCGGCGCGTCGCGGGCTAGCGCGTCCAGGAACCGCGCGACCTCCGGGGGCGGCCCCTCCACCTCGGCGAAGACCCCGTCGGCGTCGTTGCCGACCAGGCCGCCGAGCCCGAGGCTGGTCGCGAGCGAGTACACGAACGGCCGGAAGCCGACGCCCTGGACGATGCCCTCGACGCGGACCGCCGTCCGGACCCGCTCGCTCACCCGCCGGCCCGCCGGAAGCCGCTCGCCGGGAATCCGCGTCCCATCGCCAGAACCCTCCGTATCCCCGCCGCCGCTGTGGCGCCGGTGACCAGGGCGAAGACCGGGGCCAGCATCGGGATCGTGGTCAGCATGACCACCGAGGCCACCACCCGCCCCGCCGCATCATGCGGTGTCACGTCACCGTAGCCCACCGTGGTCGCGGTGGTGATCGCCCAGCAACCGCCACCGGCCAAACGATCACCGCCGTCCGGGGCCCGGGCCGGGTCTAAGGGTCCATAACCCGGTTCTCCCAGGACCAGGCGGCGATCTCCACCCGGTTGCGGACGCCGAGCTTGCCCTGGATCCGGGTGATGTGGGTCTTGACCGTGCTGAGCGAGATGAACAGCTCGGCGGCGATCTCTTGATTGGTCCGTCCCCTGGCCACGCCGCGGGCGATGTCGAGTTCGCGGTCCGACAACCGGTGCCTGGCCCCGGCGGGCGGGCCGCCGGCCGGGGTGAGCTGGCGCAGCAGGCGGACGGTGACCGACGGCGAGATCAGCGCATCCCCGGCGCTCGCGGCCCGGACGGCCTCGATGAGCAGCGCGGGCCCGGCGTCCTTGAGCAGGAAGCCCACGGCGCCCGCGCGCAGCGCCCCGTAGACGTACTCGTCGGTGTCGAAGGTGGTGACGATCACCACCCGGAGCGGGTCGGCCACCGCGGGGCCGGCCAGCGCGCGGGTGACCTCGATGCCGTCCAGGCCCGGCATGCGGATGTCGACCAGGCACACGTCCGGGCGCAGGCGGCGGGCCAGCGCGACGGCCCGCGTGCCGTCTTCGGCCTCCGCGGCCACGGTGATGCCGGGCTGGCTTTCCAGGATGAGCCGGAAGCCGCCGCGGACCATGGCCTGGTCGTCGGCCAGCAGGACCCGCAGGCTCACAGCCGGGCCGCCGCGACGACCGGCAGGCTGGCCCGGACGCCCCAGCCGGCCCCGGGCCGCGGGCCGGCCTGGACCTTCCCGCCTAGCGCCTCGACGCGCTCGCGCATCCCGGCCAGCCCGTAGCCGTCGCCCGGGCGGCCGTGCCGGGGCCGGCCGCCGGAGCGTCGTCGGTGACCTCGATCCCGACCTGGCCGGGGCCGTGGGTGATGGTCACGGTGACCGAGCGGGCGCCGGGCGCGTGCCGGGCGATGTTCGTCAGCGCTTCCTGGACGATCCGGTACACGGTGCTCGCCACCTGCGGCGGCCAGCCGGAAGCGGGCAGGCCGGCCGGAAGCCGCAACTCGACCGGGGGGCCGTGCCGGGCGAAGCGTTCCACGAGACGGTCGATCGGCTCGGGACCCGACCACGTGCCCATGGTGTCGTCCGGGTCCCGCAGCAGCCCGAGGATCTGACGGATCGCGGTCAGGGTCTCGGCGCCGGCGGACTCGATGCTGCCCAGCGCGCTGAGCAGCGGCTCGGGGCGGCCATCGGCGGCGAACTGGGCCGCCTGGGCCTGGACGACGATGCCGGTGACATGATGCGCGACGACGTCGTGCAGTTCCCGGGCCAGGTCGAGGCGCTCGTCCCGCCGCACCGCCTCCAGGGTCTGCCGGTGACGGACGTCGAGGTAACGCAGCCAGAGGCCGGCGGCGAGGGCCGCGGCCCACAGGACGGCCCCGGTCAGCACGGTCAGCGCCCGGCCGTCGAACGAGACCGAGCCGTCGGCCAGGACGCACTCGCTGAACGCGATCACGACCACGCCGCCGATCGCGATCAGCGCGGCCGGGCGCGGGGGCAGCGATCGCAGCGCGGCGGCACCCAGCACGAGCAGGCCGAGCATGGCCCCGCCGAATTTCGGCTGCGGGGCCATTCCCCACAGCGGCGCGGCTGCCGAGGCGAGGCCGAAGACGGCCAGGCCACCCGCGGCCGCGTGCGCCGGGCCGCGCCCCCGCAGCAGCGCCGCGGTGCAGACCACCACGCCCACACCGAGGTTGAGCCACCACTGCCCGTTTGACGGGTCGAAGTTCAGCGCGGCGCCCCTTAGCGCGTCCCAGGTGAGCACCGCGGCCATCATCACACCGAGCGCGACGTCGGCCCCGGTCCCGGCCCGCCGGACCAGTCGCTCCAGCAGCTCCATGGCGCCCAGGTTACGGTCGCGACGAGCCCCGGGTGTCGGCCGAAAGTACGAATCCGGCCCGCGAGGAAGCGACTTCTGCCCGATACCGCGGCCCGGCCCGGCTCGGCACAGTGGACGCATGCCTACCGACTCCGACGTGATCCACATCGACCGCGTGACCAAGACCTATCAGGCTGGTGCTCCGCCCGCGCTGGCGAACGTCAGCATGGACGTGGCGGCCGGGGAAGTCGTGGCGGTCATGGGCCCGTCGGGAAGCGGGAAATCCACGCTGCTGAACCTGATCGCCGGGCTGGACCGCCCGACCACGGGCACGGTCGCCATAGCGGGGCGGCGGACCGACAACCTCAGCGAGGGCGTGATGTCCCGGTTCCGGGCCCGCCACATCGGGATCGTCTTCCAGTTCTTCAACCTGCTCGACGACCTCACGGTGCGGGACAACGTGCTGCTGCCCGCCCAGCTGGCCGGGGCGTCGCGGCGACGGGCGCGGGCCAGGGCCGACGAGTTGCTGGAACGCCTGGGCATCGAGAAGTACCGCGACACCTACCCGGCCCGGCTGTCCGGGGGGCAACGGCAGCGGGTGGCGATCGCGCGGGCGCTGGTGAACTCCCCGGAACTGCTGCTGGCCGACGAGCCGACGGGGGCGCTGGACTCCGCCACCGGCCACCAGATCGGAGCGCTCCTGCGGCAGCTGAACACCGATGGCCAGACGCTGGTGCTGGTCACCCACGACCCCGGGCTGGCCCAGCGGTACGCGGCCCGCACGGTGCGGATCGTGGACGGGCAGGTCGCGGTCGCGGGCGCGGGGCTGCCGCTATGAGCGGGCTCGGCGCGATCAGGACGGCCACCGGCGGGATCGGCCAGCACAAGATGCAGACGGTCGTTATCGCGGTGGTGCTGCTGGTGTCCACCGCCTCGGCCACGCTCGGCTTCACGCTGCTGGCCACGGTCAACGCGCCGTTCGCCCGCGCGTTCGCCGCCGATCGCGGCGCGGACGCGACCGTGACCGTCAACTCGGCTCGCGCCGGCGCGGAGCGGCTGGCCGCCACCCGCGGCCTGGCCGGGGTCACCGCGGCCGCCGGGCCGTTCGCCGAGGCCACGGTGGTGTTGCGGTTCGGCGGCCAGTCCCTCGGCCCGCGCACGCTCGCCGGGCGCGCCTCGCCCGGCGGCCCAGTGGACGACGTGGTGCTGAGCGAGGGGCACTGGCCCGACGGTCCGGGCCAGGTGGTGCTCGACGCCGGCCCGGGTGGCGGCCCGGGCTACCCGGGGGTGGGTCAGCACGTGACCGTCGGCGGCGCGCCGGGCGTCCGCGCCCTCACCGTAACCGGGTTCGCCACCTCGATCACGAAGACGGCCGACGGCTGGGTGACCCCGGCGCAGGCCGCCCGGCTGCAGGTGCCGGGCACCCCGCGCGCGGCGCAGATGCTGTACCGGTTCGCCAGCGCGGGCGGCGATGCCCAGGTCCGCGCCGACGTGGCGGAGGTGGCCCGGGCGCTGCCGGCCGGGGCGGTCTCCGCGGCCGGCTCCTGGCTGACCGAGGAGCGCATCTCGGCCGGCGATGGCGCGATCATGGAGCCGTTCGTGGTCGCGCTCGCGCTGATCGGGCTGGCCATGGCGGTGCTCATCGTCGGCAACGTGGTCAGCGGCGCGGTGATCGCGCAATACCACCGGATCGGCGTGCTGAAGAGCGTCGGCCTGACCCCGGCCCAGGTCGTGGCGACCTACCTGGGCCGGATCGGCTGGCCGGCCCTGGCCGGCTGCCTGACCGGGGTGGCGGCGGGCAGCCTGCTCGCCGAACCGGTGCTGCGCGACTCGTCGGGCATCTACGGCATCGGCCGCCAGCAGGTCCCATGGTGGGCCCCGGCGGCGGCCCTGGCCGGGATGCTGGCGCTGACCATGCTGGCCGCGTCCGGCCCGGCGCTGCGCGCGGGCCGCCTGTCGGCCGTGGCCGCTATCGCGGCCGGCCATGCCCCCCGGGCCGGCCGCGGATACCTCGCGCACCGGCTGACGGCCCGGCTGCCGCTTCCGCGCCCGGTGAGCATCGGGCTGGCGGCTCCGCTGGCCCGGCCCGCCCGGACGGTGGTCACGCTGGCCGCGATCACGTTCGGCGCCTGCGCGGTCATCTTCGCGATCGGGCTGAGCAGCGCGCTGAACCGGGCCGAGCAGAGCCAGACCCTCGCGGTGGCCGCGCCGGTAAGGATCGAATTGGACGATCCGCACGGGGCACCGAGCGCGGCGCAGGATGCGGCGGTGACAGCCGCGCTGCGCGCCGAGCCCGGTACCCGCGAGGAGGTAGCGGTGTACGGAGGGCCGGGCGGAGGCGCCAAGCTCGCCGGCGTCGCCTCGGACCTCAATGTTGAGGCCTTCGGCGGCGACGCCTCCTGGCTCGGCTACGCGATGATCGCCGGCCGGTGGTACCGCGCGCCGGGCGAGGTAGACGTCAACACCGCGTTCCTCACCGTCAGCGGTCTGGCCGTCGGCGACACGGCCACCGTGGACATCCTGGGCTCCAGGGGCGCCACTCCGGTCACGGTGCGGATCGCCGGAGAGGTGTTCGAACCGTCCAGCAACCCCTGGCTGCTGGCCAGCACGCGGACGCTGCGCGCCCTCGGCACGCGCAAGGATCTCCAGGGATACGACGTAGGCCTGCGCGCCGGCACCAGTGCTCCGGCGTACATCCGGGCGGTCAACCAGGCCCTCGGCCGGGGCAATCCCTGGCTGGCCGTCCCGGTGCCGGAGAGCCCGTTCTACGAGATCGCCACCGCCCTGATTGGCCTGCTCGCGCTCATGGTCGCGGTCGCCGCAGGTCTCGGGGTGCTCAACACCGTGCTGATGACCACCCGGGACCGGGTCCACGACCTCGGGATCTTCAAGGCGGTCGGCATGCGGCCCAGCCAGATGCTCACGATGGTGGTGTGCTGGATCGCCGGCCCGGCCGTGGTGGCCGCCGCGATCGCCGCGCCCGCCGCGGTCGCGCTGACCACCGCCACCATGCACGCCATGGCCGGCACCGTCCACACCGGCGTGCCCGGCCGCTTCACCCAGGTGTTCGGGCCGTCCCGGCTCGCGCTGCTGTCCCTGGGCGCCCTGGCCATCGCCCTGGCCGGAGCCCTGCTGCCCGCCACCTGGGCCGCCCGCGCCCGTCCCGCCACCGCCCTGCGCGCCGAGTAGCGGGGTCATTCCCGGGCCGCGGTCGCGGCATCTGGGGGGAGTGCGGGGAGATCGGCCCGGTACAGGCAGAGCAGGAGACCGTGCGGGTCGCCGTCCGGGGCATCGGGCCCCGCCTGGCCGGGCCAGGCCGTGGGCGGGCCAGGCATGGCGGTGGGCGGGCCGGGGGGAAAATCAGCTAGGCGGGCAGCCAGGTCGCGGGCCTGGGCCGGGGTGAGCCGCAGGTGGCGCAGCACCGCGAAGTCCTCGTCACCCGGGCGGTGCGGGAGCATCTCGTCCAGCGCCGCGGCGACCAGGAACGTGGTCCGGTTGGCGGCGTCCGGGTCGTGCCGCACGTCTTTGCCGACCGGCTCGTAGTACCGCTCGGTGCCGCCGCGGACCCGGCGGGTGCCGGCCAGCCGGACCACGCCCGCGTCGACCATGACCTGCACGTGGTAGCCGACGTTGCCCTTGGTCGAGCCGAGGGCGGCCGCCAGTTGCGCCAGCGTGGCCGGGCGCTGCCGCAGCAGGTTGAACAGCCGGTGCCGCAGCGGGTGCCCGAGCGCCCGGAAGTGCGCGGGCGAGTGCAGCACGAGTTCGCCGGGTACGGCACCGTCCCCGCCGGGCGCGCTGTCGTTCCTGCTGGCGTCGTTCCTGCCGGCGTCGTTCCTGCGGGCGTCGGTCCTGTCCGCGGGCGGCCGGGCATCCATGCCTAAAGCGTCTAGGAATCTCGTTGCTTTCGCAAGGCCGGCTGGGTTAGTGTCGAGAACTGCAGACGCTTAACGTTGCGCCACCTGGAGGGGAGCCATGGACATCGTCGACCCAGCGGTCAGCGACTACCTGCTCGCGCACTGCACGCCGCCCGACGACCTGCTGCGGGAACTGGCCACGGAGACCCGCTCGCAGCACGGCGACGCCGCGGGCATGCAGGTCTCGCACGACGAGGGCGAACTGCTCACGCTGCTGACCCGGCTGACCGGGGCGCGGCGGGCCGTGGAGGTCGGGGTGTTCACCGGCTACTCCTCGATCTGCATCGCCCGGGGCCTGCCCGCCGACGGTCACCTGCTCGCCTGCGACGTCAGCGAGACGTGGACCTCGGTGGCCCGGCGCTACTGGAAGCGGGCCGGCCTGGAGGACCGGATCGAACTGCGGATCGGGCCCGCGCTGGACACGCTCCGGGCCCTGCCCGCCGATCCCGTCTTCGACCTGGCGTTCATCGACGCCGACAAGGCCGGCTACCCGCTCTACTACGAGGAACTGGTCGGCCGGATCCGCCCCGGCGGCCTGATCATCCTGGACAACGTGCTGTACGGCGGCGAGGTGGTCGACCCGGCCTACCAGGGTCGCTCCGCCGTAGCCCTGCGCCAGTTGAACCGGGCCATCGTGAGCGACGACCGCGTCGAGTCGGTGATGCTGCCCGTGCGCGACGGGGTCACGCTCGCCCGCAAGCGCTGAGGCTCGCGGCCCCCAGCGGGCCGAACCTTAGCTGGCACTGTCGTCAGCTGGCACTGTCGTCAGCTGGCACCGTCGTTAGCTGGCACCGTCGTTAGCTGGCACTGTCGTCAGCTGGCCCTGTGCACCCCGGCGAACAGGTCGTCCTCGGGAACGGGGGCGCCGGTCCGGTCGCTGGCCCGGATGAAGGTCTCGTGGCCGAATACCTCCACGATCAGGTCGGGCGGGATCTTGCTGAACCAGGATTCCCTGATCTGGCTCGCGTGGGCGAGCAGCGCCGCTCGCTTGCGATCGAGAACCGGCCTTATGTCCACGTCGGTGGTGATCCGCTTCTCGGACTCCTCGATCTGCCGCAGCGTGTCCTCGTCGATCTCGCCGGGCTCGGGCACCTCCACGCCGCGCGCCCGTAGTTCTTCGTTGAGCCGGCGCCAGCCGCTGCGGCGCATGGCCGTCAGGTAGAGCTTGTCCGGGATGCCGGTCGCCGCCACCGCGGCCTGGGCGCACCGGGCCGCGTGCACATGGTCCGGGTGCTGGTAGGCGCCCTTGTCGTCGTAGGTGACCAGGACCTGCGGCCGGTACTGCTCGATCAGGGCGCCGATGCGCGCGGCGACCTCGTCCTGCGGGATGTTGCAGAACGCGTCCGGCCGGTCCTTGTAGTCCCAGTCGGGCATGCCCGAGTCGTGATAGCCGAGCAGTTCGAGGTCGGTCACCCCGAGGTGCTTGCAGGCTTCCCTGAGCTCGGCCAGCCTGATCTGCGCCACGACCTGCTCGTCGTGGCCGTTCTCGCCGGGCTTGACGCCGTCCAGCGTGTCGCCGAACTCGCCGTTCGTGCAGGTCACGACCACCGTCCGGATACCGGCGTCGGAGTATTTGGCCAGCACGCCGCCGGTGCTCGATGACTCATCGTCGGGGTGCGCGTGCACCGCCATGAGCGTAAGAGTGTCCGCCATGCCATCAAGCCTGCCCGACTCCCGGCACTCATGGAGCCATCGGGTGGCCCGTGGCGCCGGTTTCTGGTCATGTGCCGTGCCGGGTGACGCATCTCACGCGGGCCGGGGGCGGCCCGGCCGGCGCCCGCGCCACCATGCGGTGGTCTGATGGTGGGATGAGCACTGGTCCGGCGGACAGGATTCGCGAGCTGAGCCGGCTGCCGATCTGGGTGGCCCCGATGGCGGGCGGGCCGTCGACGCCCGGCCTGGTGGCGGCGGCCGCGGAGGCAGGCGGGTTCGGGTTCCTGGCGGGCGGCTACAAGAAGGCCGCGGCCGTCGCGGACGAGATGACCGCGGTCCGCGCCGCGGGCGCGCAGGCGTTCGGCGTCAACCTGTTCGTGCCGGGCGCTCCGGCCGGCGACACCCCGGCCGTGGCGGCCTACATCGCCGCGCTGCGCGCGGACGCCGAACAGGTCGGAGCCGAGCCGGGCGAACCGCGGTGGGACGACGACGACTGGGAAGCAAAGGTCAGCCTGCTGCTCGGCGATCCGCCTGCGGCGGTCAGCTTCACGTTCGGCTGCCCGCCGCCCGGGCTGATCGCTGATTTCCGGCGCGCGGGGACGCTCGTGGGCATCACGGTCACCGCAGCGGGCGAGGCGGCCGCGGCCGCGGTGGCCGGGGCCGACTGCCTGATCGTCCAGGGCCGGGAGGCGGGCGCGCACTCGGGCGTGTTCACGAACACCGCGCCGCCCGAGGACCGGCCCGGCCTGTCCGGGCTGCTGGCCGAGGTGGCCAAGGTGGCCGAGGCCGCCGGCGACGTCGCGCTGGTCGCGGCCGGGGGACTGGCCGATGCGGACGCGATCGCGGGCGCGCTCGGGGCGGGGGCCGCGGCCGTCGCGCTCGGCACGGCGTTCCTGCGCTGTCCCGAGAGCGGCGCGCATCCGCTGTACAAGCAGGCGCTGGCCGACCCGGCCTACACCGAGACCACTCTCACGCGGGCCTTCAGCGGCCGCCCGGCCCGGGCACTGGTCAACCGGTTCGTGCGCGACCATCCCGGCGCGCCCGCCGCCTACCCGGAAATCAACAACGCCACCCGGCCGATCCGGGCCGCGGCCGCGGCGGCCGGCGATCCAGGCCGGATGAGCCTGTACGCGGGCCTGGGATTCCGCAGCGCGGCCGACCACCCGGCGGGCGAGATCATCGAGGGGCTGGCCGCGGGCGCGGCGCGGGCGGTACGGGCCGGCGGGCCCGGGCCGCGGGGCACGTGAGCAATCTTTCGCCGGCGCAGCGAGCGGCCGCGCGGGCCCGGCTGGACGCGGAACGGGCGAGCACCGAAGCCAGGATCGCGGCCCTGGGGCGCGACTTCGAGAGCATCGTCTCGTCCTCGGCCTCGGCCGCCGATGACGAGCACGACCCCGAGGGCTCGTCGACCGCGTTCGACCGGCAGCACGTGGCGGCCCTGCTCGGCCAGGCTCGCGAGCACCTGACCGAGATCGCCCGGGCCGAGCAGCGACTCGGCGACGGCAGCTACGGGCGGTGCGAGCGGTGCGGGCAGCCGATCGGGCCCGGGCGCCTGGAGGCGCGCCCGGCCACCGCGACGTGTGTGGCCTGCGCGGGCCGCGCTACACGCCAGGCTCGGCGGGGACGCGGCCCGACTTGACCGCGGCGGCCAGGGTGGCGTGGTCGCGTTCGTTCTGGTCGGCGTAGTCGGCGGCGAAATCGGCGACGGCCTGGTCGAACGCATCCGACTTGCCGAGGTAGGCACCGATCCCGATCCGGTCGCCGGAGCGGGCGTGGGCCCGGGCCAGGGTCTGGCCGCACAACTGAGCGTAGGCACGCATGGCGACCGGATCCATGTCCTCGGCCATCAGCGAGAACTTCCAGTCGCGTAGCTGTCGGACGTAGTAGTCGCGCGCGGGCCCGCTCCGGGTCCGGTGCCAGCCCAGGAAGACGTCGCTGGCCGCCTGCATCAGCCGCTGGCCCGCGACCACGCGCTCGCCCTGGCTCGGGTACGCGCTGGCGCCGACGAACTCGCTGAACACCGACGGCACCGCCTCCTTGACCTGGAGGTACAGCCGGTCCGTCGGGTCGCGGCCGGTGAGCAGGACGATGAAACACCGCATGGCCACGCTGCCGACGCCGACCACCTTCCGCGCCATGTCCGCCACCTGGTACTTGCCGATAAGGAAGCGGCGGTCCCATTCCAGCGTGCGGCGGTAACCGGCGAGGATCCCGTTCAGGTGGGCCTCCAGGCCGGCGGTTTCCTTGGTCCCGGTCAGGTCGGCCACGCGCACCAGCAGCGGCGGGTCCGGCGCAAAGCGCGGCTGGCCGTCGACCTCGCTGGTCAGCTTGTCGAGCGCCTGCACGGTCAGCCCGGTCACGGGGGTCGGTGCCAGGTCGCTGGCCATTAGCAGTGCGGCCCCGCGGAAGAAGGCGAACGGCGAGGCCAGCATGCGGCCGTACCGGATCGGCAGCAGCCCGGGCACGCGTCCCCGCGCCTGCTGCTCGCTAGCCATGCCCGTCTCCGTCGGGAGCCGGTCCCGGCGTGTCGTCCGGGGCGGGTGCTGGCACGCCGAGCCGCCGGGGCAGCCACAGCGAGCCGAGCGTGCCCTGAGCCGCCTGGGTGCCGTGCGTGCCGCCGCCCGGCCCGCGCAGGACGCGGGCGATGCCGACCGCGATCACCGCGCCCGCCAGCGGGCCGACCAGGTAGGCCCACCACGACGTCCAGTCGCCGAGCACCAGGGCCGGGCCGAGCGAGCGCGCGGGGTTCATCGACGCGCCGCTCACCGGCGCCCCGAACAGTCCGGCCAGCGCGATGAAGCTGCCGACCCCGATCGCGGCGAGCGGCCCGACCTGCTGCGCCCCCGACGCGGTGCCGAGGACCGTGCTGACCAGGCCGACGGTCAGGACCGCTTCCCACACGGCCGCGGTGCCCGTGCCGATGCCCGGGCCGGGCAGGGCAAGCCCGGCCGGTCCGTGCTTGCCGATCAGGGCCCAGAGCAGCAGCGTGGCCAGCACCGCCCCGGCAAGCTGGGCCGCGATGTAGCGGGGCACCCTCCGCCACGGGAAGTCGCCGCGAAGCGCGAAGGCGATGCTGACCGCCGGATTGAGGTGGGCGCCACTGACGGCCCCCATGAACAGGATGACCGCGATCACCATCAGGGCGGGAGCGACGACGAGCGCCGGCCCGGGTATAGCGTGACCGCCGAACCTGGCGTTGACCATCCCGCCGCCCGCGGCCACCAGGACCAGGAAGAACGTGCCGAGCAACTCCGAGAAGACGCGACGCCACTCGTACCGGCTGTCCCAGAAATCGAAGCGCCGGGCAAAGGCGTTCGGCTCGCCGATGGAGTGCAGCGCGATCGCAGCATCGTGGCCGGGCCGCGGCGGCGGCGAAGCGCCTGCGGCGGCCGGACGGCCCTGGGGGCTGCTAACCGGCACACCTCCGAAAGTCAGCTACCGGCCCGTGCCCGCTCCGCGCGTTCAGCCATCGATCGGGCGGCGGAATACCGATGATCTTACGTCCGGGTTACGCGCGAGTGAAGAGCGCGCGCGGTCCGCCGCGCGAGACGTTCACTTGAGGTGCGAGACGTTGAGCTTGACGTGCTCAGCCAGGTCAAAGGCGTGCTGGCGGACCCGGGCCTCGACGGCGTCGGCGTCCCTGGCCTCGATGGCCTCGAGGATGTGCGCGTGGTCGACCACCGAGTTCGCCATCCGGTCGTCGTCCCCGATCGTTCGCTGGCGGATCGCCCGCATGTGGATCTGCAGCCGCGAGATGTGCTGCGAGAACAACTCGGAGTGCGCCAACTCGACGATGCGCTGGTGGAAGTCCAGGTTGAGCTGCGAGTACTCGTTGAGCGGCACCGCCGGCCGCCGGCCGCTGCGGAACTGCGGGAAGCGCGCGATGAGGTCGGTGATCTCCTCGTCGGTAGCGCGTTCCGACGCCAGTCGCGCGGCCATGGCCTCGAGCGCGGCCGAGGCCATGATCACCTCGATGATTTCCGCCTTGGTTTTCTTGATGACGTAAATGCCCCTGCGGGGCACCGAGCGGACAACCCCCTCGCTCTCCAGGCGCAGCAGCGCCTCGCGCACCGGAGTCCGGCTGATGCCGAGTCCCTCGGCCAGGGCCCGCTCGTCCAGCCGGCAATCTTCGTCGGCGCCGTCGTAGATCGGCATATCCGCGATCGCCTGCCGCAGGATGTCATAGGCCCGCGACGTCAGCGTGGTGTCGGCCATCACCGGCCGCAGCACGAGGGCCCCGGCCCGGCCGCGGGCCGGCCGTCCCGGGCTCGACTGTAGCGTTGCGATGATTCCCCCCATTTGTTCCCTCGCAGCCGGGTTAGCCGCTTAGGTTTAGCCACGAGGTACTTCAACAGTCTATGCCGTACTTGCCGAGTCTGTTATTAGCGCACCTGCGAGCGGAATCTATTGCGCCCAATGCATTGGCAACGAGCGGATCCCGGCGCTTAGCGCACGCTCACGGAATCCGCTTTCCGGCAGCCTGAGCAGCGTTGCCGACGCGTCACGGCCAGGCCATGACAATGCGTCCTGCCTGCTCAGGGCCCAGAGGCCCCAGTCTGGTATACCACATTCCACATACTTGACACAAGATTCCGGATATCGCAGAGTAATTCCAGACCTACCGTCTTGAAGAGTGAGGACTGGGACAAGATGCCAATGCGTTCGCGGCGCCACTGGGGACGTCTGCTGAGCATTGCTTCGGGCATCGCAGCCACTGCGCTCGTGGCCGGAGCCTGTTCGGGCGGCAATGGAACTCCAGCACCGGGTTCCTCACCCGGATCCGCGCGGGCGGGTGGCGTGGCCACCTTCGCTCTCGGGCCGGGCGTCGTCCCGGACTGGATCTTCCCGTTCATCGACAGCGCGCACAGCTCGATCGACAACCGCAACCAGTTCGAGTACCTCATGTACCGGCCGCTGTACTGGTTCGGGCAGGACGGGCAGCCGGTCGTCAACTCCAGCCTGAGCCTGGCCGACCCGGCCGTGTTCAGCAACGGCAACAAGACGGTGACGATCAACCTCAAGAGCTACCGCTGGTCCGACGGCGAGACGGTCACCACTACGGACATCGCGTTCTGGCTCAACCTGCTCGCCGCCGAGAAGCAGAACTGGGCCTACTACGTGCCGGGCGGGCTGCCCGACAACCTGACCGGCTACAAGATCGTCAGCCCGACGACGGTCGTGCTGTCGCTGAAGAGCGCGTACAGCCCGGACTGGTTCACCGACAACGAGCTTTCGCAGATCACGCCGCTGCCCGCGGCCTGGGACAAGACCTCGGCCACGACCGCGGGGCACTGCGCGACGTCGGTGTCGTCCTGCAAGGCCGTGTGGCAGTACTTGTACTCGCAGGCCAAGCAGGTCTCCACCTACGCCAGCTCGCCGCTGTGGCAGGTCGTGGACGGGCCGTGGCGCCTGGCCAGCTACCAGAACACCGGCTACTCGGTGTTCAAGCCGAACCCGAAGTACTCCGGCCCGGTCAAGCCGAAGCTCTCGGAGTTCGTCGAGGATCCGTTCACGACCGAGTCGGCCGAGCTCAACGTGCTGCGCAGCGGCCAGATCAGCGTCGGCTACCTCCCGGTGACCGACATCGGGCAGAAGCAGCTCATCGCGGGGTCCGGCTACACGCTCACCCCGTGGCTGGACGCGGGCATCAACTACTTCCCCTATAACTTCAATAACCCGGTCGACGGCCCGGTCTTCCGCCAGTTGTACATCCGCCAGGCCGTCCAGCACCTGATCAATCAGCCGCAGTTCATCAGCACGATCTTCCAGGGTTACGCGTCCCCGACCTATGGGCCGGTCCCGGTCGAGCCGGCCAACCCGTTCGTGGACAGCTACGAGAAGGCCAACCCCTACAAGTTCAGCGTGTCCGCGGCCCGCCAGCTACTGGCCAGTCATGGGTGGACGGTGCCGTCCAACGGCGTGGCCACCTGCGCCAGGCCGGGCGCCGCGGCGTCCGAATGCGGCGCCGGGGTCAAGAGCGGTGCCAAGCTCGACTTCAACCTGCTGTACGCCAGCGGCACCACCGAGCTGACCCAGGAGATGCAGGCCATGAAGTCAACGTTCTCCCAGGTCGGGATCGTCCTGAACCTGTCGCAGGCACCGTTCGACCAGGTGATCAGCAGCTCGGTCCCCTGCCAGCCCGCCCAGGCGAGTTGCGGCTGGCAGCTCGACAACTGGGGCGGCGGCTGGAGTTACAGCATGGATCACTTCCCCAACGGGGACCTGATCTTCGGCACCGGCGCGGGTGACAACTTCGGCAGCTACAGCAGTACCAACGCCGACAGCCTCATCGCCCAGACCGACCACGTGCCGGGGACGCTCCCGGCCGACGAGAATTACCTGGCCGCGAACCTGCCGGCGATCTTCATGCCCAAGGCCGACTACCAGCTCACCGAGGTACAGACCAAGCTGCAGGGCGTCACGCCCCAGGAACCGACGTTCAACATCACCCCGGAAGCCTGGTACTTCGCCAAGTGACCGGCGGCACCTCACCACATAACCGGCGGCGGGGCGGCAGAAGGCATCCCGCGTGACCGCTTACCTCGTCCGCAGGCTGGCCCAGGCGATCGCCGTGGTCTTCGGGGTCACGCTGCTGGTGTTCCTGATCCTGCACGCGCTGCCGGGCGGGCCCGCCCGGGGCCTGCTCGGCCCCGAGGCCAGCACCGAGCAGGTCCATGAGTTCATCGTCCAGAACGGCTACAACCGGCCGCTCTGGGTCCAGTACGGCCGGTTCCTCGACCAGCTAGCCCACGGCAATCTCGGCTACTCCTACCAGTACAACCAGACCGTGGCCTCGCTGCTGTCCCAGGACCTGCCCAAAAGCGCGCTGCTGGTCGGCCTGGCGTACCTGGTTGCCCTGGTCATCGCGATCCCGCTGGGCATCCAGCAGGCGCTGCGGCGCAACACGATCGTCGACTACGTGAGCACGGGCGTCTCGTTCATCGCGTACTCGATGCCGGTGTTCTGGCTCGGGATCCTGCTGATCCTCGGCTTCGCCGTGTCCTGGCGGGTGCTTCCGCCCGAGGGCCCGCAGGGCGCCACGGTGGCCGCGGTCCTGCACAACCCGAAGGCGATGATCCTGCCCGTGGCCACCCTGGCCCTGGTGACGATCGCGGTGTTCAGCCGGTTCATGCGGTCCAGCGCGATCGAGAACCTGCTCCAGGACTACATCCGCACCGCCCGGGCCATGGGCGTGCCCGAGCGGACCATCTTGTTCCGGCACCTGCTGCGCAACTCGCTGATCCCGATCATCACGCTGATCGGGCTCAGCCTGCCGATCACGATCTCCGGCGCCGTCCTCACCGAGTCGGTGTTCAACTACCCCGGGATGGGCCTGCTGTTCTGGACGTCCGCGACCTCGCACGACTTCCCCGTGCTGCTCGGATCGACGATCGTGATCGCCACCGCCACCGTCGTCGGCTCCCTGCTGGCGGACCTGCTCTACGCCGTGGCCGACCCCCGGGTGCGTTACTCGTGACCGGGCCGCGGCGGAAGCCGGATGGGAGGCTCACCGCACCATGAGCATGATCGTGACCGGGCGGCCCGGGGGGACGCCCGAACCGGAACTGACCCCGGACGGCGGCGCGGTCATCGAGGGAGGCGGCAGCCCGTGGCGCGCGATCCTGTCGGTGTTCATCCAGAACCGGCTCGGGATCCTGGGCTTCGCGATCGTGATCGCGATGGTGCTGTTCAGCTTCGTCGGCCCGCTCGTCTACCACACCGACCAGGTCCACACCAACCTGTCGGCCGTCAACCTGCCGCCGGGCGGGTCGCACCCGATGGGCACCGACAACGTCGGCTACGACGTGCTCGGGCGGCTGATGCTGAGCGGCCAGTCCTCGCTGATCGTGGGCCTGGCCGCGGCGCTGCTGGCCACGGTGGTCGGCACGCTGTGGGGCGCGGTCGCCGGGTATGCGGGCGGTGTGGTCGACGCGATCATGATGCGCATCGTCGACTCGGTGCTCGCCATCCCCCCGCTGATCCTGATCTTGCTGCTGGCCAGCGTGTTCAGGCCGTCCACCGGCCCGCTCATCCTCGTGGTCGCGATCGTTTCCTGGCTGGCCCCGGCCCGGCTCGTCCGCGGCGAGGCGGTATCGCTGCGGTCCCGGGAGTACGTCCAGGCGGCCACGGCCATGGGCGGGCGCCGGGCCTGGATCGTGCTGCGGCACATCACGCCCAACGCGATCGGCACGATCGTCGTCCAGGCCACGTTCGAGGTGGCCAACGCCATCCTGTTCCTGGCCGCGCTGAGCTACCTGGGCCTAGGCCCGGCTCCGCCCGCCACGAACTGGGGCAGCATGCTGTCCGACGGGCTCAACTACATGTACGAGGGCAAGTGGTGGCTGATCTACCCGGCGGGCCTGGCCATCGTCCTGACCGTGGTCGCGTTCAACTTCATCGGCGACGCGATGCGGGCCGCCCTCGAAGTCAGGCTGCGGGCCCGATGAGGGCGAGGCGGGCGCGGTGACCGAACTCCTCGAGGTCGACGGCCTGCGGACCGAGATCCGGCGGCGCTCCGACAGCGTGGCTCCCGTAGACGGGGTATCGCTCACGGTCCAGCGGGGCGAGACGGTCGGGCTGGTGGGCGAGTCCGGGTGCGGCAAGACCATGACCGCCATGTCCGTCATGGGCCTGCTCCCGCCGGGCGGCAGCGTCACCGCGGGCGCGATCCGGCTGAACGGCCGGGACCTGGTACCCCTGGAGCCAGCCCAGTTGCGCCAGGTCCGGGGCAACGACATCGCGATGGTGTTCCAGGACCCCATGACCAGCCTCAACCCGACGATGACGATCGGGGCGCAGATCGCGGGCCCGGTGCGGGTGCACCTGGGCGGCTCGCGCGCCGCGGCCCTGCGGCGGGCCGAGGAGGTGCTGGGCCTGGTCGGCATGCCCCGGCCCAGCGAGCGCCTCGGTGACTACCCGCACCAGCTTTCCGGCGGGCTCCGCCAGCGAGTCATGATCGCCATGGCCCTGGCCTGCGAGCCGGACCTGCTGATCGCGGACGAGCCGACCACCGCGCTGGACGTCACCATCCAGGCGCAGATCCTGGAACTGCTCGACGACCTCAAGGGCCGCCTCAACATGGGCATGCTGCTGGTCACCCACGACATGGGCGTGATCGCCGGGCGGGCCGACCGGGTGCTGGTCATGTACGCGGGCCGGATCGTCGAGGCCGCGGCGACCGATGCGCTGTTCGCCCGCCCGCGCCACCCCTACACCGAGGCGCTGCTCAGCGCGGTGCCCAAGCTGGACACCGACCGGGACAGCGACCTGTACTCGATCCCCGGCCGTCCCCCCGACCTGTCCGACCTCCCGCTCGGCTGCCGGTTCGCGCCCCGCTGCCGGTTCGCCGAGCCGGACTGCTGGACCTCAGGTCCGGTCCTGGACGGCCCGGACCCCGCGCACGCCTACGCCTGCTTTCACCCCCGCCCGGCCGCGGGCCAGGACCCGGGGGGCGCCCCGGCGGGCCCCGGCTCCGCCGACCGGCGCCGGGAACCCGACGCCGGCCCCGCGCAGCCCCTGCTCGAACTGGCCGACGTGCACAAGGAGTTCGCGGTCAACGCCGGGATCCTGCAGCGCAAGGTGGCCTCGGTCAAGGCGGTCTCCGGCGTCTCGTTCTCGATGACCGCCGGGGAGACCTTCGGGCTGGTCGGCGAGTCGGGCTGCGGCAAGACCACGATCGGGCGGCTGATCGCCACCCTGGAACGGGCCGGCTCCGGGTCCATCCGGCTCGACGGCGTCGAGCTAGAGTCGCTGTCCGGGAGCGCGCTGCGCCGGGCCCGCCGCGGCGTGCAGTTGATGTTCCAGGACGCGTACGCATCCCTGGACCCGCGCATGCCGGTCGGCGCGTCGATCGCGGAGCCGCTCACGGTCCAGCACGTCGGCACCAGGGCCAGCCGCACCGCCACCGTGAACGACCTTCTCGACAAGGTGGGCCTGCCCCGGTCGGTCACGTCCCGGTACCCGCACGAGTTCTCCGGCGGCCAGCGCCAGCGCATCGGGCTGGCCCGGGCCCTGGCGCTGAGCCCGCGTCTGATCGTGGCCGACGAGCCGGTGTCGGCCCTGGACGCCTCGATCCAGTCCCAGGTCCTGAACCTGATGAAGAGCCTGCAGGCCGACCTCGGCCTGACCTACATCGTGATCTCGCACGACCTGTCCGTGGTCCGCTACCTGGCCGACCGGATCGGCGTGATGTACCTGGGCAAGCTCGT
>DATAVV010000120.1:0-2000 GCA_036267555.1 Streptosporangiaceae bacterium | reverse complement strand
GCGCGGGTACGGGCCGACACCGCCGGGATCCTGCGCACCCGGACATACCTGGGCGGCCGCCAGCACTCATCACGGACGGCCTTCGGGCGCCTACGCGGCATCGCCCTTTCTGATCGACATGAACCTCATTGTGCCACGGCTGCCGCATGACCCGGAGCGCGCACAGAGTCCTCAGGACAGCAATGCCTTGGTCAGGGTTGCCTCACGACCAGAATCAGTGCGCAAATCCGCTCGCCACGGGCGGTAAGCTCCCAGGTCAGCGCGTTACGGAGTCACCTGAGGCCGAAAAGTGGCCCAAGTCAGGGTTACCCGCTCATCACCGGGTGCATCGCCAGCTACCAGGACATCACCAAGATGACTTTGCCGACCCCCTGGGGCTAGGCCCTGTCTTGTCGATCATCGGAGCCAGATGATGGCGGAGATGAGGACGAGGCGGGGCGACCGCGGCACGCGGCCGACTCAGGCATGCAGGGTGGGCCGGTAGATGAGCTCTTGGGTGTGGCCGTCGAGCGTCCGGCTCTCGATCAGCCCGAGGTCGAAGTCGGCCGCACCCTGGAAGATCGGGTCCAGCCCGGTCTGACCGGTGATCACAGGGAAGACCGTCACCTGGACGCGGTCGACCAGGCCGGCGGCCATCAGCGCCCGGTTCATCGACAGGCTGCCGTGCGAGCGCAACGGTACCTCGGACTCCTCCTTGAGCCGGGCGACGGCGTCGACGGCGTCGCCGCTCACGACGGTCGCGTCGGGCCAGTCGAGGGATCCTTCCAGTGTGGTCGACACCACCGTTGCCGGCAGGCTCCTCATCCGGGTGACCCATGGGTCACGGACCTCGGACTCCTCGGTGGTCGAGGCCAGCATCCGCGCGAACGCCCGATAGGTGTTGGCCCCGAAGACCATCCGCTGCTCCTGGCCGTACAGGGCGAGGCGGTGGTCGAGGAGCTCGGGGCCTTGCTTGCCCCAGTAGCCGGTCCAGTTGCCGCTGGCGGCGCCGAAGCCGTCGAGGCTGGAAAAGACGTCGAAGGTGTAGGTAGCGGTCACGATGCTCTCCCCGAGTGCGGTTGATCGCTTGTTCGGGATACAGACTGGCAACCACGGCGAGACTCATCGCCCTTGGACTCCTGGAGCCCGGATCGGCGACGCCGCGGGCGAGGAGTCAGACGGGCGGGCGGCGCTGGGCTATCACGTGGAACAGGCGGCTCATCTGGCGGTAGCGGTCGCGGCGGCTGGCCTGCAACTCGACCTCTAGCGCTAGCTCTTCGGCATCGGCGGCTAGGGGCAGCGGGGGAGTCCACGGGTCGGTGAACAGGCGCACCCCGTACCAGGCGAGCCGGTGCAGGCCGTGGCGGGCCATAAGCGCGGCGAGGCCTTCGACGGTGTCGGCGCGGGTATCCAGGCCCAGGTAGTTGACCCCGCGGTCGGTGTCGAAGGCGGCCAGAGCCTGGGCCCAGTCGCCGGCCAGCGCGGGCTGGGTGACCAGGGCCGTGGTGTTCTTGGCCACGAGCGAGACGATCCCGCCCGGCTCGGCCAGTTCGGCCAGCGCGGCGACCAGGGACCGCGGCTCGTCGAGGTACATGATCACGCCGTGGCCCAGCACCCCGGCGAACCGCGCGCCGGCGAGTCCCGCGCTGTCTAGGGCGGCGCGGGCCCGCTCGGCGGTGGCTTCGACCAGGCGGACCCGGCCGGCCACCTCGGCCGACTCTCCGGCGAGGCGTTCTCGCGCACGAGCGAGCATCGCGGCGGACGGGTCCACCATCGTCACCTGGTAGCCCGCGCGGGCTAACGGGATCGACTGGTTGCCCGCCCCGCCGCCGACGTCAACCAGCGCCTCGGGTGGCGGGGCAGATGATCGCGCAGGTGAGCGGCGATCACGTACGTGCGGACCCGGCCCCGCAACGTCGCGTAGTGCCGATCGGCGAACCGTCCAACCAGCGGAGCCCAGGCGTCTTCTGCCGGCATCAGACCCAGGCCCTTTCCATGATCGTGGAGGATCGCGCGCCCGT
>DATAVV010000119.1:0-10161 GCA_036267555.1 Streptosporangiaceae bacterium | reverse complement strand
GTCCGGTAGCGCTTGCGCAGTTCGATCGCGTGAATGGCCGGAGACCCCGGCGCCTGCGTGCTGGCGCCGGGGTGGCCGGATCCGCGGCCGCTCACGGCCGCGGCTTCAGCCGATCTGACGGGCGACACTGAGTACGTCCTTGGAGTCCAGCAGGCCGCCGACCGCGTGCACGAGACCACGTCGGGCCATGAAGCGGGTTTCCATTTTCATCCTCTCCACCAGCTAAGCACCGCCGGGCCCGCCGATGTGACACCCGAGCGGCGGCGAGGTCCCGATGGTTGGGAGGATGACGGCGTGGACATCGACAAGGACCACGGGAAAAGGGCGGGCCGCAGGCTGCTGCGGGTCGTGGCCCTGGCCGGCCTGCTCGCCCTCGCGGCCTGCGGCGCCAGCAGCGGCGCTAGCGGCGGCGGCGCGCCCATGATGGGCCAGGCGGACGCCGGTCAGTCCAAGGCGGCCGGCAACAATCCCGACCTCGACACCGGCACGTCGCTGGGCGGTGCGGCCGCGCCGGATATCAAGCTGACCAACCAGTTCGGCCAGCCGATGTCGATGGGCCAGTTCCGCGGCAAGGTCGTGATCCTGGCCTTCGTGGACTCCGAGTGCACGACGATCTGCCCGCTGACCACGGTCAGCATGGTGCAGGCCCGGCAGTTGCTCGGCGCCGCGGGCCAGCAGGTCCAACTGCTGGGGGTGGACGCGAACCCCGACGCCACCGCGGTGCGCAACGTGATGGCCTACTCCCAGGCCCACGCCATGGTCAACCAGTGGGACTTCCTGACCGGCTCGGACGCGCAACTCAAGGCGGTGTGGCAGGCGTACCACATCTACGTGCAGGTCGAGCGGGGCGACATCGACCACACCCCCGCGCTGTTCGTGATCGACCAGCGCGGCCGCGAGCGCGAGATCTACCTGACCACGATGGCCTACGCCAGCGTCGGTCAGGAGGCGCAGGTCCTGGCGCAGGAAACCGCCAGCCTGCTGCCCGGCCACCCGACGCTGGCCCGCGAGAGCTCGCTGGCCTACATCAGCGGGATCGGGCCGACCGCGCGCGCGACCCTGAACGAGGTACCGTCGGGCTCGGTCACCCTGGGCCCGGGCCATCCGCACCTGCTGATGTTCTTCGCCACCTGGCTGAGCGAGACCTCGGACCTGCGCAGCGGGCTGACCGGGCTCAACGCCTACGCCAAGGCGGCCCAGCAGGAAGGCCTGCCGCCGCTCACGGCCATCGACGAGGCGGTCAGCGAACCGTCGGTGGCCACGGTCCAGGCCTACCTGCAGCACCTGGGCCAGCCGCTGAGCTACCCGGTGGCGCTGGACACCACCGGCCGGCTCGCCGACGGGTACGGCGTCCAGGACCAGCCGTGGTTCACGCTCACCAACGCCAGCGGCAAGATCGTCTGGACCCACGACGGCTGGCTGTCACCCTCCGCCCTGGAAGCCGCCGTCCGGGCCAAGTCCTGACCAACCGGCCAAGCCCGTTTTTGAGCCATAACGCGGCTCCGCGGCGGGTCGCCCCCCGCCAAGCCTGGCGTGGCGAGCACGGGCCCGGCGAGCAGGGGCGCGGCTAGCAGTTCGCCGCGGCCTGCGCTTCGCTGGCGACCTGCTGAGCTTGGCCGTTGATCGAGTTGCCCTCGGATGTGGCCCAGGAGATCGCCGCGCTGAGATCCTTCACCGCCTTGTTGCCTGCCTTGATCGCCGCCGTGGGATCCGGCTGCGGCGTACCCCCCAGGTTGGTGACAGTGGCCGCGTCGGACGCCGCGGCGGACAGATCCTGGCTGACGTCGTTGTCCTGCAGGGACTGCTCGTCATCCTGGAGGCTGGACAGGTCACCGGACACGCTGCCCGCGTCGTCGGACACCGTGCCCGCGTCGTCGCTCTTGTCGTCGCAGGTGTCGCCCAGTTCAGCCTGGTAGTCGGACTGCTCGGTCGCCAGGTCGGTCTGCATCTGCTGGATGTCGCCGGCCAGCGTCTTGTCGTTGTCGAGGGACTGCGCGTCCTCGGTGAGGGTCGCGATGTCGCTGGTCAGTTGCTGGTCGGCCTGGGTGATCTGGTCGTTGACGTCCTGCTGTTGCTGCTGCGCACTGGCCTGGGCGTTCGCGGTGCTGGTCTGCGTGCCAAGGGTGCTAAGCGCGCTGTTCCAGCCCGCGACGGTCCCGGGCTTGCAGGTGACGGGCTGGATGGTGCCGTCCTGCTGGGGCACGTTGAGCACCAGGTTGCGGCCGAGCGTCCCGTACATCTCGCCCGACCCGCCCAGGTCCAGGCTGGCGTTCGACCCGCTGACGGTGCCGGTCAGCGCGCCGGAGTCGGTCGACACCTGCTCGCCGGGAGCGGTACCGCTGACCGAGGCGTCGCGGTAGGTACCGGAAACGACGCTCCCGGATGGCCATTGCAGCAATGTCGCCCCGTTGTCGCCAGGGCCGTTCCAGCACAGAAAGCTGATCAGCGCGGGGCTGCTGCTCGCGGCGGTGCCGATCGCGACCCAGGCGCCCCCCGCGGCGACCAGGGCGGCCGCTGTAGCGATCACGGCCAGCCGGCGCGCGGGGTTGCGCCGGGCCCGGACGGGCTGGCCGAGGCCAGGCGCCGGGCCCGGTTCGGGCGGCGGCGCCGGGGAAACGCCCGGCCGGGGCCGGACGACCGCCAGCACCGCGGCTGCGGCCAGGGCGGCGATGCCGCACCCCAGCAACCAGCCGATCAGGTGGTCAGCAAGGCCGACGCCGCCGCAGTCCTGCCGCGCGGACGGGTCAAGCAACTGGCCTAGCTGGCCGACACCCGTGGTGCACAGGCCGTTCCACTGCGAGATCGTGCCATGGTCCAGGGGCACGATCGCGAGCAATAACCCAGCGACCGCGAGCACTCCGCCGACGGCGCAAAGCGAAAGCACCAGGCCATTGCGGGACACGTCATCGTTCATCGGGAGCCCCTCCCCAAGCGACCTTGCACCGTTTGCCGCGCCCACCAGCGGGTCTGGATAGATCGCGGCTCGTGCGCGGCTTTTTCTCCCGCATACCGGACGCCCGGGACGCTCAAGCGGTGCACAACGGGCCCTGATGCCTCCGATTTGTCCAAGCCGCGGTGCGGTCCGGGGCGGACACTGGCGGCATGACTCAGTCTGCGACGCACGTCACCACCGCGGTCACGCCCAGTTCGGCGGACCGGCCGCCCACGATCTGGCCGACGGTGCCCTATCCCGACCCGCAAGCCGCGATGGACTTCCTGGTGGCCACGTTCGGCTTCGAGCCGACCGCCCTGATCCCGGGCGACCAGCCGGGCCGATACGCCGAGATCGAGCTGCGCTGGCCGCAGGGCAGCGGCGGCATCATCATTTGCGGCGCGGACCAGGCCGCGCCCGGCTGGCTCTACGTCGTCACGTCCGAGCCCGATGCCCTGTACGAGCGGGCCAGGGCGGCGGGCCTGGAGATTACCAGGGACATCGGGGACACCGACTACGGCAGTCGCACGTTCACCGTTAAGGACCCCTGGTCGGTGAGCTGGAGTTTCGGGACCTATCCCGGTAGCTAGCCCGGTGCCGACCCCCCCGTTGACCAGTCCGTTTACGCCTCTCGGGCTGGCAATGGCGACCACGACCCGTTGCCGGTCCGGCGCTTGCCGTTAGCCCGGGGTGAGGAACGGGAACAATTGCGGCATGCTGCTGACGAGCGAATGGGCTCGGCCGCTGCGGCGGTGGCTGCTCGGGGGCGTGCTGCTGCTCGGGTCGGCAGCCGCCGCAATCGCAATCGCACTGCAGGTGACGCCGATGCAGACCGTCAGCGTTGCCGGGCAGCAGATCCAGGTGGGCGCGAGCGGTCCCGACCTCAGCTACTCCGGCCCCGGCGAGGTCGACCTGTTCGGCGCGAGCCTGCCGACGAACGTGCGGTTCACCGGCCCGGTCCGGCCCCGGCTGCAGCTTTCCCAGATCTCGATCAACAGCGAGCTGACCACATTTGTCCAGGGTGACCACCCGACCCGCGCCGAGCGCGTCCTGGGCCAGACCCTCGGCGACGGCTTCAAGCGCTACTTCACCTGGGAGACGGTGATCACCGGGCTGGCCGCGCTGCTCCTGGTCGGGGCGGTGGCCGGCTGGCGCCGCGTGCCGCACCGCACCACGGTCAAGCTGCTGGGCGCGGGCCTGGTCGTGGCCGAGGCCATCAACCTGGGCGCCATCATGGTCACCGCCTACACGGCGCCGGCCCTGCTGCGCCAGGTGCACTCACTCAACGACCTGGTCGGCACCGAGACCCGCCTGCCTCACATCAGCCCGACCGGCCCGCAGTTGCCCGGGGTCCAGGTCGTGGTCATGGGCGATTCCACCGCGGCCGGAGCCGGCCTCGCGCCTGTGCCCGGCGGGTCCACCTCCGCGCGGGCCTGCGGGCGCAGCGCCGACTCCTACGCCGACGACCTGTCGGTCGCCAACGGGTGGAGGGTGCTCAACCTCGCCTGCGACGGCGCCACGATCAGCCAGGGGATCCTCGGCTCGCAGACGCACAACGGGCAGCAGCTAGCGCCCCAGATGGCCGTGGCCGAGCGGGCCGGCGATGCCTCGGTCATCATCGTCAGCGTCGGGGCCGACGACCTGAACTGGGCCGCCGAGGTGCAGTACTGCTCGATCGCGCCGCGCTGCGACGACCGCGCCACCACGGCCTACTTCCAGCAGCAACTGGCCTCGTTCAGCAAGAACTACCTCGACCTGCTGAGCCGGCTGGCCGCGCTGCCCTCGCATCCGCAAGTGATCATCAACCGGTACTACGACCCGTTCGGCCCCCAGCCCGGGTGCCTGAGCCAGAACGGGCTCAGCGTGCCCAACCTGAAGACGCTCGTCTCCCGGCTGGGCACGCTGAACACGGTGCTGGCCAAGGGCGCGGCCCAGTTCGGGTTCTCCTCGCCGCAGCCGGACTTCACCGGCCACCAGATGTGCACGCCCCAGCCGTACGTGCAGGGACTCGACGCGGCGGCCCCGTTCCATCCCACGGTGCTGGGCCAGCTAGCGATCGCGCTCGCCGACCAGGGCGTCCTGCACCACCCGGTCCAGGAGAAGACCCCGACCGCGTAGTACGCGGCAGCCGCGAATCCAGGTAAGCGGACGCCTCAACGCACCCCGGACCCTGTCGGCCGGATCATAGCCTGAAAATAAGTAGCATGACATGCCTTAGTTAGATATAATGTTCGAAGAACAGTAGGACTCAGCCAGAGTCACGGGAAGGGAGGCCAGATGACCGATCGGCCCCTCCCCGGCGACGGTTCCTTACCTTCCGCCGAGAACCCCGCCGCCCGTGGCCCCGGCCAGGGCGCGGCCCGCCTCCCCGAGGGGGCTACCCGGCAGGCGCCCCGGTTCACCGCCGACATCATGCTCATCGGCACCGGCTGGCATCAGCCAGAGCAGCCCCAAGACCCGCCGCCACCCAGCGCCAGCCCGGATGCCCTGGCGGGCGTTAACGGGCCGCACGGGCCCCGCGGCCTGGCGGGTGCCAGCGAGTCGGCGCGGGCGGAGCTGGAGGCGGCGTTCGGTGCCGGGTTCAGTTACCGTGCCGACCGCGACCGCGCTCACCGCGACCGCGACCGCCGTGACAGCGGCGGGCCGGGCGGAGGGCACGGTGGCGGGCAGGGTGGCGGATTCGCGGCCGGTGGCGTGCTGGCTCAGATGCTGCCCGGTGCCGAACTGGGCTGTCACCTGGCCGCTGCGCGGCGCGCGGGTTTCGGGCGGCTCTCCGACTATGAGCTGTGCGGCGTGATCGCCGCCTACGACCGCCAGGCCTCCGCCGACACCGCGGGCAAGCTCGCTGCCGTCGCCGAGTTCGACGCCCGCCGCGCCGGCCCCGGCGGCCGTCCCGGCGAGCACGCGGGCGACGAGATCGCCGCGCTGCTCACCCTCACCGGCCGGTCCGCGTCCGACCTCACCGGCCTGGCCCGCGACCTGGCCCGGCTGCCCCAGACCCAGGCCCTGCTGGCCAGCGGGATCATCAGCCCCGAGCGCGCCGAGCTCATCGCCGCCCACCTCGCCGTCCTGCCCGGCGACGACGCCGCCGCCGTGGAAACGAAGATCGCGCCCCGCGCCGGGGACATGACCACCGGCCGGCTCGCCCGCGCCCTGGCCCACGCGGTCAAAGCCCACGACCCGCACGCCGCGAAGCGCCGCCGGGAACGGGCGCAGAAAGACGCCCGCGTCGAAGTCTGGGCCGAACCGTCCGGGACCGCCGCGCTGGCCGGGCGCGACCTGCCCCCGGCCGGGGTGATCGAGGCCACCAAATCCCTGGACGCCGACGCCCGCTGGCTCAAAGCCCACGGCGTGGAAGGCTCCTTCGACCAGCTTCGCGCCAAGGCCTTCGAGGCCCTGCTCAGCCACAATCCCCTCACCAGCCTCATCCCCGCCGGGGACGACCCGGCCGGCCCGAGCCACCCGGGCACCCCGGCCGCCTCCCCCGCCCACGACAGCCCCGCACCCGCCGAGCCCGGCCCCGGGCCCGGCCAGACCGGCCCCCGGCTGGGCGGCACCGTCCACCTGACCATGCCCGCCACCACCTGGCTCGGACTATCGGACAACCCCGGCGACATCCCCGGCACCGGCCCCACCGACGCCGACACCTGCCGCGACCTCGCCGAAACCCTCGCCGCCAACCCCGCCACCCGCTGGTGCATCACCCTCACCGACCCCCACGGCCGCGCCGTCGCCCACGGCTGCGCCCACGCCGGACCCGGACCACCGGGCCCCGGCCACAGAACCTGGCTCGCGACCGTCACCACCACCCCGATCGCCGCCGCCACCTGCGACCACCGCCACCAGTCCGCCGGCTATCAGCCCTCACCGACCCTGCGGCACCTGGTCAAAACCCGCAGCCCCCGCTGCGGCTACCCCGGCTGCCGCCGCCCCGCCTGGCGATGCGACGACGACCACACCATCCCCCACCACAAAGGCGGCCGCACCTGCGAATGCAATCTGCACCCGCTGTGCCGCCACCACCACCAGACCAAACAGGCACCCGGCTGGCACCTCACCCAGCCCCAACCCGGGGTCCTGGTCTGGACCACACCCAGCGGCCGCACCTACACCACCACCGCCGAGCCCTACCCGACCTGAAGCTCCCCCGAAGCCCGGCCCGAAGCCCGCGCCAGGCCCCATCTCGAGATGCGCGCTGCCGTCATCTGGCTCGGGTGATCGGCAGGTCAATGCCTCAGGCCGCCGCGGGAGCCGGAGCCGCCGACGCGCCGGGCGCCGGGTAGTCGATGAGGTTCCAGGCCGGAACCGTCCCCCCCGGCAGCTCGGCGTACTTCCAGACCTGGGTGATGCGGTGCCGCGAGCGGTTCACGAACACCCAGGTCATCCGCGAGTAGTAGGCCTGCTTGCCGTGTACCTCGGGCCGTTTCAGCGTGACCGTTGCCTTCAGCCGCTGCACCGCGCAGTCCATCGGGTGCGCGGCCCGGCAGTGCGGGCTGCTGCGCGTGAGCACACCGGTACCCGTCGCGCTGGCCGAGGACCACGACGACCAGGCCAGGTGGCCGATCCACGGCGCCGACCCGTTGCCGGTGTACAGGACGGTGGGCCGCACCGACGGATTGCTCCACCCGTCGCTGAGGAAGGCAGGCCGGTTCGAGACGCTCGCGACAGCGGCGGTCAGGGCGAACGCGACCGAGGCACCAGCGATGATCTCCACCGCGGTGCGGAGTTTGCGATTCATTAAGGCAACTTTCTGGTCGCTGCGCGACTCCCCGTAGGACCTGTGTCCACTGACGCGCATTAATAACAACCAGTAGCTGCATGATCACGCTACGCCAGAACCGCTGTACACGATACCCACAGCGAGGAGGAAACGGCCCTCTGATCGGCCAGGTGTCGGAAAAGGAAGGGTCAACCCACCGTTATCGAGGGTCGTGACCCGGCTCGCGCAGACGGGAGCGCAGCCCGTCGCGTTCGGTCTCGTAGCGCGCCACGGCGGCCAGCTTGATGTGCTCGTAGCCGCGGATCTGCAGGGGCAGGCGAGCCAGTTCGACCGCCGCGGCGTGGGTACCGGCGGACAGCCCGGCGATGACCTCGCGCAGTTCGGCCTCGTACTCGGCCGAGAGCCGCCGCTCGGTGCGGCGCACCTCGGTGTAGCCGAACAGGTCGGCCCGGGTGCCGCGCACGTGCCGCATGGCCCGCAGCACGCGGAACGCCGGGCGGATGACCGGCGCTGGGAACGCGATCTTGCGGCGCATCCCCATCGCGCGCAGCAGCGGCGGGTGCAGCCGGTAGCGCACGCCCCGGCCGCCCGGGACGGCCTGGCCCAGCGCCTGGCCGAACTCCGGCAGCAGGTGCAGCCGGGCCACCTCGTATTCGTCCTTGTAGGCGAGCAGGTGGAAGAACCCGGCCGCCACCGCCTCGGTCAGCGCGCCGGCCGGCCCGGCGGTCCCGGCCTCGGCGCGCGCCGCCGCGCCGACCAGGTCGAGGTAGCGGACGGCGAGGCGGGCGTCCTGGTAGGCGGTCAGGTCGGCCGCGCGCGCCACGGCCAGGTCGGCGGCGGGTCCGTCCAGGCCGCGGTCCTGGGCCAGCTTCCGGGCGGCGGCCAGGTCACCGGCGCTGGCCTCGCGGCGCACCTCGCCCACCCGCTGGGCGGCGGGCAGGTGCTCCGGATCGTGCACGGCGAGCCGTCCGGCCTGGAACGCGGCCCGGTTGCGCTCGACCGCGACCCCGTTCAACTCGATCGCGCGCTCGATCGACGCCGCCTCCAGCGGCACAGCGCCCCGCTGGTACGCGGCACCGAGCGCGATCACGTTGGCCGCGATGCCGTCACCGAACAGCGTGGTGGCCAGCCCGACCGTGTCCAGCGCGGTGACCCCGTCCGGCTTGCTGCGCGCGGCGAGGGCGCCGAGCATGGCCTCACTGTCGGGCGCGCCAGCGGTGCCGCGGATCATGTCGGCCGTGGGCACCACGGAAGTCGAGGCCACCGTGACCGTCCGCTCGGGCGTGGCCCGGGCCAGGTGCTTCGGATCGGTGGCGACCAGCAGGTCCAGCGCGAGCAGCAGGTCGGCCGAGTCCTCACCCACCGCGCCCGCCGCCTCCGGGTTCGCATCCTGCGCGTTCACCAGGGCCGAGCCCGGGGCGCCGTGCCACAGCCGCAGGTGGGACACGACCGGCCCGGCCTTCTGGCTCAGCCCGGTCTGGTCGATGCCGGTGACCTGCAAGCCGTCCAGGAACGCGGCCGTGGCCAGCACCTGGTTGAGCATGACCACGCCGGTACCGCCGATGCCCGTCGCCACCATGCCGTACCCGCCGACATCGGGTATCGGGCTTTTACGCGGCGGCTCGGGCAGATCGTCGAACGCGAGGGCGGCCCGAGAGCGGTCGTGGCCGGCCGTGCGGGCTGGGGCCCGCGCGGTGACGAACGACGGGCAGTCGCCGTCCAGGCAGCTGTAGTCGGTGTTGCACGACGCCTGGTCGATCTGGGTCTTGCGGCCCAGGTCGGTGTCCACCGGGTAGACGGACAGGCAGTTGGACTTGACCCCGCAGTCGCCGCAGCCCTCGCAGACGGCCTCGTTGATCACCACGCGCTGGGCGCGCTCGGGTGCCCGGCCGCGCTTGCGCAGCCGCCGCAACTCGGCCGCGCACGCCTGGTCGTACACGAGCACGGTGACGCCCGGCACCCCGGCCAGGGCGCGCTCGGCCTCGGCGAGACGGTCCCGGCCCCAGACGCGGGCTACGGACGGGAACTTGGCGCGCCGGGAGGAGTACTTCTTCGGATCCTCGCTGACCACGATGATCCGGGCGACGCCCTCGGCCGCCATGGCCTGGCACAGGTGGGGCACGTCGAGCTGGCCGGCCGGGTCCTGGCCGCCGGTCATCGCGACCACACCGTTGTAAAGGATCTTGAAGGTCATCGTGGCGCCTGCGGCGACCGCCGCGCGCACGACCAGGCTGCCGGAGTGGAAGAACGTGCCGTCCCCCACGTTCTGCACGAAGTGCGGCACGTCGGTGAACGGCGCGCGGCCGATCCACTGCGCGCCCTCGCCGCCCATCTGGTTGTAGGAGACCGCGCCGCGGTCCAGCCACATGACCATCGCGTGGCAGCCGACGCCCGCGCCGACCGGCGAGCCGCTGCCGGACACCGTGGACCGGTTGTGCGGGCACCCGCTGCAGAACGCGGCCGTGCGGGCGGTGGCCGCGGCCGGGCCGGCGTCCGGCGGCTGTTCCTT
>DATAVV010000118.1:0-6720 GCA_036267555.1 Streptosporangiaceae bacterium | reverse complement strand
GGTCCTGATCCGCGCGGTCGTGGCCGAGGCCGTCACCAGGTACGCGGGCATCGAGCCGGGCCGCGTGGTGGCCGGCATGTACTACATGTACCGCACGCTGACCAAGCTGGACCTGGCCAAGCTGCTCGAGCGGCTGCTGGCGGCGGCGAACGCGCGGGAGTCCGAGATGGACCGCAGGCTCGCCGGCGACGACTACCGCGACCGGGTGGATGGCGTCCGGACGGAGGTTGAAGCCGAGATCCGGCGGCGGCTGGTGGCGGACAGGGGCGCGGAGGCGGTCGCGGGGACGCTGCGCCGGCCGCTGCCCGATGACGTCGATTTCCTGAACGCCTCACGCGAACAGCTCGTCGCGATCAAGCAGGCGGTGCAGTTGCTGGGCCGGAAGATGGCCGCGCGGCTCGCCCGCAAGCGCCGCCACCGCCGGCGATCCACCCTGGACTTCCGGCGGACGATCCGGGAGTCGCTCGGCAACGGCGGGGTCCCCGTCGACCTGGTGTTCCGCAAGCCGCATCCGGCCAAGCCCGAGATCATGCTGGTGGCCGACATCTCGTCGTCGGTGTCGGCGTTCGCCAGCTTCACGCTGCAGTTCGCCTACGCGCTCAGGTCGGAGTTCTCCAAGGTGCGGAGCTTCGTCTTCGTGGACGGGGTCGAGGAGGTCACCGGCATCTTCGAGTCCGCGCCGGATATGGCGGCGGTGGCCCACCAGATCAACAGCGGGACCGGCGCGGTGCGTTTCGACGGGCATTCCGACTACGGCATGGTGCTGGAGAACTTCTGGGATCAATGGGGAGCCCAGATCAGGAAGCGGACCAGCGTGATCATCCTGGGCGACGGGCGCAACAACTACCACGCGTCGCGGGCCTGGGTGCTCACGTGCATCCGGCAGCGGGCCCGCCACCTGTACTGGCTCAACCCGGAGCCGAAGTACTCCTGGGATACCGGCGATTCCATCATCTCGGAGTACGCGCAGCACTGCGACAAGATGGTGGAGTGCCGCAACCTGCGCCAGCTCAAAGACTTCGTGGAAGAACTCGACTAGCCAGGCGGAGTGGCCCGTGGACGACATACCCGTGGTGCTGGTGCACGGCTTCGCGTCTTCGTTCGCGCGGAACTGGCAGGAGCCTGGCTGGGTCGACCTGCTGGCCGACCAGGGCCGCCGCGTGATCGGCGTCGACCTGCCCGGCCACGGGCCGGCGCCCAAGCCGCACGACCCGCGGGCGTACGCCGCGCTGGAGCAGTGGGTCCTCGCGGCCCTGCCCGCGGCCGGGCAGGCCGACGCGGTCGGCTTCAGCATGGGCGCCGAACTGGTCCTGCGCGCGGTCGCGGCCGAGCCCGCCCGGTTCCGGCGGGTCGTGCTCGGCGGCATCGGCGACGGCGTGTTCTCCGGGGGTGACCCCGAGCCCGTCGCCCGCGCCATCGAGGCCGGGCAGGCGGCGCAGGACGCTGGCCCGGCGGGCGCCGCGCTGACCCACTTCGCGCTGGGACCAGGCAACGACCGGGCCGCGCTGGCCGCGTGCCTTCGTCGCCCGCGAGCGCCGCTCACCGAGGCCGAGGTGGCGGCGGTGGCTGTCCCGCTGCTGGTCGTCCTGGGCAAACGGGATTTCGCCTGGCCCGCCGACAGGCTGCTCGCGGCCCTGCCCGACGCCCGGCTTGTCGCGCTGCCGCGCACCGACCACTTCGGGACGCCCAAGGATTTCGGCTTCGTGCAGGCGGCCCTGGACTTCGTCGGCTCCTGACCACGCGGGCCAGCCGGGACTGGCCGTCCTCGGGGGGAGGTAGTGCAGGTGAATCAGGCTCAGGTGGCCGTCGTGACCGGCGGCGCCCGCGGCATCGGGTTCGCGATCGCCAGCGCGCTCGCGGGCGGCGGATACCACGTGGTGATCGTCGACAGCGGGGTGCAACTCGACGGCGGCCGGGCGGCGCCGGGCCCGGCGCAGGAGGCCGTGCGCCTCCTGGCCGGCCAGGGCGGGTCGGCGCAGGCCGTGGCCTGCGACGTGGCCGACGCGAGCCAGGTCCGCGCGGCCTTCGCCGGCCTCGAAGAGCGCCTCGGCCGGGTGGACGTCCTGGTCAACGTGGCCGGAATCCTGCGCCCGGGACCGTTCCTCACTGACACCCGGCAAACCTGGGACGCGGTGGTGGGAACGCACCTGAGCGGCCACATCAACACGATCGGCGCGGTGCTGCCGGGAATGCTCGCCCGCGGCAGCGGGCGGATCATCAACTTTTCCTCGACGGCCGCCCTCCTGGGCTCGCGGCGCCAGCCGGCCTACTCGACCGCCAAGGAGGCCGTCGTGGGGCTGTCCCGGCGGCTCGGGTCGCTGCTGGCCTCGTCCGGGGTATCGGTCAACGTGGTGTCCCCGGGCGCGGCCACCAGGATGAGCGCCGGCCTGCGGGCGGCCGGTGACGAGCACCTCGCGCAGCGGATGCCGGAGTTGCACGACCGGGACGCCGCGCATGTGGGGCGGTTCGTGAGCTGGCTGTGCGGATCGCGGGCGGCCGGGATGACCGGGAAGTTGTTCCTGACCAGCGGCAACTACGTGATCGAGTACGAGCACCTGCGGCTGTGGAAGTGGGCGATGGTCGCCGCCGGGAGCAGCGCGCCGCGGCCAGGGCACGCGCAGCTTGAAGAGTACCTGCGCTGGGTGATCGGCCGGCCGCATCCGACCCTGATCGGGCCGTGGCCGACGCGCGACTTCGGCCTGGCGGCCGTGGAGCGGCTGCGGGAAGGCACGTCCATCGGCCCGGACCTGACCCGCGCGCCGCGGTCCCCCGCGAGCGGAGCCGCGCTGGCCCTCGGCCTGCCCGGCGAGCGGTCAGGGTCCCTGCTGGAACATCTCGACGACGTGGTCACGGCGGCAGGCACGGCCGGCCAGGATCCGGCGGCGCGGGCACCGGGCGCGGTGGTGTTCGCCCCCGACGTGCCCGCGCCCATGCCCGCGCCCGCGGCGGGCGCCGTGGCGCTGCCCGACCCCGGCGCGGCCCGCACGGCCGTCACGGACCTGCTCGGCCTGGTGCGCTCGGCCATCGAGGCCACCGCGCACCACGATGACCGAGGGGTCGTCGTGGTGTTCCCCGGCGGCCTGCCGTGGCTCGACCAGGAGGCCAGCCTGGCCCGCTGGGTGGCCTGGTACGCCGCGGTCGGGCTGGTCAGGGGCGGCGCGGCCACCGAGGGCCTTTACGGCGTCAGGGTCAACGGCCTGGTGCCCGGGCCGGGCCACGCGCGCCTGGCCGGGCCGCTGGCGCGCTACCTGCTGTCCCCGGCGTCCGCCTGGCTGAACGGCTACGTGCTGACCGCCGACGAGCGGGGCATCGGCCTGCTGTCCGACGAGAACCCGCGCTGGCAGGCCTTTGCCAGCGGAGACGGCTGGGGACTGCCCGACGCCCTCCTTGCCAACCTATCTGATTACCGAGTATAAAGAGCTATACGATACTGGTAGCGACGGGCCCCGGTGAGCGGTGCCGGAGCCCTGGTGCTTGCGCGCTATCTGGCTGCGGGTAATGCACGAGGAGGGCACTGCAGTGACCGCAACGTTCACCGATGATTGGCGAAGCGGACGCATTACCGACGCGGGCCTGGAGCAGATGCGGGCCCAGATCGGGATCAAGGAAGCCGTGGTGCCCTGGATCTCCAGCGCCAGCGAGGACGCGATCTGGCACTTCGCGCTCGGCATCGGGGACGACAACCCGATGTGGTGGAGCCGCGAGTACGCCGAAGCTTCCCGGGTGGGCCGGATGTACGCGCCGCCGACGCTTCTCTACACGGCCACGTCCGAGGTGCGCAAGCCCGGGGACAAGGCCAAGCCGAGCGGCGTCGAGGAGTGGCTGCCGGGAACCCTGGGCCTGTGGGCGGGTGACCGCTGGAGCTGGCACTCGCGCATCTGGGCCGACGAGAAGATCAGCGCGACCCGCGAGCTGCACGAGGTGCGAGAGCGGGCCGGGAAGTTCGCCGGCCGTTCGGTCGCCCAGACCGAGCTCGTGATCTTCACTGGCGAGGACGGGCGCCTTCTCGCGGAGCTGTACCGGACGATCCTGCGCTTCGAGCGGGAGGTGAGCCGCCACAACAGCAAGTACCTGGAGACGCCCGAGGCGCGCTACAGCCCGGCCGAGCGCCAGGCCATCCTGGACCAGTACGCTGCCGAACCCGCGAACCGGCGCGGCGCCGAGCCGCGGTACTGGGAGGACGTGACCGTCGGCGACGAGATCCCCGGCCTGGTCAAGGGGCCGCTGTCGGTGACCAACATCGTCGGGTGGCTGCTCGGCTGGGGCTCGCCGCAGTGCCCCACCAACCGGATGCTGTACCAGTGGCTCGGCCAGCACCCCGGCGGGCTGCTGCACAATCCGCTGACCGGCGTCGACGACACCCTCGAAGGCGCGCACTGGGACACCTACTTCGCCCAGCAGAGCGGCATGGCCCGGGGCTACGACTTCGGCGGCCAGCGCATCTCCTGGGCCGGTCACGTGCTCACCGACTGGTGCGGCGACGACGGGGATCTGGTCGGCCTCGACGCCCGGCTGCAAGCTCCGGACTACCTCGGGGACACGACGTGGTTCACCGGGCGCGTCACCGGCAAGCAGGAGGCCGGCGACCGCAAGCTGGTCACGTGCGAGGTGGCCGGGACCAACCAGCGCGGCCAGCAGACGATCATCGCCACGGCGGCCGTCGCCCTGCCGTCCCGGAGCTAGCGGCGATGGACTTCACCTGGACCGAGGAAGAGGACGCGCTGCGCGGCGACCTGCGGGCCTACATCGAAGACCGGCTGATGCCGGGGTGGACGCACACCGACAGGGACATGCCCACGCAGGCGACCATTGACGAGGTCATCGCGTTCTGCCGGGGCCTGGCCGAGCGCGGCCTCCTCACCCCGGCCTGGCCGGCGGAGTACGGCGGCCGCGGCGCCTCGCTGTGGGAGCAGACCGTGATCAGCGAGGAACTATGGGGCGTGGGGGAGCCCAGAGGCCCGCAGTACATGAACGTGAACTGGATCGGGCCCGCGATCAACCAGATCGGCTCCGAGGAGCAGCGCCAGCGGTACTTCGGCCCGATCGCGGCCGGGGAAGCGATGTGGTGCCAGGGCTTCTCCGAGCCTGACGCCGGCTCCGACCTGTCGGCCCTGAAGACCTCGGCCGAGCGCGACGGCGACGTCTACGTCGTGAACGGCCAGAAGATCTGGACGTCCTACGCGCACGCCGCGGACTACTGCTTCCTGCTCGTGCGCACGGCCAGGACCGACAATCCGCGGCGCGGCATCTCGGTGCTGCTGGTGCCCATGGACCTGCCCGGCATCGAGGTGCGCGAGATCCCGACGCTCGGAGTCAGGCACCTGGTTCACGAGGTCTTCTTCACCGACGTTGCGGTGCCCGTCGCGTGCCGTCTGGGCGGGGAGAACGAGGGCTGGAACATCATCCGGCAGTTGCTGGCCAGCGAGCGGGTCGGGAACGCGCGGCACGAGTGGGTCGACCGGAGCCTGGACAAGCTGGTGGACGAGGTACTGGACGGTGGCCGCGCCGACACCGAAGACCCGCGGGTCTGGGAGACGCTCGGCCGGGCGGCGGCCTGGACGGCGGCGAGCCGCGTGCTCAACTACGCGGCGGTCCAGGCGTGGAGCGATGCGTCCAGCGAGTACCCCAACCTGGCCGCGACCTACCGGACGTCCATGGCCCAGATGGAACTGGGCGTCGCCTACGCGTTCATCGACGTGCTCGGCCCCGAGGCCCTGCTGGAATCTTCCCGCGGCGACTACCAGCTCGTCGGCGGGACGCTGTCCACGATCGGCGGGGGCTCGCTGGAGATGCAGCTGAACAACGTGGCCTGGTATCAACTCGGGCTCCCGAAGGGGTGACGATGGAGGTCAAGCTCTCCGCCGAGCAGTCGGACCTGGTGCAGGCCGTCCGCGGGCTGCTGGAACGCCACCGGTCGTCGGCCCAGGCTCCCGGCCCGGCCCAGGCCGATCTGGGCGCCCTTGAGGCGCTGGAGCGCGGCGGGTTCACCGACATCATCTCCTCGGGCGGCTCGGCGGTCGACGCCGTGCTCGTGGTGGAGGAGACGGCGGCGCTGGCACCGGGGGCGCCGGCGGCGGGCCGGATCCTGGTCGGCCCGCTCGTGACCGGCCGGGACCTGCCGCCGGTCGTCGCGCTGGCCGAGCGGGCCGCCGGGGCGATCACCCGCTTCGCCTCGCAGGCCGGGGTCTTCCTGGGACTGGCCGACGACCTGGCGTGGCTGGCGGACAAGTCGGCCGCGCAGATCGAGCCGGTCGCCTCGCGCTGGGGCTACCCGGTCGCCCGGGTCACCGTGTCCGGGGGCGACCCGCTCGGCCCGGGCAGCCGCGAAGCCCTGCTGAACGCCTGGCGGATCGGCCTGGCGGCCGAGGCGGGCGGCCTCATGCAGGCCGCCACGCTGCACGCGTCGCAGTACGTCACCGTGCGCCACCAGTTCGGCAAGCCGATCGGCGCCCTGCAGTCGATCCAGCACCGGCTGGCGCGCGCCTACGTCCTGTCGCAGGGCACGAAGTGGCTGGCGCGCCAGGCTGCGTGGGACGCTGGCGACCCGGTGGCCGCCGCCGCGGCCGCCAGTTACGGCGCGGAGGGCATCCGGGAGGTCATGAGCACCACGCACCAGGTCTGCGGAGCGATCGGGATCACCGACGAGTTCGGCCTGACGGCCTACACGGCCCGGCTGGCCATGCTGCAGACCGAGCTGGGCGGCGCGATCGCGCACGCCAG
>DATAVV010000117.1:0-2880 GCA_036267555.1 Streptosporangiaceae bacterium | reverse complement strand
GCCCAGGGTCTTGTACACCTGGCCCACGTTCAGCGGCCACACCTCACCGGTCCCGGCCTCGAATTCCTCCCGCAGCTGCAGCCCGTACTTAGGTCCCTCGGCCAGCAGCGCCAAGAGGGCGTGCGGGACACTCACGACATCACCATGTCAAGCATCATGCCGAGCATGATACCCAGCATACATGTCCTCGGCAAGCCGGCCTTCAACGCAGCCGGATGCCCGCGGCCGCAGCGTGCTCAACCCCCGCGCAGGCGCCTGAAACTCAAGACGACCCCAGGGACCCGGGCTCGCCGGCCTGGGAGACGGGTGGCGAGCGAGCCCGGCCCGCGAGCGCCGCTGCTAGCGGGCGCGCCGCGAATCCGCGGGATCCTGGCCCGGCCGCCGCGGAGGGGCCAGGTGCACCAGGCAGTTGTAGGTGATCACGGCGATCGCGAGGTGCATGACCATGAGCACGGCGACCGCCCGCGGGGGCTGGCCCCAGGCCAGGATCAGCAGGTCGGGAAGCCACAGCACCAGCGTGACCAGGATCGCCAGGCGGAAGAACAGCCAGCGGGGCGCGGAGCTGACCCGGGTCACCACGGGCCACGCCGCGCAGGCGATCAGCACGCCGACGACGGTCAGCTTGCCGTAGTCCGCGAACTGGAAATGGGCGTACCCCTTGGTGGACGGGAAGACGAAGACGCCGATGGCGACCAGGGCCGCGTCGGCCGCCAGGCAGCCGAGCACCGAGACGACGGTGGCGGCCAGCACGCGGGCGGCGGCGGGCGGCCGGTGAGCCGGGGCCAGGTCGACGCGCGACAGTTCCCGCGCGCGGTCCAGGACTTCGGGTAGTCGCGTAGCCACTTTCGGTTATCACTCCTCGGCCGGGTGCGGCACGTCGCGAGGGCGGGTGGGAGAGAGATACCCCGCTCGCCACCGTAGGCGCCGCAGTCGGCAGCGACCACCGCCCAGAGGATGAAATCGCGGCCCGACCTGTTCATCCCCGGGGTGGATGAGAAGCCGGGGAACCGTTTCCGGCCTGCGAAAATGGCCGAAGGACCGCGGACGGCCCGGTCACGGCGGGCGGTACGCTCCGAGACTGACGACGCCTCGCGCCCCGGGGGCGCGGCGCATCGCGCCCAGAGCAACCTCAGCACGGAGGACACCGTCAGCACGAGGGACGCCGTCAGCACGTAGGACAACCTCAGCACGAAGGAAACGCCGTGAGTACCGCGATCCCGGTTCCCGAGGCCCCGCAGGCCCCGCAGCCGGCGCAGGCCCCGCAGGCGGCTCAGGCCCCGCAGGCGGCGCAGGCCCCGCAGGCCCCGCAGCCGGCGCAGGGCCCGCTGACCTCGTCGGCGGCGCAGGCGCCGTCGCAGGACCAGTCGGCGCCGCGGCCACCGGAGGATATCGCCCGCAGCCTGTTCGTGATCGGCCGCCGCTTGTCACGGCGGCACCCGCTGCTGGCGGACACCCTCCTGGCCCTGGCCCTCCTGGCCTTCGCCACGCTGTGGCTGTCGCGCTCGCCCTTCGCCAGCCCCCGTGCGGCGCTGGTCCAGGCGGCCCTGATCGCGCCGGTCGCGGTGCGCCGGGTCCGGCCGACCGCGGTCTTTGCCTGCCTCTGCGCGATCGCGCTCGCGCAGTGGCTGCTCGGCTTCCCGCTGATCGGGGATGTGGCGCTGCTGGTCGGCCTCTACACGGTGGCCGTGCACCAGTCGCGGGCCCGGGCCATCGCGGCCGCGGCGGTGCTGGAGGCCGGGGCGGTCATGGCCACGGTCCGGTGGCAGTTGGCCGGCACTCCCGAGCGCTCGTTCTTCTTCATCACCGCGATGGTGGTGGCGGCCTTCTTCGCCGGGCTCACCGTGGCCTCGGGCAGCCGGTACCTGGCCTGGCTGGACGAGCGCGCCCGGCGGCTGGAGACCGAGCGCGATCAGCAGGCGGTGATCGCCGCGAGCGGCGAGCGGACCCGGATCGCCCGCGAACTGCATGACGTCGTCTCGCACAGCCTTTCGGTCGTCGTGACCCTGGCCGACGCCGCGGTGCTGGTGACCCGCTCCGATCCCGAGCGCGGCGCGGAGGCGATGGCCGAGGTGTCCGAGGTCGGCCGGCACGCGCTGGCGGACATGCGGGCGATGCTGGGCGTGCTGCGCAGCCAGGAGCAGCCGGGCTGCCCCGAGCGCCCCGGCGGCCAGCAGGAAGCGATACTGCAGCCGCAACCGGGCGTGGCGCAGCTTGGCGCGCTGGCCGAGGGCGTCCGGACGACCGGCCTCGACGTCGGCCTGGCCATCGAGGGCCGCAGTTTCGCGCTGGGCGCCGCCGCCGAGTTGACGGTGTACCGGATCGTCCAGGAGGCCCTGACCAACACGCTGCGGCACGCGACGGCCCGGCGGGCACGGGTCACGATCCGTTACGACGCCCCCGACGTCGAGATCGAGGTGGTCGACGACGGCTCGGGCGGCGCGGCGAGCGGACCCGGGGAGCACAACGGCCATCAGGGCCACGGGATCAACGGCATGCGGGAGCGGGCCGCGCTGCACGGCGGCACCCTGCGCGCGGGCCCGGTGCCGGGCGGCGGCTGGTCGGTGTCGGCCCTGCTGCCGGTCGGATTGGCGGCCGGGTGAGCATTTCCGTCCTGCTGGCCGACGACCAGGCTCTGCTCCGGCGCGGCTTCCGCATGATCCTCGAGGCCGAGGGCGACTTCGAGATCGCCGGGGAAGCCGAAGACGGCGCGTCCGCCATCGCCCTGGCCCGCCTGGCTCGTCCCAGCGTGGTGCTGATGGACATCCGGATGCCGAACACCGACGGCATCGAGGCGACCCGGCAGATCATCGCGGCCGATCCCGCGGTGCGCGTGCTCGTGCTCACCACGTTCGACCTCGACGACTACGCCTTCGGCGCGCT
>DATAVV010000116.1:0-19126 GCA_036267555.1 Streptosporangiaceae bacterium | reverse complement strand
CCGACGGCAGCAAACTCGGCCGCACCGCCCACGCCTGCGTCGGCCCCTCCGCCCTCGTGCACACCCTCGTCACCGACACCACCGCACCCGCCGACGAAGTAGCAGCACTCGAAGCAACCGGCACCGTCGTCAAAACCGCCTGACAGCGAGCAGCGTCCCCCAGGCCACTGCGAAGCCGGCTGCCCCACTGAAAGGCCGGCCGGCCGTGCAGGTCAGGACCAGCTCAGCTGCTGCCCAGCAGAGGCGGCAGTACGCGGCGCGGCTGGCCGCGGTCACCAGGCAGGGGCCTGCCCTGCCGCACATCCCGGGTGCTGGCCGAGACCGCCTCCTCCAGCTGGGCCAGCCAGGCCAGATGATCCTGCACGGCCTGGCGGCCTTCCGCGGTGAGCCGGAACCACGTGCGCGGCCGCCGGCCGACCGCGCCCTTGCGGACTTCCACGTACCCGGCGTCTTCGAGCACGCGGGACTGCTTCGGCAGCACCGAGTCGCTGATCCCGGCCGCATCACGCAGCGCGGCGAACTCGACCCAGTCCGCGCCGGCCGCCAGCAGCCCGCAGATCGACAACCGGGTGATCGGGTGAATGAGCGGTACCGCGAGCCGAAGGGGACCGCGAAGACCAGTGCCCACAGGATGCCGGTACCGGTCAGGTACCACCACGGCGGCCGCGTCCGGTCCGCCAGCCGGCTCCGCTGCACCCGCAGCAGCTCCAGCGCTGCCGGGTCTCTTGCCACATCGCGCATTCAGGCTCGCGCGCGGCAAGCCCCCGCTGGTCAGGAACGAGCGGGCGGTCACATCGAGCTGCCACAGCTGGGATCGCGGCCGGGAGCGTCGCGCATCAAGTGCGGCCACCGTGTCGGCATATGGCCGGATCATGAAACCAGCCCCGGCGAGAGGCTAGTTAGAATTTTCAGCATGCGAGCGAAGATCTACACAGCTGTCGTCCTTTACGGGCCGAAGGAAGGAGCGCTCAAGGAGCTGCTCCAATCCGTACAGAAAATACTGAGCAAGCAGCTAGGCGACCGATTCAAGCCGTACCCGCTCGAGCAGATACACAGCACTTTGATCAGGCTTGACTGGTTTGCCGACGAACTCAGCGGGCTCGCGGTCAACCAGCGCTACCATGAGGTCGCCGGAGTCGCCAGGCCCATGATGCTTGACCGGGTCCTGGAGATTCTTCATTCGTCTTTGGAGCCGCCACTTCACATCCGGATCGGCGGCTACCTGCCAGGCAGCGAGGCCACGTTCTCAAGTCGCGGCGCGCACCCGTACCAGCGGATGTTCTCGGTGCAGGGAAACGCTTTCGTGCTCCTCGGCTGGCCGCTCTCTACGGTTGTCTCCGGGATCTCGAAGAAACCACTCGATGATCTTCGTAGAGAGATGGGCGAGGCTAATATCCTGCACTGGTATCACGAATCGCCCACCGACATTGATAATGACTTTCATATGGTTGTCGGCCATCACGCCGAGGTGGCACCCGATAGAACTGTGGCGGCCGTGGAAGTGGTACGCGAACACCTGTCGGATCATCCGACCGATATAGCTGTCGGCAGTCAGCAGGTAACTATTATCGCTTCCGATTCGCCGACGCTAGCGCCCGCACTTTTTGCCGGGCAGATCACTAAAGACTACTCAGAAATTATTGAACTGTTCCGCTAGATGATTCCTGGCGCTGCGGAGGACCGCCCGCATGGTCAGGCGCAGACCAGGCAGCCGCTGTGGGTCCGGATCCTGATCATCTCGGGATGGCCCCGGCCAAGGATCCCGGACACGGCCGCGACGAAATCCTCCGGAGCGGGAAGCTCCTGCGTGGTGATCATGCTGCGCACGTAGTCCTCAACCGGCCCGGGGCCCGGGATCAGCAGTTCGCCGGGGAAGTCGTAGCGGGTGACGGAGCGGAATTCGGCGGCGAGCAGGTCGGCGCCGTGGTCGAGGCGCAGTCGCTCACCCTGGGCTACTCGCTCGCCCGCTGGGGTTCCGGGCAGCGCCGCCGCCATGGCGTCGCGCAGTTCCCGCAGGTGGTCCTCGCCGTTGAGCACGACCAGCACGTGACCGCCGTCGCAGGTGATCCGGCGCAGTTCCCGCACCGCCGCCCGGGGGTCCGGGGCGTGGTAGAGCATGTGCGCGGCCAGGGCAAGGTCGCAGGCGTCATCCGCTAAAGGCAGGGCGGCAGCGTCCGCGGCCACCACACAGGCTCGCGGGGCCCGGCGGCGGGCGGCGCGCAGCATCCCGGGCGACAGGTCCACGCCCAGCACCGGCCCGGTGTGGCCGCGGGAGGCTAGCTGGGCCAGGTATGCGCCGTTGCCGCAGCCGACGTCGGCGACCGTCTCTCCGCCGCGCAGGCCCGGCAGGTCGAGCACCGCGGCCGGCAGGTCGATCCGCGGGTTCTGGTAGGCGTAAACGGACTGGCGCGCCGCCAGATTGGCATCGGTGCGGTACTGCACGTTCTGCAGGCACGACAGGTCGGTCCGCGGTTGGGCGGCATCACCATCCATCAGCCACAACCGTAACGGCCGCGCGGCGTTCACGCGTCCGGAATCGTTTGCGCGGTGGTCCCCCGGGCGCGGGCGGGAATCGGCCCGTGCCGGGACCGTCGCCTAGCCTGGGGCGGTGACCGTCCACGAGCTTTCACGCACCGACGCGCGCCGTATCGCCGTGCGCGCTCAGCTCCTGGACAGGCCACGGCCGGCCGCGCTGCTCGACGTGGTGCGCCGCCTGACTCTGCTCCAGCTCGACCCGACGGCGGCCATCGCGCCGAACGCCGATCTCGTGGCCTGGAGCCGCCTCGGGTCGTCGTACTCGCCCGCGGACCTGACCAAGGCGCTCGGGGAACGGTCGCTGCTCGAACTGCACGCGCTGATCCGGCCCAGCGAGGACCTGGCGCTCTACCGCGCGCAGATGGCGCAGTGGCCGGGACGCGGCGAACTGCGCGACTGGCAGCAGTTCCGGCTCGACTGGGTGCGGGCCAACGACGCGTGCCGCCGCGACATCCTCGGCCGGCTGACATCCTCGGGGCCGCTGCCGTCGCGCGAGCTGCCGGACACGTGCCAGGTGCCGTGGGCGTCGACGGGCTGGACGAACAACCGCAACGTCACCCAGTTGCTGGAGCTCATGGTGCGGCGCGGCGAGGTCGCGATCGCCGGGCGACTGGGCCGCGAGCGGCTGTGGGACCTGGCGAGCCGGGTCTACCCCGACGACCCGGTCGTCCCGGCGGAGGAGGCGCTGCGCATCCGCAACGAGCGGAGGCTCCTAGCCCTGGGCATCGCCCGCGCCCGGGGGCCGGAGTACCCGGTCGAGCCGGCCGACGTGGCCGAGTCCGGCGAGGAAGCCGTCGTCGAGGGGGTCAAGGGCACGTGGCGCGTGGATCCGGCCCAGCTCGGCCAGCCGTTCTCGGGACGCGCGGCGCTGCTGTCGCCCTTCGACCGGCTCGTCCACGAGCGCAGGCGCACCGTGGAGCTGTTCGGGTTCGACTACCAGCTTGAGATGTACAAGCCGGCCGCCAAGCGCCGCTGGGGCTACTTCGCGCTGCCGATCCTGCATGACGACCGGCTGGTGGGCAAGCTCGACGCCACGGCCGACCGCAAGGCCGGCCTGCTCCGGGTCAACGCGGTCCACCGGGACGTGGCGTTCACCAGGAAGATGACGGCCGCGATCGACCGCGAGATCAAGGACCTGGCTCGCTGGCTGGAACTGGACCTGGCCGGCCCGGCCGCCTGAGGATCGGGGCATTGGCGGGCAGCCGCCGCAGGCCCGGGACGAACGGGTCAAGCTCACCGGGCGCGAACCGGCACAGCTTGATCGCCCACCACAGGTGATCGGCCGGGTCGCCGTCCAGCTTGTAGCCGTCGGCGCACACCGTGGCGTGCCCCCGGTCGGGCAGCGGAATCAGGGTGGCCTGGCTGGCCGCGGTCACGGCGTCCCAGACGCGGGCGGTGCCGTCGGCCGACGCGGTGGCGAGCAGGGTGGCATCGGGGGAGAAGGCGACCGCGTTCAGCGCGCTGCCGTGGCCGCGCAGGACGGCCTGGCTGGTGCCGGTGGCGGTGTCCCAGATGCGGGCGGTGCCGTCGGCCGACGCGGTGGCGAGCAGGGTGCCGTCGGCAGAGAAGGCGACGGCCTTCAGCGCGCTGGCGTGGCCGCGCAGGACGGCCGTGTTCTCGCCGGTGGCGGTGCGCCAGATGCGGGCGGTGCCGTCGACGGCGGCGGTGGCGAGCAGGGTGCCGCGGGGGGAGAAGCTCACCGCCGTCAGCCTCCCGGTGTGGCCCTGAAGCATGGCACGGGTCGCTCCGGTGGCGAGGTCCCAGATCTGGGCGGTGAGATCGTCGGCGGCGGTCGAGGCGAGCAGGGTCCCGTGCGGGGACAGCGCGAGCGCCCACGTCGCATCCTGGCGGGTATCCAGGGTGAGGCGCAGGGCGCCCTGGGCCAGGTCCCAGATCTCGACCGCGCCCCCGTCTTCCAGGGAACCGAGAGCCAGGTGGGTGTTGTCGGCGGAGAACGCCATGGCCCATCCGGCGATCGTCGTGTGCAAAGTGGTGCGCTGGGTGCCCGTGGCGGGCTCCCAGATACTGACCGTCCGGCCCGCGGCCGCCGCCAGCAGCGCCGCATCCGCAGAGATCGCCATGGCTTCCGGGCTGCCGCTGTCCAACCCAGTGCGCGTGGAACCGGTGGCGAGGTCCCAGGTGCGGGCGTTGCCGTCGTTGGCCGCGGTGGCGAGCCAGGTTCCATCGCTGGAGAACGCCACGCCGCCGAGCACGCCGCTGCTGGCGGTCACGGCCGCCCGGACGGTGCCGGTGGCGAGGTCCCAGATCCGGGCGGTGCGGTCACTGGAGGCGGTGGCCAGCAGATTGCCGTCGGGGGAGAACGCGAGGTCCGCGAGCACGTTGTGGCGGGAGCGCAGGATGACGTCGGCGGTGCCGGTGGCGAGGTCCCAGATCCGCGCGGTGCCGTCGTGCGAAGCCGTGGCCAGCCGAGTGCCGTCAGGGGAGAACGCGACGCTACTCAGTTCGGCGCTGCTGTCGCCTTGCAGGGTCGTGCGGGCAGTGCTCGCGGCGACGTCCCAGATCTGGGTCGTGCCGTCGTTGAAGGCGCGGGCCAGCAGGGTGCCGTCCGGAGAGAACGCCAGGGCCCGGATCCTGGCCTCATCGCTCTTCAGCGCCGTGATGTCCGTGCCGGTGGTCGTGTTCCAGATCCGGGCCGTGCGGTCGGTGGAGGCGGTGGCGACCAGGGTGCCGTCGGGAGAGAAAGCCACGTCCAGCAGCACGCCGGTGTGGCCCTTCAGGATGATCTGCGTGGTGCCCGTGGCGGCGTCCCAGATCCGTGCGGTGCGGTCGGCCGAGGCGGTGGCGATCATGGTGCCGTCGCGGGAGAACGCCACCGCGTTCAGTTCGCCGAGGTGGCCTTGCAGCCGGCTGCGCGTCTCACCGCTGGTTACCTCCCAGATCCGGGCGATGCCGTCGGCCGCGGCGGCGGCCAGCCGGGTGCCATTGGGGGAGAACGCCACCGCGGTCAGTCCGCTGCCGAACACGGGCAGATGGCGCAGGATCTGGCCGTCGGACGCGTCGACGATGGCCACGCCGTTGGCGAAGGCGACGGCCAGCAGGGTGCCGTCGGGAGAGAAATCGACGCTGACCGCTGGCGCCCGGGACGGCGGGAGCATGAGATCGGCCGGGTCCCGCCCGGTGACGGCCGCCGCTCGCAACTCTGGCGTATCGGTCGCGTCACCGAGGCCATCGGTGCCGAGCAGGGCCGCGCGGTCCCAGCGGCTCCCGGCCAGCAGGGCACCCTGCAGCGACGCGCGCACCAGGCGGGCCCCGGTCAGGTCGGCCTCGCGGAGGTCGGCGCCGCGCAGATCGGCGTCCTCCAGGCGCATGCCGCGCAGGTTCGCGCCGCGCAGGTCGGCCTCGCGCAGGTCGCGGCCGGTCAGGTCCAGGCCCCGCAGGTCGACCCCGGCCAGGTTCTGCCGCTCGGCCGCGTCTGCCGCCGCCGCGTCCGCATCCGCCCCGGCCCCGGACGACCGGATCACGTACGTCTCGGTGGCCGTTTCCAGCCGCTGCCGGATCGCCAGGGCGTTCTGCTTGGCCGTGGTCGAGGACTGGCGGTCGGCCAGCACGCCGGCCGCCCAGCGCAGGGCGGCGTCCGGGCCGGCCAGGTCCCCGAAGAAGTCGATCATCAGCCGCGACATCTGCCGGGTGGTCAGGATCTGCGCCGCGGCGGGCACGTCGCCGCTCAGCGCGCGGGCGGCGGCGTCCGCGACCAGCCACTCCATGATCGACTGGTGAACGAACGTGAACGCTCCCTCGTCGCTGCGCACGAGCAGGCTGCCGGATCCGATCGCGTGGCTGGCCTGCTCGCTGCTGTAGCCGCGTTCGGCCAGCCGGGTCAGCGCGGCGGAGACCTCGGCGGACAGGTCCGGCAGGCCGATCGTGGCGCTGGCCGAGGCCCAAAGCCGCAGCGCGAGCGCCGTGCAGGCGTCCAGCCGTTCCTGCTCGTCCAGGGAGGCGCGGCCGCGGCGGTGCTGCTGGCGGGCCGCCTCCCCGGCGAGCCAGAACCGGATGATCTCCCGGTACAGCTCGGCCGCGCTGATCCGGCCTTCCTGCCGTTGCACCGCGCGCAGCCCGGCCTCGTCCAGGGCGGCGATGAACGCCAGCATGCGCGGGTTGCGGGCCAGCCCGAGCAGGTCCTCGATGTCCCCGATGAGGTCGAACCGCTCGCGGGCCCGGGCCTCGTCGCCCCCGTACAGGTTGGCCAGGAACTGCTTGATCTGCTCTTCGGAAAAATCTTCGAGCAAGATAACGCGGCTCGCGGCGAGTGTGGCGACCCTCTCGCCGAGTGCGGTGCGCACCTGACCGGTGGAGCGGAAGTGCTGGGTCCGGCTGGTCAGGATCACCTTGGCCCGCTCGGTCACCGACTCCAGCAGCACCTGCAGGTAATCGGCCGCGTTGTCGTAACCCACGCGCAGTTCGAGCTCGTCGAAGCCGTCGAACAGCAGGGCCAGGCGGCCGCTGCGGATCATGTAGCGGAGCTTGGCCGGGCCGATGTCTTCCACGCCGCGGCGGACCAGGTGCTGGGCGAGAAGCTCGTCGAGGGTCGGGGACTTTTCCAGGCTCCGCAGCTCGACCAGCACCGGCAGCACCGCGGGAAACTCGGCGGGCAGGGTCCGGGCGAGCTGGCGCAGGAACGAGGTCTTGCCGCGCCCGAAGTCACCCAGCACCATGACCAGCCGGGCGCTGTCGGCGCTGAGCCAGGTGACGGCCTGCTCGATCAGCCCGGTGCGGATCTCGTCGTCGTGGCTGCCGTCCAGCACCCGGAAGCGCTGCGGGACGTACAACTCGGCCGGGTACACCCGGTCGTTGTCGAGCTGCTCGTTCTGCCGGGCCACCAGGGGCCGCAGGTCGAGCAGGCCCTGGTACTCGACGAAGCTGCGCACGCGCACCCCGCGCTGCCGGGCCCGGGTGAGCAGGCGCTCGGGCGCGGGCGGCCCGCCGTAGACGAACTCGGACCGGACGGACGGGTCGGCGGCGGCGAACCGGCTGTGCACCTGGCTGAGGAACGCGTCGAGGACATCGTCGGTCAGCGGCCCGTCGGCCGTGCCCACCGGCCACTGCTCCGCGCCCCCGCCGGGCAGCGGGTTCGACACGCGCAGGTACCCCGTCTCGGGGCGCAACGTGACGGTCGCCTCGGGGTAGTTCACCTGCGTGGCCTGGCCGACGCGCTCGAGGAAGTGGGTCGCCGGGACGGATGCGACGCGCGCACGGACGTCGTTGTAAAGAACGAGCAGGTTCTCGTGCGCGGACTCGACGTTCATGGCCGCCGCGATGTGCTCCGGCTCGGGCGGCTCGGCCGTGAGCGGCAGCGCGGTGTCGACATCGCCGAACGCGCAGGTTTGCGTGTCGCGCCAGTCGGAGCCGGTGGCGCTGATCCTGGTGTCACCGATCCAGCGGCGCTGCCCGGGCGCGTACTGGCGGGCGTGCCGGGTGAACCCGTCCCGGCGCACGGTGACCAGCTGGTACTGGTTGGGTATCTCGGCCGGGCGGGAGGCGGCGTCGACCGCCGCGCTGCCCGTGGACAGCGCGACAAGACCGGAGCTGAGCCGGTGCAGCCGCCCGTCGTGGGTATGCCCGTGCAGCAGCAGGTTGACCAGACCGGGCTGGCCGAGTATCCGGTCCAGGTCGTCGGCGTCGCGCAGGTTCTCCTCGTCCAGGTCCGCCCCGCGGACCACGTTGTGGTGGACCGCGGCCAGCCGCAGCCACCCACGGGACCGGTAGCCGGCCAGGCGCTCGGCGAACCACTGCAACTGATGCTCGCCGACCAGCCCGTAGTGGTCGCCGTCGCGATGGCTCTCGGCGATCGTGGAGTTCAGGCCGGCCACGACCACGCCCAGGCTGGGCATCTCGAACAGGGTCCACGGCTCGTCCGGGGTGAACGTGGCGGCCGCCACATCGGCGTAGAACCGCGTGAAGGCCGAATCAAACGGTCGCCACTTGGGCCAGTAGGGCGGGACCGGGTCCTGCTCCTCGCTCTCCTGCTCCGCGAAGTAGGCCTCGCATGCCTTGCGGTTGACGTCGTGGTTGCCCGGGACCACGGCGACGTGCTGCCGAGGGATCTCCGCGGCCTCGCACAGGGCCCCGAGGAAATCGGTGACCTGCTCGAACTCGCTGCGCATGCCCCTTTCAGCCAGGTCGCCCGTGACCACGATCAGGTCGGGCCGCAGCCCTTCTGCGGCCAGGCCGGCAAGGTCGTCGTGCAGCCGCCGGAACAGCGTGTCGCGAGCGCGGTCGGCCGGGGTCAGCCCGTTGCCGCCGAAGAGGTGGTGCGGGCCGAACTGCGTGTCGGATACGTGCAGGATGGTCAGTTCGCCCGGCCCGGCGCCCGGCCCGCCTGTCCGTTGGCTAGCCCGCTGCTGGCGCGAGCCGAGGATCTCGGGCCAGGCCAGGCGCAGCCGCTCCGGGGTGATCGCGTAACTGTCCCGTTCCGCGGCCCGGCCCGCCGCGGCCGAGGTGAGCAGCCCTACGACCCGCTCGGTGGCGTCGTCGTACACCGGGCCGCCGCTGAAGCCCGGCTGCACCCGCAGCGCGGCGTCCGTGCTGTCCAGTTGCAGGCGGCCGCCGCCGACCCGGCCCCGCAGGGTGCTGGTGACCCAGGCCCCGTCCGGGCGCGGGGGCGTGCCCGGGTAGCCGAAGACACGCACCTCCTGGCCCACCGCAGGCGGGTTGACGATCAGGCGGGCGGGCTGCGTGCCGTCCGGCGGCGGCTCGTCGAGCACCAGGCCGGCCACATCGTCGCCGGCCGCGCCCTCCCGCGGCGGGGGCAGCCAGCGCACCACCTGGGCGCGGCGGGTCGCGCCCGGCCCGGCCGCCAGCGGGAAGTCCAGGGTCACGGGATCGCCGGGCTTCCTCTGGTTGCGCGGGTCTAGCCCCAGCGCGGCGTTCACCACATGCGCGCAGGTCACGATCTCCCGCGGGCCGACCAGCGCGCCCACCCCGACCGGGCGAGCGCCGGGGCCGAAGATCCGTACGACGAAGGCATCCGGCGTCCGGTCCGGCATCAGCGGGGCTCCGGGCCGGCCGGCCGCTCAGGGGTCTTGCGCCACGTCGCGGTCACCGTGAAATGCACGTCGGCGTGGCCCTTCGCGATCACCGCCCCGGCCTCGGCGCCGAGCACGATGCCGAACTCCACGGCCACCTCGTCGGGAGCCATCGCGCGCAACCGCCCGACCACGGCGTCGATAGCGGGCGCGACCTGGTCAATCGCCTGCTCCACGGTCTCGCTCGCGCGGGCGGCGACCTGGCCGGGGCGCAGGGCCGCGAGTTCCAGGTCGCCTGGCAGATCCTCGTCCGAGGCCTGGACGAGCACCGTCCCCCCGCCGTCCAGCGGAAACTCGATCAGATATGCCACGGAACCCATCCTCTGCGCTGAGTGCCTCAACAGGCATCCAATACCGGGAATTGACAGTGCTATCAGTGACAATGGCGTTGTGGAGTCTGGCGTCAAGGTCGGCAGCTTGCTGCGAGACAGCCCGTTCGGGTTGCACGCGCGGTATGGCGAACGGGTCGACGGACGAGTCTGGTTTCATCTTGTGGCACTGGCCGCCATGACCGAAGTCGGCGATCCCGTGATAGTGGGCGGGAAGGGCCCGGGCCGCGGCAACTATGGGCTTGTCCACGCCGCCAGTTACCGCAACTACGCGGGCCTGGTCACCGGGCACACCGCCGAGGACGACTTTACCGACGTGGCCGTGCGCGCGGCGATTGGCGTGACGCCGCCGCGCCATCTGCTCGACGTGGACCATGCGCTGGTCGTGCGGTTCAATCCGCGCGAAGTCGCGGAATGGGTCGAGCACGTCACCAAGAATGCGATGAGCTTTGGCGAATCCGTGGACGACGTGGCCAGGGAATACGCTCAGCGCGTCGCGCCGTTCACGACGCTTACCGACGAGGACCTGGCCGCGCTCGACGCCTTCCAGGAATGACCACCGCGCGGCTGGCCCTGCTGGCGGTCATCTGGGGCTCCAGCTTCCTGTGGATCAAGCTCTCGCTGCGCGGCCTGTCGCCCCTGGAGGTGACGTTCGCCCGCCTGGTCCTCGGCACCGCGGTGCTGCTGGTCATCGTCGCGGTCAAGCGCTATGCGCTGCCGCGGTCACCGGTCATGTGGGCGCACATCGCCGTGGCCGCCGCGTTCGGCAACGCGGCCCCGTACCTGCTGTTTGCCCTGAGCGAGCAGAAGGTGGCCTCGTCCACCGCGGGGATCCTGAACGCGACCACGCCGCTGTGGACGGTCGTGATCGCGCTGGCCACCCGGCACGAGCGGTTCGTCGCCCGGCGCGGCATCGGGCCGGTCGCGCTGTCCGCGGGCCAGCTTCTGGTGGCGTCGGTCTTCCTGGCGGTGGGCCTGGGCGTCGCCGGCGCCCCTGCCCCCCGGTTCGGCGTGACGGTCGCGGTGAGCATCGCGACGCTGGGCCTGCTGTGCACCGGCGTGGCCTACATGCTGAACTACCAGATCATCACCAGCGAAGGGGCGACCGCCGCGTCCACCGTCACCTACCTGCTGCCGGTGGTGGCGATCATCCTCGGCGTCGCGGTGCTCGGCGAGCGCATCACCGCCTCGGAACTGGCCGGGGTCGCGCTGATCCTGGCCGGCGTGGCCCTCGCGCGCAGGCGGGCGGCGCCCGGCGGCGAGCCGGGGGACCGGCCGCTCCCTACCCGAGCAACTCGGTGAGCGAGCTGATCCGGGGGCCGTCCCAGCCGCGTTCCTGGTCGTAAATATGGTTGTCGAGCCAGTCCGCCCCGGCGAGCAGGACCGCGTGCATGCCCACGGCGGTGGACCCGGTGAGCTCGCGCCCGCCGCCGTCCCCCACGTAGAGGCAGGCGGCGGGGTCGGCGGGCAGGCGGGCCGCGCAGGTGAGGAACAGGCGCGGGTCGGGCTTGCGGGTTCCCTCGATGCACGAGAACACCGGCGCGTCGACGAGCGCGGACACCGGCAGCCGCGGCCAGGCCGCGGGCAGCTCGGTCGTGCAGTCCGAGACCAGTCCGATGCGCAGGCCGCGCTCGCGTAGCTGGCTGATCACGGGCAGCACCTCGGGCCTGAGCCGGAACAGGGAGTCCTGCATGGCCAGCCGGAGCCTGACCACCTCGTCAAGCCGTCCCTCGCCGGGCGTGACGCCCAGCCGGGCGGCGATCGTGGCGAACGTCTGGCGGGTATCGCCGAGCGCGCCGGTGAACCGCTCGGCGTACGACTCGTCGAGCGCCCGCGCCAGGGCCTTCGGCTCCACGCCGAGCACGGCCGCCAGCCGGGCAACGTGGTCGCGCCAGATCCCGGACCGGTTGACCGGGGTCAGCGTGCCGTAGAAGTCGAAGATCACGGCGGTCATGCCGTCTGTCATGCCGGTCACGGGCGCCAACCTCAATCAGGAAGAGAACGCGACCTCAGGGCCCGCGTCACGACGTCCCGCCGCTCGGTCAGCACCCGGGCCAGGCCGGGGGCGTGCGGCCCGCTGGCGAGGAAGGCATCGATCTGCTCGACCAGCGCCGGTGACGCCGCCGGGTGCGGGAACAGCGCCTGGGCGAGCTGCATCCGGAGGTGCTCGCCGCGGGTGGCCCAGAGCTCCGGCAGGATCTCGAAGTAGCGCTGGGCGTAGGGGGCGAGCAGGCTGGCGTGCTCGGGCTGGAGGAAGCCGCGCGCGGCTTCGCCCACGCTCAGCACCCCCAGCTCATCGGTCTCCGCCAGCAGGTGCCAGGCCGCGGCCTTGTGCGCGGCATCCGGTATCGCGGCCCGGCAGGCGATGGCGTGCCGCCGCCCGGCATCGGCCGGATCCCGGTCCAGCTCGGCGTCGATCTCGGCGTCGCCGGCCCGTCCCGTCGCGGCCAGCCGGCCCAGGATGGCCCAGCGCAGCTCGGCGTCCACGGGCAGGTCCGGTAGCGCGCCGCTGCCGTCGAGCAGCCCGCCCAGCAGGTCCAGCTGGTCCGGGGTGATCGCGGTCCAGCTCAGCAGCAGCGCCCAGGCGAGCTGGTGATCACTGCCCGGCGGCGCGGCGAGCAGCAGCCGGGCCCCGGCCGCGGCCAGTTCGGCCTTGCCCCGGGGCACCCACTGCGGGTCACCGGTCAGCCTGATCACCTGGTCGGTCGTGGAATGCAGGATCTGCAGCACGGAAACCGACGTCTCCTGGCCCATGCCGCCGGTCAGCATCCGCACGAACGCGGGCAGCGAGAGGTCGGCCTCGCGCAGCATGTCGATGGCCGCGCTCCAGCACACCGCGCGGGCCAGCGAGTCGCTGAGCAGCCCGACGGCCTCGGTGAGCGTCCGCATCGACCGCGGGTCGAACCGGACGACCGCGTAGTCCAGATCGCCGTCGTTGAGCAAGATCAGGTCGGGCTGCGCCGTGCCGGCGAGTTCGGGTACCTCGGTCCGCGCGCCCGCCACGTCGATCTCCTGCCGGCCGACCCGGGCCAGCGAGCCGTTGACGTGGCTGTACAAGCCCACGCCCAGGTGGTGCGGGCGCAGCGTGGGCCGCGGCCCTGACGCCTCCTGCACGACCGCGAACGACGTGAACGCCCCGCCGGCGTCGACCTCGAACGAGGCCCGCAGCGTGTTGGGGCCGGGCGTCTCGAGCCAGGCCTTTGACCACTCGGCCAGGTCGGCGCCGGAGTGCGCCTCGAGCGCCGTCAGCAGGTCGGCCAGGGTCGCGTTGCCCCAGGCGTGCTCGCCGAGATAGGCCCGGATGCCGTCCATGAACGCGGGCCGGCCCAGGTAGGCCCAGAGCTGCCGCAGGACCGAGGCCCCCTTGGCGTAGCTGATCCCGTCGAAGTTGGCCACGGCCTGGCTCAGGGTCGGCACGTCCGCCGCGACCGGGTGCGTCGAGGGGAGCTGATCCTGCATGTAGCCCCAGGTCTTGCGGCCGGCGCAGAACGTGGTCCAGGCGTCGGCGAAGCGGGTGGCCTCGGCGCTGGCCAGGGTCCCGCAGAACTCGGCAAACGACTCGTTCAGCCACAAGTCGTCCCACCACTTCATCGTGACCAGGTCACCGAACCACATGTGCGCCATCTCGTGCAGGATCACCATCGCGCGCAGTTCGTGCATGGTGTCGGTGACCCGGGAGCGGAACAGCAACTCGTCGGAGATGACCACGCAGCCGACGTTCTCGGTGGCGCCCACGCTGTAGTCGGGCGCGAACACCTGGTCGTACTTGGCAAACGGGTAGTCGCCCTGGAACAGGTCGGTGTAGAAGTCAAGCCCCTGCCGGGTAATCAGGAACACCTCGTCGGCGTCGAGATACTCGGTGAGCGAGGCCCGGCAGGCCAGGGCCATCGGCACCACCTGGCCGCGGGCGGTGGTGTGCGAGCCCCTGACGACCCGGTATTCGCCGGCGGCCACCGCGGTCAGGTAGCTCGAGATCGGCGGGGTCGGCGGGAAGTGCCACGTTCGGCTCGTCCCGTCCGGCCCGGCCTCCCCGGATTCGGGGCCCGGCTGGTTCGACAGCACCACCCAGTGCGCGGGCGCCGTGACGTGGATCGTGAACGGGGCCTTCAGGTCGGGCTGGTCGAAGTTGGCGTAGACCCGGCGCGCATAGGCGGGCTCGAACTTCGTGTAGGTGTAGACCGTGTCGTCGCCGGAGTCCACCGCGCGGTGCAGGCCGGTGCCGTCGCCGGCAAAGCTGCAGTCGGCCACCACCCGCAACTCGTTGCGGTCCGCGAGTCGCGGCAGCGTGATCCGCCCGTCCGCGACCGTGGCCGCCGGGTCCAGCGCGTCGCCGTTCAGCGTGACGGCGTGCACCCGCGCCGCGATCAGGTCGACGTACGTCGAAGCACCGGGCTGCGTGCAGTCGAACCGGATCACGCTGGTGGAGCCGAAGACATCGGCGCCCCGGGTCAGGTCCAGTTCGATGTCATAGGAGTCCACCCGCAGCAACCGGGCGCGCTCGGCGGTTTCGGCACGGGTGATCTCGGCTATCGGCATCATCGCCGCCCTCTGTGTTCTGGCTGCAGTGTTCTGGCTGCTCGGCATTTGGCTGGTCTCAGGCCGCCAACAGGCTAAAGCATGTGGCGGCGCGGTCGTCGCGGCGGCGGTGCCCGCGGAGCCCGGACCGCGGGAAGCCGAGTATGCGGAAGATTTGGTGCCCAGCGCCTGCGAGCCATCATCTTAGGGCTAACCCCCGCGTACCGCCCCGCCCCCGCATGCCGCCCCCCGCGTACCGCCCCCGCCCCCGCATGCCGCCCCCCCGCCCCCCGCGTACCGTGCCCGCCCCCGCGCCGACCCGCCTGACCCGCCTGACCCGCCTGCCTCCGCCCGGGCCGCTTTCATGATCTGGGTTGATGGCGTGCGAAATGCGCGCGTGATTAACCCAGATCATGGAAAGGAGTTGCCCCGAGGCAGGATCAGCCGTCGGCTGGGCGGGGTCTGGGCTTCCGGGCTGGGATTGCGGCCGGCGGGCTGGGTTGGCGGTCGCGGGGGGCTGCCGCGCCAGCGGTCGACCAAACATCTCGCGTCACGGGGGCTGCAAATCCCGGCGCGCGAGGTCGCGGGGGGACTTGCCGTTCTGGCGCTGCCGCCTCGTCCCGGCTGTATTTGTGGTGTACCCAACGCTTGACCTGGGGAAATAGCGGCGGTTTTCGTCGTCTTGCGGCCATTGTTCTGCAGGTACAACACACAACGGTGTGTAAATCCCCGGTGGGTGTGGAATAGGACTCCCGTAATTGATCTAGACGGGGGGAGATCAGTGCCCGCACGAACCACGACCCGTACGGCCGCTCGCCGCAGCCCGGCCAGCACCCGTACGAGGCCGACCAGCGGCAGCGCGCCGAGGCGCGCTGCTAGCCGTCCGAAGAGGAAAGCCAGCACCAAGTCGCGCGCGACCAGGTCGACGCGGAGGGCGGCACCCAAGAACTCACCATCGACCGCAACCGCAGCCCGGACGGTGTCGTCCGCGGCGACCAAGGTCACGTCGGCGGCGACCAAGATGACGGCCGCGGCCACCAAGGCCACGTCCTCAGCCAAGACGATGTCCACCGCCATGCAGGCGATGAACACCGCCACCAAGGCCATGACCACCGCGGCGAAGTCGCTGACGGTGGCGGCCAAGTCCATGTCGTCGGTTAGGGCGATGCCCGCGGCCAAGGCCGCCTCGTCCGCCCGGCGGGTGGCCAAGCCGAAGTCCTCCGCCAGGGGGCGGACCGCGGCCCGGTCGGCCACCACCGCGGCCAAGTCGCGGACCGGGGCCAAGCCGGCCGGTTCCGTGCGGTCGGCCAGTTCCGTGACCAAATCCCGCACGGCGGGACGCCCGGCCACGACCGCGGCGAAGTCGCGGACCGCGACCAAGTCGGCCGGCACGGCGACCAAGTCGCGCACGGCGCCCAAGCGCAGCACCTCAGCGGTGAAGGCGCAGACCGCCAAGCCCAAGCCGACCACCAAGGCCAAGTCGGCCCGGTCGAAGGCCAGTACGGTGCGGTCCTCCGCCACCAGGCGGCAGCGGCCGAGGCTGACTGCTGTGTCATCGCCGCGGTCCTCGAACGAGGATCAGTACGGCGGCATGCTGGCTGGTCTCATCCGCTAGCGCGCAGAACGCACGGCCCGCCCCGGGGAACCCGCACTGGGATCCCCGGGGCTAGCCTTCCGCGCGATTCAGCGGGCCGCCAGTACATCTGCGATCTTGGCTGCTGCGCCCGGCGGGTCCGCGGCGTCGTGCAATACCTCACCCCACGACCACCGGAAATACCAGCACAAGCGGCCGTGGTCGTCGGTGCCCGGGGTGCAGTCGATGCTCTCCGCGAGCATGGACGCGCCGGGGATGAACACGTGCAGGGCAGCCGGGTAGCTCGTCTTCACCGTGGCGTGGAAGCCACGGGTGTCGAGCGCCGTCGCGAGCCGGTGCAAGTGGTAACTGCGTACGTGGTCATGCGTGCCGTCCTGCATCTCACCTGCCTTGCGGGGTCGGCACATTGTCGGTGCGGACAGGCCCACCTTGTCAAGCCCGCCCGCCAGGCCGGGAGTCAGCGCTCGGCCGCTCCGTAACCTGGATAACCGCCGTAACCACCGCGGGATTCGTCATGGCCGTACGGATCCTCAGGAGCATATCCCCTGGAGTCCTGCTGCGGCCCGGCCGGGTAGCCGCTCGGCAGGTAGTCAGCCTGGCCGTGTTGTCCCTGGTAGCCGTGGCCGTCGCCGTAGTCAGCGGCGCCCTGGTAGCCGGGGTCGGCCTGGGCGTGGCCGGCCTGAGCGTGGCCGGACTGAGACTGGGCCGGCTGGGCGTGGGCCGGCGCGGCATGCTGCCAGTAATCCTCGCTGGCCGGGCCGGGGTCGCCGGGCTGCGATGACGGCGGATAAGACCCGTGCCCGTTGCCCGAGGCCGGCCCGTGGCCGTTGCCCGAACCCAGTCCGTGGCCGTTGCCCGAGGCCAGACCGTGGCCATTGCCGGATACGGCGGGGTAGTCGCCGTAGCCGGGGGCCGGCGTCGCCGCGGGCGGGCTGTCGGGGGTCACGTAGCTGCCGTAGGGGTTCCCTGAGGTCGCGGGGGTAGCTGAGGCATGACGGGCCGGCGCCGAGTCTGTGCGGGCCGGATAGGCGTCACCTCCCGCGTAGGGGTCGCTCGCCGGGTAGTCGCTCGCCGGGTAGGGGTCGCTCAGCGGACGCGCCGTATAGGGGTCGCCGGCCGCGTACGGCTCGCCGGCACCGTATGGCTCGTCGGCACCGTACGGGTCGCTGGCGGAACGCGGGCTGGCCGACGGTGACGGGGCCTGTGCCGCCGGGGGCTGTGACGCAGGAGGCTGTGCCTCCGGTGCGGCGTAGTTCGAGAACTGCTGCGTGGGAGCGAGATACGGAGCCGGGGCGGGGGCGCCGCCCGCGGGCGCGTTGTTCCGGCCGCCGGTGTGGTAGGACCTGCTGTCCGAGGCCGGGATCTTGGCGAAGCCTGGGCTGGTGAGCGGGTCGTCATCGAGATCGGCCCGGTGCCGTTCGCTCGGCATGGAGGGTTGCGGCATCGGAGCCTGCGGCCGGTCGTCCCGGGGGATACCGGAGACCGGGCCGGGCAGGCTCGCCGGGCCGGACTGGCCCGGGAGTGGCCCGTGCGGTTCGGCGAGCGCCTGCGACTGTTCCCGGCTGAGCGGGACCGGCGCCGCGGCGAAGCCGTTCCTGGCCGCCGGCGCGGCGCGCGTGCCGTCGTCGCGCGGCGTCCGGCCTCGCCCGGGAAGACGGGAGCCCGAATCCCGGCGCGAGGTGCCGCCCGACGCTGGGTTGCGGACGGGCAGGGCCCCGGCACCCCGGTCCTGGGCCGCCCGGCGCGATCGCGCGGGCCGGGCCGCATTGGCCGGATACGGGGTCTCGGGGTACGGCGTCTCGGGGTACGCGGTCGCCGGGTACGGGGTGTCGGGGTACGCGGTCTCGGGATAGGAGGTCTCCGCCGACTGCGGGACCGGGTACTGCGCGGTCGGCTGCTGGGCGCCGGGATAGGGGGTGTCCGGGTGCTGCGCGGCCGGCCGGTCGGGGCGCTGCACCGCCGGGTACTGGGCGGTGGGCTGCTGTGCCGCCGAGGGCTGCGGGGACGGCTGGGTCGCGGGCCGGGATGCGGGCGACCGGGGCGCGGGTGACGGGGACGCGGCGGACGGGGACGCGGGTGAAGGTGATGCGGCCGAGGGGGACGGGGCGGACGGTGATCGGGCGGACGGGGCGGCGGGCTGGGCCATGGTGGTCAGCGGCTTGTCGGCGGCGAGCTCCGCCCAGTAGTCCACGTCCGACAGCTTGTCCCACTCGCTGCTGTCCCACTGCGAGCTGTCGGTGGGGCGCTTGCGCGCGGGGCGGGTGCGGACCGGTGTCTCGGGCTCGGCGGGCCGGCGCTGGCTGTCGCTGTCGCCGCGGCTGCCACTGCGGCTGTCGGTGCGACGGCGCTGCGGGCCGGTCGTCTGCGGGGCGCCGCGGCGGTCCTCACGGCGGTCGGGGCGGCCGTCGTCGCGCTCGCGCGCCGGGCGCTCCTCAAACCCGCGGTCTGAGCCCCGGGCGCCCCGGGCAGCACGCTCGCCCCGGTCGGCACGGGCAGCACGCCCAGCCCGGTCGGCCCGGTCGGGGCGGTCAGCACGGTCGGGGCGGTCAGCGCCGCGGCGAGCGCCGCCGCGGCCGTCGTAGTCGCCGTCGGCCGGACCGCGCTGGGAGTAGCCGCGCTCGCGCTGGTCGCGGCGCTCGTCATAGCCGTTGTCGGATCTCGCCGGACGGTACCCATTCCCTGCGGAACTGCCTGCGGAACGCCCGCCGCCGGACCGCGCGGCCCGGTCGGCGCGACGCTCTGCCGCCTCCCGGCGCTCATATCGCGGTCCACGCTCGTCCTGGCCGCCGCGGGTTCTGCCGTGGCTGTCGCGCCGGTCGGCAAACTCGTCTGGATCCTCAGCGCGCATGTTTCTGACGGCAACAATGACAACGACGAGGATTACCGCGACAATAACGGCCAGGACGATCACGAGCTTGGTCATCGCACCATCCAACGGGCATGGCCTCACAGGGCGGTGCAAGCGAGGCCCACGCGGCCATCGACGCGAGCCTTTCCCGTTTACGCAAGCACCCTGGATCTAATCCGTGGCTGATCACCTGAACTGTGATTCTGTCGGACCGCTATAGGCCCTGTCATGCGTTTCGTGAAGTTTACCCTGGCGTGTCTAC
>DATAVV010000115.1:0-2427 GCA_036267555.1 Streptosporangiaceae bacterium | reverse complement strand
AGCACCGCGCGCGAGGCCGGGTCCATCTCGGCCGGCGCCCGCAACTCCGCCGTCGTCAACCTGACCAAGGCACTGGCCAGGGAGCTGGGCAGGGACGGCATCACGGTCAACGCCGTCCACCCGTTCACCACGGTGACCGGCAACCTCGGGCCCCGCCTGGAACGCATGGCGGCCCGGCGCGGCAGCACGCCGGAAGGCCACCTGGCCGCGATCTCCAAGCGCACCTCGCTCGGGCGGCTGGTCACGGCCGGGGAGATCGCCGACTTCGTCGCCTTTCTCTCCTCGCCCCGCTCGGTCGCGCTGACCGGGGAGGTGCTCGCCCTCACCGGCGGCCTCGGCACGGCCGTCTATTTTTGATCTGCCGACTCCAGGAGAGTTCTGTCATGACGAGCACAGCCCCGGCGGTCGGCGAGCTGAGCGAGCCGTCGGTGCTCGATGCCCTGCTGCGCCCCAGAAGCGTGGCGATGATCGGCGCGTCACGGAACCCAAGCGCGCTCGGTGGCCGGCCGCTTGGCTTCATGGCCAGGTACGGCTTCCCCGGGAAGGTGTACCCGGTCAACGGCAGCGCCCCCGAGGTGCAGGGGCTGCGGTCGTACGCGTCGATCAAGGACGTGCCCGGGCCGGTTGACCTGGCGCTGGTGATGGTGCGGGCCGAGCTGGTCCCGGGGGTGCTGCGGGACTGCGCCGCGGCCGGGGTGCGGGTCGCGGTGATCTTCAGCTCCGGGTTCGGCGAGGGCACCGGGGCCGGGGCCGGGCTGCTGGAGCCGCTGGCCGCCGAGCTGGCCGCGGCGGGGATGCGGGTCCTTGGCCCGAACTGCGAGGGGCTGGCCAGCCTGCCGGCCGCCGCCCCGCTGACCTTCAGCCCCGTCCTTGACGTCGACGCCTCCGGCACCCGGCTGCGCCCGGGCAACATCGCCGTGCTGTCCCAAAGCGGCGGCCTCGGCTTCGCCGTCGCCCAGTGGGGAACCGAAGCCGGCCTCGGCTTCTCCTACATCATCAGCACCGGCAACGAGTACGACCTCGACACGGTCGAGCTGGCCGGGCGCCTGGTGGAGCTCCCGGACACGGAGATCGTGGTCATGCTCATCGAGGGCGTCCGCGACCTCGCGGAGTTCGCCCGCGTCGGCGAGCGGTTCAGGCAGGCGGGCAAGCGGCTGGTGGTGGCCAAGCTCGGCAAGTCGGAGCCGGGGGCCAGGGGCGCCTACGCGCACACCAGGCACGTCGCGGGCGACGTCGCCGAGTACAGCAGCCTGTTCCGCGCGCACGGCGTCCTTGAGGCGGACAGCGAGGAAGAGCTGATCGACGTGGTGCAGGCGATCGCGAAGTCGCGCAAGCTCGGGACCAGGGAGCTCCCGGCCGGCGCGCGGATCGGCATCGCCACCACCTCCGGCGGCGCCGGGGTATGGCTCGCCGACGCCTGCGCGGCCCGCGGCCTCACCGTCCCCGAGCTCTCCGCCCCGGTCCAGGAGGCGATGAGAGCGCACATGCCGCCGTTCGGCTCACCGGTCAACCCGGTCGACCTGACCGCGCAGCTCACCGCCGGCGGCACGGTCGTACCCGCGCTCCGGGTGCTGACCGAGTCCGGTGAGGTCGACGCGGTCGTCCTCGTCACGTCCCTGTCCTCGGCCGGCCGGCTTGAGCGCGACGCGGCAGCGCTCACCGGGCTCATCGCACGGTCCGGGCTTCCGATCTTCATCTTCTCCTACACCAGGCCAGCACCGTCCTGCGTCCAGATCCTGCAGGACCTTGGCGTGCCGTGGTACACCAGCGCCGCCCGCGCCGCCCGCGGCCTCGCGGCCCTGGTTCCAGCGGGCAGAGCTCAGCGGGCAGAGCTCAGCAGGCAGGGTCCATGAGCCCAACTCAGCAAGGAGCGAGTCAGTGACCGAGGCAGCCGATGAGTAACTCCGACATCCCGCTGGCCGAGCGGCTCGCCAGCCGCGAGCTGCTGCGGTCGGCCGCCTTCGTGGGCGGCCACTGGGTCGCGGCCGAGACCGGGGAGGCCTTCGCGGTCACCGACCCCGCCACCGGCGACCCGGTCGCCTGGCTGCCGAAGATGGGCGCCGGCGAGACGCGGCAGGCCGTCGAAGCCGCCCGCCAGGCGCTGCCAGACTGGCGGGCGATGTCCGCCGCGGACCGGTCGCGGATCCTGCGCCGCTGGGCGGACATGATCAGAGCCAACGCGGACGACATCGCGAGGATCCTCACCGCGGAGCAGGGCAAGCCGGTCGACGAGGCCAGGGGCGAGGTGGTCTACAGCGCGGCCTTCCTCGACTGGTTCGCCGAGGAGGGGCGCCGGGCCTACGGCGACATCATCCCCTCGCACTCACAGGACGCGCGCGTCCTGGTGCTGAAGCAGCCGGTCGGGGTGACCGCGGGCATCACGCCGTGGAACCTGCCTGCCGCGATGATCACCCGCAAGGCCGCGCC
>DATAVV010000114.1:0-1643 GCA_036267555.1 Streptosporangiaceae bacterium | reverse complement strand
CCGCCGTGCGTGAGGATCGCGCGGGCACCGCTGCCGGTGACGCCCTTCAGCTTGCTGAAGCTCGATGGCAGGTAGAGGAACGACGCGCCCACGACGAGCACCAGCGAGATGATCGCGGAGATGAAGAAGCCGCGGTTGATCGCGGTCATCCCGCTGCGGTCCTTCTTGCGCGGCGCCACCACGAAGATGCCGGCCACCGCGGTGATCACGCCGATCATGGGCACGATCAGCGGGAACACCAGGCCCGCGTTGCCGAACGCCGCCTTGCCCAGGATCAGCGAGGCGACCAGCATGACCGCGTAGGACTCGAAGAGGTCGGCGGCCATCCCGGCGCAGTCACCCACGTTGTCGCCGACATTGTCCGCGATGGTCGCGGCGTTCCGCGGGTCGTCCTCGGGAATGCCCTTCTCGACCTTGCCGACCAGGTCGGCGCCCACGTCGGCGGCCTTGGTGAAGATGCCGCCGCCGACTCGCATGAACATGGCCAGCAGGGCCGCGCCGAAGCCGAAGCCTTCCAGCACGTTGGGGGCGTTCTCCTTATAGATGAACACCACGAGCGCGGCCCCGAACAGGCCCAGTCCCACGGTGAACATGCCCGCCACGCCGCCGGTGCGGAACGCGATCCGCATGGCCGGGCGCTCACCCTCGAAGCCAGCCCGCGCCGCGGCCGCTACCCGCACGTTGCCGCGGACCGCGAGCGACATGCCGGTGAACCCGGTCAGGCCCGAGAACAACGCCCCGACGAGGAAGAAAATGCTGCGGCCCCAGCGCACGCCCGACCCGTCAGCGGGCAGGAGCAGCAGCACGAAGAAGATGACGACGACGAAGACACCGAGGGTGCGGAACTGGCGCCGCAGATAGGCGGCCGCGCCTTCCTGGACCGCCGTCGCGATCTCTTGCATCCGCTCGGTACCCTGGCTGGCCGCGAGCACCTCACGGACCAGCAGGGCTGCCACCGCGAGGGCAAGCAGCGCGACGACGCCGACGACGACAACCCAGGTCAGGTTGGCACCGCTGACGCTCACCGCACCGCTTCCGGCGGCAAGGTTAGAGCTGAACATCTGTCCTCCTAGACAGTGGCACACGGCCTCCCGAGCGTGGCTGCGCTGTCCCGGCTATCTGCCTAGCCGGCCATGGACGCATGGGATAGGCACCGTGCCCAAAAGCAGTGCGGGGATTCTACGCACGTCAGCCGCCGGACGCGAAGCGGGGGTCAGGTCCGGAGCGTGCGGGAGCAATTCACCCTGCACAGATAATCACATTAACGCCACCCGCAGCAGGCGGGCGGTCAGTTCGGGGCGCGCGGACGGGCCGCGGCGCGGGCTCAGCCGGTACCGCGGGATGGCCAGCTCATCGTGATGCTGAGGCCGGCCGGCGTGCGGGCGAACTGGACGTCATCAGCCAGGCCGGCGATCACGGCCAGGCCGAGACCCTGCGGTGGGCCCGAATGATCCAGCGCGCTGGTCCCGTTCGGCACGCCGTTGCCGGGCGCAGGCCAGCCCTCGGGCTGGGCAGACGGGCTGCTCGCGGCCTCCTGCCCGGCCGCGGCCGCGTCCGTGACCACCACCTCGAAACGCTCGCTGGTCCCGGTCAGCTCGACACGGACCGGCTCGTCGGGGCATTGCGCCTGATGCGCCTCGACC
>DATAVV010000113.1:0-14853 GCA_036267555.1 Streptosporangiaceae bacterium | reverse complement strand
CACGCCGGAAGCCTGCCACAGCAACCCGCCATCATGGGACGGCGAAATCGGTGTATCAGGGGCTCGGCTCGCGGCTCTTTTCTGGGGAAGCGTCGAAGGGGGCCGTGATGCATGCCGACGTGGAGTTCCTGGATTGCCCGGAGTCGCTCCGCCTGGATGGAGGTTCCGATGCCGCGGGCTCGCGGGCGAGGCTGGGGGAGGACGCCGGGCGCGCCTCGTGAACGCGGGTTCGGGGCGGTAGGCTCCGGCGCTATGGGCACGTCGCAATGTCGCATTCGTCCGTCCGGCCGATGACTGCCGATCCCGAGCAGGCCGGATCCGGTGAGCGCCGGACCGGCGTCTTCGTGGCCGCACTGCTTACGCTCAGGTTCGCGACCGAACTGGCGTGGCTCGCCGTGCTGGCGGGCGCGGGTCTCGACTCCGGCGCGGGGGCCGTGGGGCGGGTCGTGCTCGCGATCGTCCTGCCGGTGGTGGCCGTCGTCATCTGGGGCGTGGCGTTCGCGCCGAGGGCGCGGCGGCGGCTGGAGGACCCGGTGCGGCTCGTGGCCGAGATCGTGCTGTTCGCGGCGTCGGCGGCGGGGCTGGCGCTGACGGGGCCTCCCGTTCCTGCCGCGATCTTCGGGGTTGTCGCCATAGGGACCGCGCCGCTGCTGCGGTGGTTCGCACCCGGTTCATAGGTAAATACCCGTGCTGCCGGTGGCCTGCGCCAACATGAGTCCCGTCATCTGAGCCGCTATCCGGGTGGTGGGACGTGAGCAGGAGAGTGGTGGGACTGAGCAGCAGAGAGGTCATCGGGTCGTGGGAGCGCATCGAGGCCTGGCTGGGCGAGCACGCGCCGCAGACCCTAGCCACGCTGAACGGGCCCGCCGCCCCGGCCGCGATCGCCGAGGCCGAGCGGGCCGTGGGGGTCGAGTTTCCGGCCGACCTGAAGGCGTCGCTGGCGCGTCACGACGGCGCGGGGAATGACGGGACCACACTGGGACGGCTGGAACTGGCCGGTGGTTACGGCCTGATGTCGCTCGGCCAGATCGTGGGAAGCTGGCGCAGCCTCACCGAGATCCTGGAGAGCCTGGGCGAGGAAGCAGAACCGGGCGACTGGTGGCATCCGCGGTGGATCCCGGTGGCCGATGTCTGCTCCGGCGACCAGCTGGTCGTCGACGCGCGTCCTGGCCGGAAGCATGGCCAGGTGGGCGTGTTCTACTCCCACGACGTCCCTGACCTGGGTAAGTGGAAGTCGTTCGCCTCGCTGCTCGCGCATACCGCCGATCTGCTCGAAGGCCGGGTCACCGACGACGAGGCCGTGCCCAGGACGGAGTCGGGCCGGCTGGTCTGGCGGTGGGTCGGTGAGCGGGCCGAGAATCCGCGGTCGGTGCTCGCGCTCGCCGCCGAAGCACGCCGCGGCAGCGGCGCGGGCCTGGGTGCCACGGAGCCGCCCGCGCCGGAATCCAGCGACGGCCCGGACTGGATCGTGGACCGCCGCGGCTGCCTCACGTTCGCGCGCGGGCTGACCGGGAACGAGCTGATCTCGCGGTTCGGTGGCGACCCGGACGACACCACGGACCGCACCGCCGAGGAGGCGATCGCGGATGCGGACTCATGGCGGTCCGGCTACCGCCCGGTGATCCGGGTCGGGCGCACGGGTCCCCCGGGCCAGGAGTGGGCCTTCGCGTTCGAGACGCGCATCGGCACCGGGGAACAGGGCCTGCGGGAGGCGGTCGTGCGCCGGGTGTCAGCGGGCACCCGGGCGGTCTGCGTCGGGTTCGACGGGATTAACACGGAACTGGCCTACGCGGAGGACGGCGTGATCGTCGGCCGGTTCGACAGCCGGTGGCCGTCCCCGGTCGCGGGCACGGGCCCGGGAGGGCTGCAGGGCCGGCTGGAAGAGGATGGCCTGCTGCCGGTCGAACACGAGCGCTACGTGGAGGACGACGCCGTGGCCGCGGTCGCGCTGGCCGTCAGCCTGGGCCCGGGTGCCTTCGACCCGCGTGTGCTGCGCAGGCCGCTGCGCGCCGCCGCGCTGCTGCCACTGCTGGACGACGCGCGTACCGAGCCGCTGCCCGGGCCGGTAGAACTCGACCCCGAACTGGTCACGGCCATCGCGTACGCGACCGAAGAACAGTTGCGCCCGGCGGTGGTCGCGGTGGCCCGGCGCAGCGCCGCCGAGGCCGGCCTGGACGGCTACCCCGAGATCGCGACCGCGCTGCGGGACGCGGCGCACCCCCCGGGGGGACAGGTGCCCGACGACTCGGCGCTGGGGGTGCTCATGCGCACGCTGCACGCGGAGGCGCACGCTGCCCGGCAAACGCGACAGGACGCGGACACCGGCGACCTGCTCACCGAGCCTGAGCGCATGGCCTGGGGTTACCGCTCCGCCGTGGCCGAAGCCATCCAGGCCCTGCTCACCCGGCCCGCGGCGGTCGCCGCCCACATGCTGGTCAATGACACGACCCGCTTCGACCCGCGTCAGGCCCTCCTGGACGACCTGGCCGGTGTCACGGTCCCGGCCGACGGGCTGGAGCGGCTGGTGCAGGCCGAAGAGCGGCTCCGCGAGGACGGCTATATCTGGCCCGGTCCGCGTCCGTCCCGGCGCGACCCTGGTCCCGGCATTCCCAGAGCGCCAGTCTCTTCGACCAGCCCGGCCCGTGACCAGCCTGGTCAGGACGGGGGAGGCGACGCCGCGCCCGGGTAGCCGCGGGCCACGGTGCGGGCCAGGATGCCCAGGGTGGCCCGCAGCGCGCCCTCGGATATGACCGGGAAGATGCCGGCCTGCTTCCAGGCCGGGTCGATGTCGGACCAGTCGCAGTACGAGGTCACGAGGGTCCCGTCCGGCACTGGTTCGAGCCGGTACCCGTACACGTGGCCGATCTGCGGCCGGATCTGGCCGAGGGTCTTCCAGGCGATCTCGCGATCCGGCTCGAACCGGGAGATCGTCACGGTCACGTCGTAACGGCCCAGATCCGGGTAGTCGTTCAGCGCCTCGCGGTCCATGTGCACCACGAAGCTGTCACCCACCGCCGCCACCGGATCGCCGTCGGCGCTCATCAGCATGCCCGAACTGTCGATCGCCACGTGCCCCTGCGGGTCGCACAGCACCGCGAAGATGGCCGCCGGGTCAGCGGCGATCGTGCGCTGGACCTCGATCCGCTCGCCGGCCTCTCCGCCGGGTGCCTCGCTGGTCATGCCCGACATCCTGCCATCAGCCCGCATCGGCCGCGTCGCGATGGCCACCCGCAACCCCAATATCCTGAACGCGGCATCCGGGCACCCTGGCGTTCCCCGCGCCTGGCCCGGCTGACGCGTGAGGGAGGCGCCATGGTCAACGTGGTGATCACCGGAGGCGCAGGGTTCCTCGGGTCGAGGCTGGCGCGGGCCCTGCTGGCCGCGGGATCGCTGGACGTGGCCGGGGCCGGGCCGCGTCCGCTCGGCCGGCTGACCCTGGTCGATCAGGCACCACCCCCGGAGGACCTGGCCGCCGACGAGCGGGTGATCGCCGTCCGGGGCGACCTCGGCGGCCTGCTGGCCGGCGACTCCGGCCTGCTGGCCGGGACGGATGTGGTCTTCCACCTGGCCGCGGCGGTCAGCGGCGAGTGCGAGGCCGATTTCGACCTCGGCATCCGGGCCAACCTGCACGCGACGGAGGCGCTGCTCGCCTCGTGCCGTGCGCTCGGAACGCAGCCGCTCGTGGTCTACTCGAGTTCGGTGGCCGCCTTCGGGACTTCGGCCGAGCACCCCCTGCCCGCCGTGGTGGACGATCGGACCCCGCCGAACCCGCAGACCAGCTACGGCGCGCAGAAGGTCATCGGCGAGCACCTGCTGGCCGACTACGCGCGCAAGGGCTTCCTGCGCAGCCGCGCGGTCCGGCTGCCGACGGTCTGCGTGCGGCCGGGGCGGCCCAACGGGGCGGCCTCGGGGTTCTTTTCCGGCATCATCCGCGAGCCGCTCGCGGGCCAGCGCGCCGTCTGCCCGGTCGGCCCGGCCGCTGAGCACGCGCTGATCTCGCCGGGCCGGGCCGTGGCCGGGTTGCTCGCCGCGGCCACGTCCGCCGACGATGCCTGGGGCGGTCGCGGTGCGGTCAACCTGCCCGCGCTGACCGTCAGCGTCGCGGACATGGTCGCGGCGCTGGAGCGGGTGGCCGGTGCCGGGGCGAGCGGGCTCATCGACTGGATACCCGACCCGACGGTGGCCCGGATGGTCGCGGGCTGGCCCGCCCGGATCCGCGCGGACCGCGCGGCCGGGCTTGGCCTCACCCCCGACCCCGACTTCGACTCGGTGATCAGGGCACATCTCGATGATGTCGGCGGCGGGTAACCCGTTACGCGCATCCGGCCGTGACGGCGGCGTTCTCGGCGGTCCAGTAGCTGGGCAGCCTCAAGTAGTTCTGCTGGTCGGCCACGTAGACGTGGCCTACGTTGTCGGCCCGGGTCAGGGCCAGCGCCGCGCCCAGGCTGGCGGACTGGCGGTCGGGCAACTGCAGGGCGCTGGCAAACCGGTCGGCCGGATAGCTGCGAAGCCAGGCCGGCGGCGGGTTCGCCCGCAGCGTACTGTAGCTGCCCTCGAAATCCATGAGTACGTCCGCGGCCGACATATAGGCCGAACTGGACGGATACCATCCCGGGTTTATCCATACCTGTGCGCCCGGTATGTGCTGATGCACATATTTGTACAAGTTCAGGTAATAGGTAAGCTGGCCTTTATTGGTGCCGGTCGTCGCGCCGTCAAAGAACAGATCGGGCACGTGGTACCAGCTGTACCATTGGAGGGCTTCTTTTTCCACGGCCGCCAGCGGCGCGGGAGTCATCCACGGCTGCACGCGGTTACCCGCGGCATTGTTGGCGTAGTCGGTCCACACGTACCCGAGCACCTCGATGCCCGCGGCTTGGGCCTTCTTGACGGTGGCCACGCTGGCTGTGTTCGCCAGCATTCCGGGACCGCCCCCTGCTCCGCCGTAACCGTAACCCCAGTTCGCGATGATGTTCGCGGGTACGGGCCTGCTGGCTTCGGATCCGGCCCAGACCGTGGGCCCGTAGGCTGAAGGCGCCAGGGACTGGCAGGAGAAAACACTGGCCGCAGGACCAGCGGGCGCCAATCCTGATAATAGCGATAATACGATTCCTGAAATCAGGACTATCTTCATTAATTCGCCTTTTTCTGGTGGCGTGGGACCACGGCAAGGCGTCCGCAAGTTCTGGGCGTTGTAATGCCGGAACCTCAATCCCCGAGCCTTCAGTCTTGGCGCTGCGCCGAGCAAAAGTCAAGAGAAGCCCATGTTAAAAACTTACGATTAAGGCGAGCCGGAGTTTATTTAGCAGCGCGTTTATGAGGCCGCGCCGCGGCGCAGCAGTGCGGCCGCCGGCCGTCCCGCGAGCGGGCCGGTGCGGTCGGGCCGCCGCAAGACGATCGCGTCCTGGTTCAGCGCCGCCCAGACCAGGCCGTCCTCCAGCGGTACCGGAACGCCGCCGATGCCGGTCACGCCACCCGGGTCGCCGGCCAGGAACTCGGTCGCCCGGCTCCCGATCCGGTAGTTCGCCGTGGGGTCGGCGTCCCGGGCCGCGTCCGCGGCCAGCAGGAGCACGGCGACCTGCTGCTCGGCTAGAGCCTGCGCGACCGCCTCGACGCCGCGCACCGCGCCCGGGTCCGGGTCCTCGGCCCGCGCGGCCACCAGGTCGGCGACCGCTACGGCGGCCGCGGCCGTGATCTCGTCGAGGGCGGCGCCGGTCCGCGCGCCGAGGTCGTCGGGCGTGCGGGTGTCGCCGATGACGGTGACCGGGCCGATCGTGCCCGGCAGGTGACTGCCGACCGCTTCGAGGATGTGCCGGTCACCCGTGCCGAGCACGATGTGCGCGCCCACCCGGTCGGCGGCCTGCTCCACCCGCCCGGCGATGAACTCGGCATTCCGCTGGCCGCCGCTCTCCGGCTCGCTGTCGGTCACGTGCCGCTCTCCGTGCGACTGCGCCGGCGGGCGGCCGGGATGAGGATCGCGCTGCGCGCCAGGACGCGCGCTGGCGTCGAACCGCTCGGCCGGCTGCTGGTCGCCGGCTGAGTGTGCGATCACGTCGGCGTCGTACCGGTCGGCCCGCACGACCACGTAGGCGGGCCGCCGGGCCGCAGCCGAGGCCACCTCCGGCAGGTGCGGCAGCGGGCCGACCCGCACCGAGCCCGGGCTGCCCGGGGCGAGCCAGCGCGCGAGCAGCACCTGACCCCGCGCCGCGACCACCACCCGGGTGTCGGCCGTAACGGCGTCCCCGGCCCCGCCGGCCAGCACGCCGGCGGTCGCGGGGTCGGCCCCGAGCCTGCTGGCCTCGCGGGCGGCGTCGGCCCAGGCCACGTCCCACTCGTGGGACCGGTTGGCGGGCGAGTCGGCCGCGGCGACCATGGCCGTCACCACCAGGCCGGAACCGTCGGAAATGGGCTGGAAGGCGCGCAGCCCGGGGTCCAGCGCCAGCCGGCCAAGCCTGCGGAGCGGAAGCGTGATCATCGGTGCGTCGGCCATGCTCCTATCTCAGCCGGCCGCCGCGGGCGGGGCAACGCGTTCTTCTTTCTAGGGCTCGCTCGCCTCCGGGCCCCCACCTCCCCATCCCCCTTCACTGCCCTCTTCCCTCCCGCTCGGGCGCTCGTTCCTCGCTTCTCGCTCGTCAGCCGTCCGGCGGCGCGGCCCTTTGGCTCGCTCGCCACATCAGCGCGGTCGGTGCTGTGTTTTAGTCCTGGCACTGCCCGTTGGCGGCGCCAGTTCTCCGCCCCAGGCCGAGCACGACCCGTAACTGCCCAGCTTGACCATGCCGGGCGGGCACTGCGCCGGCAGCGGCCCCGCCGGGAAGATCGTCTGAATCTGCGGGTCGGGCAGGCCCAGTTGCTGGTCGAAGCCGGAGACGATCTGACCGATGCCCGGCAGGTCCCAGCCCTCGATGACCGCGATGGTCGTGCCCGCGCCGTCGATGCCCCGGCGCCACAGCGAACCGATCCCGTAGTCGTAGATGTCGGTCACGCCCGGCGACGACTGCGCCAGCGTCTTGTAGTTCTTGCTCATGTTGGCGAGCGCCGCGGTCAGCACCTTGATCTGCTGCTGCCTGGACGGCAGGCCGGCCGGGGCCGCCGCCCCGGCCGCTCCGCCCGCGGCGGACGAGGACGAACTGCCGGGAATCGCGGCCCCGGTGATCCTGGCCCGGGCCGTACCTGTGCCACAGGTACCGCGACAATACTCACGAAAAGCGCAATACCCGCGCAAGGGCTTTACCAGGCCGGAAATCCGTCACCAGGGCAGGGTGCCGTAACCGCCGTCGCCGTCGTCGGCCCACAGGTAGCCATAGAGCGTGCCGGTCGGCCCGTCCGGGCCCAGCGTGGCCAGGTGCACGCTCGCCTCGGCCCCTTCCTGCGCGGTGCGGAACCCGCTGCGGCCGTTGAGGTCGGTCGCGCAGTACCCCGGGTTGGCCGCGTTGACCTTGATCGGCGTGTCCCTCAGTTCCTTGGCGTACATCGCGGTGACCATGTTGAGCGCGGTCTTGGAGGCGGGGTACGGCACCGAGGCCATCATCTTCATCGGCCCGTCGGGATCGGTCATCGAGGCGATCGAGCCGACCTCGCTGGAGACGTTGACGATCCGGGCCGCCGCGGCGCGGCGCAGCAACGGCAGCATGGCGTTGGTCACCACGACCACTCCGAACACGTTGGTCTCGAAGACCGTGCGCAGCGTCGCGAGCGTGGTCTCGCTGGGCCGGCCCTGGCCGTCCCCGCGGGCGATTCCGGCGTTGTTGACCAGGATGTCCAGCACCCCGTACTCGGCGTCGATCCACTCGGCCGCGCGGGCCACGGACTTCTCGTCGGTGACATCGAGCGGCACGAACCGGGCCTGCGCCCCCTGGTCGCGCAGGTCCCGCTCGGCCTCCCGCCCGCGGGCCTCATCCCTGGCCCCCACCAGGACCGTCATCCCGCGGGCGCCGAGTTGCCCGGCCGTGGCCAGGCCGATGCCCTTGTTCGCACCGGTAATCAGAGCAATGGCTGTCATGACCGGCAGCCTGCCAGCCGGTCCGGCTGGCCGGGAGGGCCCCGCCGAGGCTGGGACCGGCGGTACCACCCTGGCGGGCCGGAGATGCGGCAAGCTGGAGGCATGCTGAACCGCGCGGACCTGGCGACGTTCCTGCGCACCCGGCGCGGCCGGCTCCGGCCCTCCGACGTCGGCCTGCCCGAGGCGGGTCCGAGGCGGACGCCGGGACTGCGCCGCCAGGAGGTGGCCCAGTTGGCCGGGATGTCGGTCGACTACTACATCCGGCTGGAGCAGGCGCGTGGCCCGCACCCGTCCCGGCAGGTCCTGGCCGCGCTGTCCCGGGCTCTGCTGCTGACCACCGACGAGCGCGAGTACCTGTTCCGCCTGGCCGACGAGAGCCCGCCGCCGGCCGCCGCGCCGTCCCGCGAGATCAGCCCGGGCATCAGGAACCTGCTGGACAGCATGCCCGACACGCCGGCGTACGTGGTCGACGCCAAGTACGACATCCTGGCCTGGAACCGGCTGGCCACGTACTTCATCGGCGACCCGTCCGGGTTCGCCGATGCCGACCGGAACATGATCCGGTGGATGTTCCGGTCGCCGGTCACCGCGACCCCGTGGCCCGACCCCGAGGCCGAGCGGTTCGCCCGCTCCACGGTCGCCGACCTGCGCTCCTCCTACGCCGAGTACCCGGCCGATCGGGGCATCGGCGCGCTGATCACCGACGTGCGCGGCACGTCGGACCGGTTCGCCCGGATGTGGGCCGAGCACGAGGTCGAAACCCGCCGCCCGCTCATCAAGCGCGTCGACCACCCGCTGACCGGCCCGATCGAATTCGAGTGCCAGGTCCTGCGCATACCCGAAACCGGCCAGCGCCTGATCGTGTACTGCGCCGCTCCCGGCTCACCCACCCGGGCGGCGTTCCGCCACCTGGCCGACGTTGCCGACTCGATCAAGGCTGCTGATCTCGCCTAGGTTGATTCGTTCCGCGAGAGCCAGTCCTTTCTCGGCGCGTGGCGGCCGACCGCTATGCCGCGTTAAAGATAATTCGTCACGGCGCTGACGGCGGCGACGGCCTCGGCGGGATCGGGTGCGCACGGGATCAGGCTGAAACCCAGGGTGCCGCATCGGTCCGGGTTAGGCGAGGGCTGCGCCGGGCCGGTCGGCGCGGAAGATGGGCCAGCCGATCTCGGTCCGCCAGTCGCCGGGATCGGCGGAGTCCTGGGCCGAGCGCAGGTAGTTCTCGCGCAGCGGGCCGTCCACGCTGAGCTCGTGACGGGTCACGTGCGAGCCCAGTTCGCCGTAGGTGACGTCGACGTTGTCGAGTCCGCCGTCATGGGTCATGATGGCCAGTTCCGCCCCGGGCACCACGATCGCCGTCACCCGGCCGATCGGCCGCACCGCCCCGTCGACCGGGATGAACACCGTGGCCTCGCCGCGGTCGTGCTGGAAGATCTCGCTGGCGAACACGCCGCCGCCGGGGCCGGTCGCGGTAAGCCGCTGCGCCCGGACCGTCGCGTGCAGTTCACCCAGGGCGCCCTGCCACCAGTCCAGAATGTCCGCGCGGTCGACCACGTCGCGAACGCCGATGGCCGGGGTCGGCGGCACGGTCCTGTACTCCACCGGGCGCGCGGCCCGCGGGCCGCCGATCAGGTCACGCAGCGAGCCGACCGCGTCCCTGGTGCGCGCGAGTTCGGCCTCCAGGTGATCCAGGTGGGCCGCGATGATCGCGTTACGCGCGCCGGCGTCGTCCGCGGCGAGCACCGCCTTGACCTGAGGGACAGGCATATCCAGGTTCCGCAGCCGCACGATGACCTGAGCGGCCGGGATCTGGTCCGTGCCGTAGTAGCGGTACCCGCTGCCGGAGTCCACCGACCTCGGCTCGAGCAGGCCGACCTGGTGGTAGTGGCGCAGCGTCTTCACGCTCAGGTGAGTGGCCCGGGAGAAGTCCCCGATCGTCAGCGCGGTGGTCATGGCCAAAGTCTTGACTCTCCCCCTACCGGACAGTCAAGCGGCCCCGCGGACCTTGACCCTCCGGTTCGGGGAGCACCCAGGCTGATGTTCGGCCGCAAGGCAGCGGCTCCGAGCGGACTACCGAGGAGGACAACCATCATGACCGCCACCACCGAGCTCAGCGAGGTCCTGGCCGACCACGTCGCGGCCGTCAACGCCTTCGACGAGGACGCGATCGTGGCCACGTTCGCCGACGACGCGCTGGTCAATGACGCGCACCGCGAGTTCTGGGGCACCGGCGCCATCCGCCGCTGGGTCGCCAGGGAGATGGTCGGCGACCGGGTCACGATCGACGTGACCGAGGTCATCGACCACTACGGCGGCACGATCGTCCGCGGCCGCTACGACGGCACGTACGACAAGACCAGCCTGCCCCCGGGCGACCTCATCCTGAGCAGCTACTTCACCGTCCGCAACGGAAAGATCGTCAGCCTCATCGTCATCAGGAACACCCCTGGTTACTAACTCCCCATCCGGGCAGTGAACGGTGATGGCTACGGTGCGGCCCGGATCGCGGAAAGAAATTTACAACGGTCCGGGGCACACCGCTGTCGTAAGGGTGGGGGCCGGTGACCGGAGCGCAATCTCCGGGATCCGGCCTCTTGGGGGGGACTGCGCGGATCATCAGGACACCGTCACGTGCCGGGAGGTCAAGGTGATGAAGCTCTCCATTCCACGGCCGGCGAGCGGACCCGTCCGGGTCGCGTCCGGCGTTGCGTTAATTGGTGCCATGGCCCTCGCGGGCTGCGGCCCCGTCGGCTCTGCCTCGGGTTCCCCGGGGACACCGTCGCCCGGCGCGCCGATGGCCGCGACATCCGCGGCATCGTCGGCGTCACCCGTGGTCAGCAACGACCTGGTGCCCGGGTTCCAGGTCCTGTCGATGACGTTCGTCTCCGCCCAGCAGGGCTTCGCGCTGGGCACGGTCGGCTGCGGCAGCAGCCGGTGCGTCGCGCTGCTCGGCACCTCGGACGGCGGCGGCATCTGGCGCCGGCTGACCGCGCCGGCCACGACCCCGGCCGGCGCGAACGGCACCGCCCGCACCTGCCCGTCCAGTCAGCCGTGCGTGAGCCAGGTGCGGTTCGCCACCCCGCTGATCGGCTACGCCTACGGTCCCTCGCTGCTGGTCACGTCCGACGGCGGCGGGCGCTGGAGCCGGATGACCGGCCCGGACGTGAGCTCGCTGGAGGCCGCGAACGGGATCGTGACCCGGGTCGCCTCCAGCGCGCCCGGCTGCTCGGGCCTGCGGTCTCAGATCGGCGATGCGACGGTCGGCGGCGGCACCTGGCAGGCACTGCCCGCGCCGGCGGTCGGGACCATCTGCCCGCCGGTCCTGTACCGGCAGGGGAACCGCCTCGTCCTGGCCGGCTACGGCAACCCGGCCGGCGGGGTCCGGGCCACCGCCCAGATCGCGCGTTCCAGCGACGGCGGCAAGACCTGGGCCAGCGGCCCGGACAAGTGCGGCGGCGCATCGGGTTACGCCTCCGCCGTGGCCCTGGCCCCGCCGGACGTGCTCGTCCTGATATGCCAGGCACAGAAGCCCGCCAGCAACGGCACCTACGGGCCGGCCTGGGTCCGGGTCTCGGTCAACGGCGGCGCCACCTTCGGCCCCGACCGGCAGGTCGTGTCCGGCCCGGCCGCGCCGCCCGGCACGCTCCTGCAGTACCAGCTTGCCGCGGCCAGCGACGGCCGGCTGCTGGTCGTCGAGACCGGCAGCAGCGGCAGCCGCGCCCTGCTCACCGAGAACGGCGGCCGGACCTGGTCGCCGGCGCTGAGCATGGCGCCAGGCCCGGGCGTGGTCCTGGTCGGTTACCAGAATCCGCTGACGGCCCGGATCGCCCAGGGCGACAAGGTCTGGACGACCGGCAACGGCGGCCAGACCTGGACCAGGGACCGGTTCTGAGCCAGGCGGCCGGCGGCGGGCCCGTCCCCACGATGTACCCCGCCGCCGGCCGCCTGCCGGGGATCACGCGGTTGCCCGGCCGTGAACGTGCGCGCCAGACTGGGGCTCGTTGTCCAGGCCAGACCGGGGCGTGGCGCCCGCGGAGGGAGATCGGGATGAAGACCAGCACGGAGCGGATACTGACCACGCACACCGGCAGCCTGCCCCGGCCCGCGGACCTGACCGACCGCCACGACCCGGACGCCGTCCGCAGCGCCGTGGCCGAGACCGTCCGGCGCCAGGTCGAAACCGGCGTGGACATCGTGAACGACGGCGAGGTCAGCAAGGCCGGCTACTCCACCTACGTGACCGAGCGGCTGTCCGGTTTCGGCGGCGAGCCCGTTCAGGTGTGGCGCCGGGGCGCGGATCAGTTCCCCGAGTTCTTCGCCCGCACGTTCGGCGAGCCGAAACTGGCCGCGGCGGCCGCGGGCAACCCGAGTTGCGACGGGCCGGTCGCCTACCTGGACCCCTCGCAGGTCGAAGCGGACATCGCCAACCTGCTCGCCAGCCGGGACGGCGCGGCCGAGGCGTTCATGTCGGCCGCCTCACCCGGCGTGATCGACATGTTCATGCCGAACCGGTACTACCCGACCACCGAGGAGTACCTGTTCGCCCTGGCCGACGCGATGAAGACGGAGTACGACGCGATCCACCAGGCCGGCCTGGTCCTGCAACTGGACTGCCCCGACCTGGCCTGCCTGTGGGCCAGGGAACCCCAGCGCACGCTGGAGGAGTTCCGCGGCATGGTGACCCAGCGACTGCAGGCCATCGACTACGCCACCCGCGACATCCCGCCGGACCGGCTGCGCGTGCACCTGTGCTGGGGCAACTACGAGGGCCCGCACAACACCGACATCCCGCTGGCCGACATCATCGACCTGGTGCTGGCCGCGCGCCCGGCCGCGATCTCCTTCGAGGGCGCCAACCCCCGGCACGAGCACGAGTGGAAGATCTTCGAGGACATCACCCTGCCCGATGGCAAGATCCTCATCCCCGGGGTGCTCGACTCCACCACCAACTACATCGAGCACCCCGAACTGGTCGCCCAGCGCCTGGTCCGCTACGCCAGCCTCGTCGGCAAGGAGAACGTGATCGCCGGCACCGACTGCGGCTTCGCCACCTTCGCCGCGGTCGTGCCCGTCGACCCCAAGATCACCTGGGCCAAGTTCGCCGCCATGGCCGAAGGCGCCCGCCTGGCCACCCGTGAACTCTGGCCCGCCCCCACCCACGCCTGACGCTGCTGGCCAGGCATTGGGGCGCTCAACGACCCGCCTGACGCCAGGTTATGGCGCTCAACTAAAAAGTAATTTGGTAATCATTTTCGCTGTGTCACAGCATGCCGAGAATTGTCGGACCCTGTCTCTAGGATCGAACTAGAAGTCGAAGATCGAGCCTCGAGGAGGCTGCATAGCTCATGTGCTTACCCGGCCAGCCGTCCCCCGGTGCCGCTCCGGTGCCCGCGACTGCCACCGAGGCCGTCGCGATGGCCGAGGCCGGGCTGGCGTGGCTGGCTGACGCCGACTTCGCGGCGCTGACCACCGGTGAGCAGGCGGACTGCCTGCGCGGGCTGGAGCGGGCCGAGTCCAGGAAAACCGCGGCCCAGGCCAGTGCCATGTCCGCGTTCCGCGCTTCGGACGGCTGCCGCGACGACGGCCACGGGTCACCGAAGACCTGGCTGCAGTGGAAGACACAGATCACCGCGGGAGCGGCGACTGGCGCCATGAGGTGGATGCGGCGCCTTTGCGCCCACCCCCTGGTCCGCGGCGCCCTCGCCGACGCGAAGATCTCGACGTCGTGGGCGAAGCAGATCTGCGAGTGGACCGATGAGGTCCCCGCCGAGATGCGTGACGACGCGGACTCGTTCCTGCTGCACGCCGCCCGCGGCGGCGCGGAACTGGACGACCTCGGCCGCATGGCCGAAGAGATCCGCCGGCAGACGGCCCAGCCCGACACCGACGGGCCGGACGACGGGTTCGATGACCGGTCGGTGAGCCTGGACACCACGTTCGGCGGCGCCGGGAAACTCCGCGGCGACCTGACCCCATCGGCCACGGCCGCCCTGTCGGCGGTGCTGGAGTCGCTCGGCAAGCCCGCCGGCCCGGAGGACCTGCGGTCACGCTGGCAGCGTCAGCACGACGCCCTCGAAGAGGCCTGCCGCCTGCTCGTCGCCGCGAACTGCCTGCCCGACCGCGCCGGCCAGCCCACCCAGATAATGCTTCACATCGACCTCGACCGGCTCCGCGGGATGCCCGGCGCCGCCGACGCCGAAGCCACCTTCCCCGGGCCGGTCGCCCCGCCCGGGGCGGAGTGTGACGCGACGATCGTGCCGGTGGTGACCGGCCACGTCGACCCGGCCGCCCTCGACCGCCTGGTCGGCCTGGTCCGCGGCACCGGCACCGGCACCGGCACCGGTGACGCCGAGGCGGCGCGGCGGGAACTGTCCGCCGAAGCCGCCCGCCGCATGATCCTGGCCGCGGCCGCGGACGTGCTGTCCGGCCCGGCCGGGCTCGCGGCCTACCTGCGGACCGGGGTGCTCGGCGCCGCCGCCGCCGCGATCAGCCTGCCGCTGGACACCGGGACCGCGACCGACTCCATCCCCGCGCATCTGCGCCGCCTGGTCATCCTCAGGGACCGACAGTGCCGCTGGCCCGGCTGCTGCCAGCCACCCGCGCGCTGCCACCCGCACCACATCCGCCCCCGCCACAAGGGCGGCAAGACCAGGCTGGTCAACCTGGCTTTGCTCTGTGTGTTCCACCACCTCGTCATGATCCACAGGGAAGGCTGGCAGATCGTCCTCAACCCGGACGGGACCGTGACCGTGACCAGCCCCGACGGCGACCGGGTCCTGCACAGCCACAGCCCGCCCGGCCAGGCCGCCTGAGCCGGCTCGTCCGCCGCGGCGAGCGGGCCGGCCGCGTGTCTC
>DATAVV010000112.1:0-2027 GCA_036267555.1 Streptosporangiaceae bacterium | reverse complement strand
CCCGGTCAGCTCCTCGTAGTGGTCGCGGAAGCCGGTGGACTCGGGCGTGCACCCGCGCGCCCCGGGAATCTGGTCCCAGCCCTCGACCAGCGGGACGCCGGGCGTCCCGGTCATCGGGTACACGTACACGATCGCGCGCGGATGGCCGGCCTGGGCCAGGTCCACGGCCTGGCCGGTGGTCGCGGGCAGCGTGATCGACGGCATCAGGGTGCCGGGCAGGTGGGAGGCCGCGCCGTCGTCCTGCGGCACCGGCAGGTCGGCGGGCAGCCGCTCGTAGTTCGCGGGAGTCACGGTCACGCCCCTTCGGGAGTGTGCGGCCCGGATGTTTGCGGTTCTGGAGTGCGCGGCCAGGCTACATCGGGGCCAGCGCCAGCAGCGGGACGAGCTGGTCCGCCGGGGTCAGCGAGCCGTGCATGCCGACCAGCCTGGACTCGCGGGGCTCGGCCTCGGTCGCCACGACCGCGTACGACCCGACCGCGGCCGCCACGACGTCACCGATCCGCGGCGCCACCCGCGCCTCGTCCACCGGCCCGAACCAGTTGTCCGCGATCGCCTCGTCCCTGGACACGACCCAGGCCCGGTGGCCGAGGATCTCGCGCCACGCGGTGAGCACGTCGGCCGCCGCGCCGGGCTGAGCGTAGACGTGCCGGGCCCGGGGCTCGCCGCCGAGCAGCGCGACCCCGGCGCGCAGGTCGGGCAGCGCGTCGGCGTCCACCCGGTCCTGCGGCGGCACGTCCACCATGCCGTGGTCGGCCGTCACGTAGAGCGCGGTTCCCGGCGGGAGCGCCCCGGCGAGCTGCTCGGCCAGCTTGTCGACGTGGCCGAGGTGGTAGCGCCAGGCGTCGGACGTGCACCCGAACACGTGGCCGGTCGCGTCGAGCTCGCCGTGGTAGACCATGGCCAGCGCGCGGTCCGCGCCCCGCAGCGCCGCTGCGGCCTCAGCGACGAGCGCGCCGAGCGTGTCGGCGGCCACGACCTCGGCGCCGCGCATGGTGGCGATCGACAGGCCGGTGCCGGCGAGCGAATGCTGGGCCACGCGGAACGAGGCGATCCCGGCCGCGGTCGCGCGCTCGAAGACCGTCGATCCCGGCTGCCAGGCGACGGGGTCGACCCGGCTGTCCCAGCGCAGCGCGTTGAGCAGCCGGCCCTCACCCGGCACGGCGACCTGGTAGCCGAGCACGCCGTGCTGCCCCGGCGGGCGCCCGGTGCCCAGCGACGCCAGGCTGGTCGCGGTCGTGGCCGGGAACCCCGCGGTCAGCGGGCGCCCGGCGTAGGCCAGTTCGGACAGGAACGGGGCGGCCGCCGGGTGCTCGCGCAGCAACTCCCAGCCCAGCCCGTCCACCACCAGCAGGCAGACCCGGTCCGCCGGGGCCAGCCCCAGCGGGTTGGGCTCCCTCGCGGCCCCGAGCGAGGCCAGCACCGACGGGGTGAGGTCGGGCAGGCTGGACTCGCCGTAGCGCGGCAACAAGGGCAGCGTCGTCGGCAGATCATCGAGATCAGTCATCACGCCCGGCGGCCCCTCGTTTGTCATCAGGTCATCAGGTCCTCACGTACGGCTGGTGGCCTCGGAGAGCGCTTCCGCGAACGAGAGCACCTGCCGCACCGCGTCCTCCCCATCCGCGGCCTCGCTGACACGCATGGTCAGGTCGTCCGCGGTCACCGTGCCGGTATATCCGTGATCGGCCTCGCAGTTGTCGTCCCCGCAGTGCGCGGGCTCGAGTTCGATGTGCGACAGCACGTTCCAGCCGATGGTCAGCACCACCTCGCTCGGCATCGTGGTCCCGGGAACGTAGGACGCGGGGTCCGGAATCACCCGGGTCACGGCGACGGAGGAGATCTGGGAGAACCGGACGGCCTCGGTGCTGGTCTCCGCCTGCGGGCGGGAATCCTCGTCCCCGGCGTCGGCCGGGCTCTCGTCGGTGTGCGAGTAGACGAGACGGGTCGGCGTCAGCGCCAGGACCGTCATGTGGCGCCGCACCTCCATGCCGGGATCGAACAGCGCGTCGTGGGTGACGACGTAGGAGACG
>DATAVV010000111.1:0-17148 GCA_036267555.1 Streptosporangiaceae bacterium | reverse complement strand
TCGCGGACGAGCAGGACGTGACGCGGGCCATCGAGTACCCGCCCGACGACACCCGGGCCTACTTCCGCGGCCGGTGCCTGCGCAAGTACCCGGACGCCGTGGCCGCGGCCTCCTGGGACTCGGTGATCTTCGACATCCCGGGCCGTGAGTCTCTGCAGCGGGTGCCGACGCTGGAGCCGCTGCGCGGCACCAAGGCGCACGTGGGCGAGCTACTGGACCGCAGCGAGACCGCCGGCGAGCTGGTGGCGGCGCTCACCGGTCAGGGGTGAGAGGGCCGCCTGGGAACAGCGGGGGCGGGATCCCGGTTCGGTACCGATGCCGGGTGACAGGATTGGGCGAGCCGCGCACGGGCGAGGATAGCTTTGAGACTGCGGGGCGGTTCCCGCGGATCACGGAGGTTTCGGCATGGCGACATCAAAGGACACCGGCGGCCAGCGTCAGGCGCCCCGGCGCAGCGAGGAGGAGCCGGACACTGCGCCGCAGGGAACCGAGGACGTCAAGGAGCGCCAGGACAAGCTGACCGACGACGTCGACGCGATCTTGGACGAGATCGACGAAGTGCTCGAGGAGAACGCCGAGGAGTTCGTCCGGTCGTACGTGCAAAAGGGCGGCGAGTGACGCCAGGCCCGTCGTGCCGCGGCGATGCCCGCGGGCAGTAGGGTCAATGACGTACCAGACGCGTACCAACGGAAGGATCCAGGTGGGTGCAGACTCGTTTGCCCGGTGGGCTCCCGGGCCGTACCTGAGCGCGGAGACCTCGTCGTTCACCGACTTCCTCACCGCCGCGGCCCCGGAGTTGCTGCCGCGGACGCCAGTGGCGGCCGGCGCCGGGCCCGCGCAGGCCGGCGCGACCGGACCGTCGGCGCTCGATCTGCCGCACGGCACCACGATCGTGGCCGCGGCGTGCGAGGGCGGCGTGGTCATGGCCGGCGACCGCCGGGCCACGTCCGGGAACATGATCATGCAGCGCGAGATTGAGAAGGTGTTCCGCAGCGACGAGTTCTCCGCTGTCGGCATCGCCGGTGTGGCCGGCGTCGGCATTGAACTGGTCCGGCTGTTCCAGGTGGAGCTGGAGCACTACGAGAAGCTCGAGGGCCACTCGCTGTCCCTGGACGGCAAGGCCAACCGCCTGGCCAGCCTGGTGCGCGCCAACATCGGCGGCGCGATGCAGGGCCTGGTCGTGGTGCCGCTGTTCGCGGGCTACGACGAGGACGACGGGACCGGCCGGATTTTCAGCTACGACGTGGCCGGCGGGCGGTACGAGGAGCGCCGGTTCCACGCGATCGGATCCGGCTCGGTGTTCGCACGCGGCTCGCTCAAGAAGCTGTACGCGGACGGCATGTCGGTCAACGACACCGTGCTGGCCTGCATGCAGGCTCTTTACGACGCGGCGGACGACGACTCCGCGACCGGCGGGCCCGACGTGACCAGGCGCATCTACCCGGTAGTCGCGACGGTCAACGCCGACGGTTTCGAGCGGCTGACCGACGAGGCGTCCGGGGAGTACGCGCGGACGGTCATCGAGGGCCGGATGGCCGACCCCGACGGCCCGCTCGCGGCGCTGCGACAGGCCGGCTCGGCGGGCGCGCTGCCGGGGTAGCCATGCTTCTGCCCACCCGACCCACCCGACCCGCCCTGCCCACCCGACCCGCCCCATCCGGCCTCCCGGCCAGCCAGCCCCGGCCGTCTCGATGAGCACGGCCACGACGAGCACAGTGAGGAAGCATCAACGGTGACGATGCCGTTCTATGTCTCGCCCGAACAGGTGATGAAGGACAAGGCGGACTATGCGCGCAAGGCCATCACGCGCATCCGCAGCGGCGTCGTGATCACCTGCGACGCGGGCATCTTGTTCATCGCGCCGAACCCGTCGCGAGCGCTGCGGAAGTTCAGCGAGATCTACGACCGGATCGCGTTCGCGGCCGTGGGCCGGTACAACGAGTTCGAGAATCTGCGCAAGGCCGGGGTCCGCTACGCGGACATGACCGGCTTCCAGTATGACCGCCAGGACGTTACCGCGCGCGGGCTGGCCAACTGGTACGCCCAGCTGCTCGGGGCCATCTTCACGGACAGCAATAAGCCGTACGAGGTCGAGATCGTGGTCGCCGAGGTCGGGAAGACCGAGGAAGACGACGAGCTCTACCGGATCACCTTCGACGGCTCCGTTGCTGACGAGCACGGCTTCGTGGTCATGGGCGGCCAGGCCGACCAGGTCGCGAGCGCGCTGAAGGAGAGTTTCGAGGGCGGGATGTCGCTCGAGCAGGCCTTCTCCGTCGCGATCGCCGCCCTGACCGGGCAGGCCAACGGCGACCGGTCCGACGTCACCACGGCCCAGCTCGAGGTGGCCCTGCTGGACCGCGGACGGCCACACCGGAAGTTCCGGCGGCTCACCGGGGGCCGCCTGGAGACCCTGCTCGCCGAGGCGGTCTCGGGGGGCAAGAAGACCGAAGCCATCGCGGCCAGGAAGGCCGGGGCGAGCGCGGACGACAAGGCCGGCGCGAGCGCGGACGAGAAGGCCGGGGCGAGCGCGGACGACAAGGCCGGCGCGAGCGCGGACGACAAGGCGGCGGAGAAGGACAAGCCCTCCGGCGGCGCGGACTAGTGCCGCGGGCGGCGGTGGCGGCGAGCGGATGTAGATTCAAAGCGTGCGATGGCCGTCGCCGGGACCGGCGGCGGCGCATGGGAGGGAAGCGTGACGGCTGACCTGGCCGCGATCACCGGCATGGACGCGCCGACCCGGCTGCTGATCGGCGGATCCTGGACGGCCGGGCAGGCGGGAGTGCTGTCTGTGGTCGACCCGGCCACCGAGGAAGCCGTGGCCGAGGTCGCCAGCGCCAGCGTCGAGGACGGGATGGCGGCGGTCACCGCCGCGCATGACGCGCTGCCGGGCTGGGCGGCCACGCCGCCCCGGGAGCGGGGCGAGTGCCTGCGCCGCGCCTACGAGCTGATGACCGCCCGCTCCGAGGCCCTGGCCCGGCTGATGGTGGTGGAGAACGGCAAGGCCCTGCGGGACGCCCGCGGCGAGATCACCTACGCGGCGGAGTTCTTCCGGTGGTACGCCGAGGAGGCGGTCAGGAACGAGGGCTACCTCGGGGTGGCGCCCTCGGGCGCGAACCGGATCATGGTGCAGCACCAGCCGGTCGGGGTCAGCGTCCTGATCACGCCGTGGAACTTCCCGGCGGCGATGGCCACCCGCAAGATCGGGCCGGCCCTGGCGGCCGGCTGCACGGTGATCCTCAAGCCGGCCAGCCTGACGCCACTGTCCGCGCTGGCCGTGGCGGGCATCCTGAGCGAGGCCGGGGTGCCAGGCGGCGTGGTGAACGTCCTGCCCACGGCGAAGACCGGCGCGGTGGTGTCCGCGATGCTGGCCGATCCGCGGGTGCGCAAGCTCTCGTTCACCGGTTCCACCGAGGTGGGGCGCACGCTGCTGCGCACCGCGGCGGACACCATCATCAGCTGCTCCATGGAACTCGGCGGGAACGCCCCGTTCCTGGTCTTTGAGGACGCCGACCTCGACGCGGCCGTCGAGGGGGCGTTCCTCGCGAAGATGCGCAACGGCGGCGAGGCGTGCACCGCGGCCAACCGGTTTTACGTCCACGAGGCCGTCGCCGACGAGTTCACGGCCCGGTTCGCCGAGCGGCTGGCCAAGCTCAGCGTGGGACCCGGCCTGGACGACGGGACCGACATCGGCCCGCTCGTCGACGAGGACACCAGGTCCAAGGTGGCCCAACTGGTCGACGACGCCGCCTCCGGCGGAGGGCGGGTGGTCACCGGCGGCCGGGCCCCCGACCGGCGGGGCTACTTCTACCCGCCGACGGTGCTCGACGACGTCGCCCCGGACGCGGGCATCCTCGACCATGAGATCTTCGGCCCGGTCGCCCCGGTGGTCAGGTTCGCCAGCCAGGCCGAGGCGGTCGAACTGGCCAACGCCACCGAGTACGGCCTGGTGTCGTACCTGTACAGCCGGGACCTGCGGCGCGCGCTGCAGGTGGCCGAGGCCCTCGACGCGGGAATGGTCGGCATCAACCGGGGCATCGTGTCCGACCCCGCCGCACCGTTCGGCGGGGTGAAGCAGTCGGGTCTCGGCCGCGAGGGCGGCCATGACGGCCTGCTGGAGTTCACCGAGACCAAGTACATCGCGGTGGACTGGTAACAGGGGGCACATGGACAGGCGGATCTTCGGGCTGGAGAACGAGTACGGGGTCACCTGTACGTTCCGCGGGCAGCGGCGGCTGTCCCCGGACGAGGTGGCCAGGTACCTGTTCCGCCGGGTGGTCTCGTGGGGCCGCAGCAGCAACGTCTTCCTGCGCAACGGGGCCAGGCTCTATCTGGACGTGGGCAGCCATCCCGAGTACGCGACCCCGGAGTGCGACAACCTGATCGACCTGGTGACCCACGACAAGGCGGGCGAGCGGATCCTGGAAGGACTGCTCGTGGACGCGGACCGGCGGCTGCGCGAGGAGGGCATCGCCGGCGACATCTACCTGTTCAAGAACAACACCGACTCCGCGGGCAACTCCTACGGATGTCACGAGAACTACCTGGTGGGCCGGCACGGCGAGTTCGGCCGCCTGGCCGACATCCTGATCCCGTTCCTGGTCACCCGGCAGATCATCTGCGGGGCGGGCAAGGTGCTGCAGACCCCGCGCGGCGCGGTGTACTGCGTGAGCCAGCGCGCCGAGCACATCTGGGAGGGCGTCTCGTCGGCGACCACGAGATCCCGGCCGATCATCAACACGCGCGACGAGCCGCACGCCGACGCCGAGCGGTTCCGGCGGCTGCACGTGATCGTGGGCGACTCGAACATGAGCGAGACCACGATGCTGCTGAAGGTCGGCGCGACCGACCTGGTGCTGCGGATGGTCGAGGCCGGCGTGGTCATGCGTGACCTGACGCTGGAGAACCCGATCCGGGCCATTCGCGACGTCAGCCACGACATGACCGGGCGGCGCAAGGTACGGCTGGCCAACGGGCGGGAGGTCAGCGCGCTCGACATCCAGCAGGAGTACCTGTCCAAGGCCAGGGACTTCGCCGACCGCAAGGACCCGGACCCGATCACCGAGCGGGTGCTCGACCTGTGGGAGCTGACCCTGCGCGCGGTGAGCAGCGGCGATCTCGGCCTGGTCGCGCGGGAGATCGACTGGGTAACCAAGTATCAGCTGATCGAGCGGTACCGGGCCAAGCACGACCTGCCGCTGTCCTCGCCGCGGGTGGCCCAGCTCGACCTGGCCTACCACGACGTGCACCGCGGCCGGGGCCTGTACTACCTGCTGCAGCGCCGCGGCGCCGTGGAGCGTGCCTGCCGCGACCTGGACATCTTCCAGGCCAAGTCGGTGCCGCCGCAGACCACGCGGGCCCGGCTGCGCGGCGAGTTCATCCGCCGGGCGCAGGAACGGCGCCGCGACTTCACCGTGGACTGGGTGCACCTGAAGCTCAACGACCAGGCGCAGCGGACCGTGCTGTGCAAGGACCCGTTCCGCTCCGTCGACGAGCGGGTGGAAAAGCTCATCGCGGGCATGTGAGGCCACATGGTGGCGGCCGGGCAATGCTGCTCACCAGCATTGATTACGAAGCGTAGTCCATGACTACTTTCTGTTGCTAGTATCCGTGCGTGGCAGACCCACGCCGCGCGAGCGGCTTTCCCTGTGATGTCGTCGTGGTCGGCGGCTGCGGCCGGATCGGCCTGCCGCTGGCGGTCGCGCTGGCCGGCGCGGGCACCCGGACGGCGATCTACGACGTAAGCGATCCGGCCGTGGCGGCGGTCAGCGCCGGGCGGATGCCGTTCGCTGAGCCGGGCGCGGCCGTCGTCCTTGAGCGGGTCATCGCGGCCGGGCAGCTCGTGGCCTCGGCCGACCCGCGGATCGTGGGCAGCGCCGAGCATGTGGTCCTCGCCCTGCCCGCCGAGGACTACACCTGGTCGTCGGGGCCGCACGCCATGGCCAGTGCCCTGGGCGACTGCGCCAGGTACTTACGTGACGGCCAGATCCTGATCGCGGCCAGCAGCGTCAGCCCCGGCACCATGGCGCAGCTCGAGAAGCTGGTGGCCGACCAGGGCCTGGACATCGATGTCGCGTTCTGCCCGGCCCGCCAGGCCCAGGGCGACGCCCTGGCCGAGCTGGGCGCGATCCCGCAGATCGTGTCCAGCCGCAGTTCACGTGGCCTGGAGCGGGCCGGGCGGCTGATGTCGACGCTGACCTCGGCGCTGGTGCCGATGTCCCCGGAAGAGGCCGAGCTGGCCAAGCTGTTCGCGAGCGCGTGGCGCTACATCAGCTTCGCCGTGGCCAATCAGATGTACATGATGGCCACGGACCGCGGGCTCGACTTCGAGCGGATCCGGCGCGGCCTGGTCCTGGACTACCCGCGGGCGGCCGCGCTGCCGCCGGCCGGCTTCGCCGGCGGTCCCTGGCTGGTCAAGGACATGCTGCGGCTGGCCGTGGCCACCCGCAATTTCCCGCTCGGGCGGGCCGCGGTGGGCGTCAACGAGGGCCTGCCCGAATACCTGGTCGGCCGCTTGGACAGGGAGTACGACCTGCCCTCGCTGACCGTGGGGATCCTGGGCATGGCGTTCAAGGGCGGCAGCGACGACATCCGCTGCAGCCTGTCCTATCGGCTCCGGCAACTTCTGGCCGACCGGGCCCGCGGCGTGGTCTGCACCGACCCCGTGGCGACCGCCGATCCCGGGCTGCTGCCGCTGCCGGAGGTCCTGGACCGGGCCGATCTGCTGGTCATCGGGGCGCCGCACGCCGAGTACCGCGGGCTGGTCACGCGCAAGCCGGTCGCGGACATCTGGAACCTCCTGGGCCGCGGAGTGCTTGCTTGAGCCTGATGATCTGGCGGGGGCAATACGGCACCGCTACGGCGGGTAGAGTAGGCGCGCTCCCGGTCCCGACAATTAGGATTCCCATGCGACGCATCGGCGCTGCGCTCTTGCTGCCACTGCTTATTGCCCTGGCCCTCGTCGGCTGCGGCTCGTCAACGCCCGCCAACCCCAACACGTCGGTCACGGCGTCGGGCGGCTTCGGTTCCGCTCCGAAGGTCAAGATCCCTGCCCAGAAGGCGGCCACTAACCTTTTCGTCAAGACCGAGATCCAGGGTAAGGGCCAGGCGCTGACCAAGAGCGAGGCTTTCCTCAGCAATTACGTCGTGTACATCTGGGACGGCAAGACGCACAAGCTCGCGCTCAGCACGTACACGACCGTGCCGCAGGTACTGTCGGGCACTCTCCTGCCGGGGCTGCAGACGGCCCTGCGGGGCAAGAAGATGGGCAGCCGGGTGCTGGCCGTGCTGCCGCCCAAGTACGGATACGGATCCAGCGGCAACTCTCAGGTGGGCGTGACCGGCTCCGACACGCTGGTGTTCGTGGTCGACATGATCAAGGACTACTCCTCGACCGCCTCGGCCTCGGGCACGCAGGTCTCCAGCGGCGGCGGAGCGCTGCCGGCGGTCACCGCCACCCAGGGCAAGGCCCCCACCGTGAAGGTCCCCACGTCGTCGCCGCCGAGCAGCCTCGTGGTCAAGACCCTCATCAAGGGGAACGGCCCGCCGATCGCCAAGGGCCAGTACGTGGTCACCCAGTACGTCGGGCTGAACTGGCGTACCCGCGCGGTGTTCGACTCTTCCTGGTCGCGCGGCGCGCCGCTCGGGTTCAAGATCGACGCCTCGCCGGAGCAGATCATCCCCGGCTGGGACAAGGGACTGACCGGGGTGCCGGTCGGCAGCCGGGTCATGCTGGTGATCCCGCCCAAGGAAGGCTACGGCTCGGCCGGGAACTCCCAGGTCGGCATCAAGGGCACTGACACCCTCGTGTTCGTGGTGGACGTCCTGGATGCGGTGAGCGGCAGAAGCTGAGTTCTCGCAGCTAGCTTGCGGGGCCCGGGGCGAACCCCGGGCCCCGCCTGGCTTTCCGGGGGGTCAGGATCGGTCCGTGGCCGAGTCGATGACCAGGCCCACGCCGATGGCGAGCATCCAGACGTCCTTGGCTATGGCGGTGCCCTGCTGAGTCGGGCGGATGCCGTCCTCCTTGGTCAGGCCCTCGGTGCGCAGGTACAAACCGAGCAGGCCGCCGGAGAACGCGGTCAGGCCCGCTCCCGCGACGGCGGCGGGCACCACGGGCAGCAGTAGCGCGGAACCGAGCGCGATCTCGCTGACGGCCAGCAACCGCGCGAAATCCTTGGGCTTGATCTTGGCCAGGAACGGATAGGTGCCCGCGGCCATGCCGTGCAGTCGGGCGGCCGCCTCCTCGTCAGCGTTCCACTTGCCCAGGCCCGCGTTGAGGATGAACGCGCCCGCGGCCAGCCGTCCGGGCAGCCGCCTTGCCTTGGCCGAGAAGCTCATGGCCCCTGCCTTTCGTCGTCAGTGATCACCAGATGTTGTTTAACCAGCAACTGTTCAATCTGCAACCTACTCCTGCGGCAACAGCGCCGCCGCGTGGCGCCCCGCGGCCGCGGCGGCGAGGAAGTAGGCCAGGTCATCGTCCGGCCCGCGGCCCATCGAGGACAGCGGCACCGGGCAGGCCCGGAGCGCGCCGGCCAGCCCGGACACGCTGACCCGGACCAGGGTGTGCCGGGCCGCCAGCGGCTCCGCCTGCGCGGCGACCCGGGCGCCGAACTCACCGGGCAGGTCCGGCAGCACGACGTCGGCCGGGGCCAGGGCCACCCGCTCGTAACAGGTCAGGCTGTGGTGTGAGATGCCGCGGTGCCGCGGCCGCGGGTCGGCCTCGCTGATCCGCAGCGATGCCACCGGGCGCCCGCCGAGCACGGCCACGGCGTTGACCGCCTCGCCGCAGGCCACGCCGGAAAAGCCCCACCTGGTGCCCGTGCCGAGGTTGCCGGGCCCCTGGGCCACCACGGCCAGGTCGGCGCCGAGCACGTGCCGCGCGGCCAGCAGCCCGGTATGCACGGTGACCGCTTCCACGTCCCCGCCGAAGGACTGGCCCACGGTGACGGTCCCGGCCAGCCAGCCCGCGTCCCGCAGGCCGGCGATCGTGCGGGAGAACCAGGCCGGGAGGGCGCCCCCGTCGAGCATGACGTAGGCCGCGCGCCGCGGCCCGGCGTCAGCGAAGCACCCGGCCAGCACCGCGGGCAGGGCCGAGTGCAGGTCGGCCACCACGACCGGCATGCCGTTCAGGTCGTCGGCGTCCCGCAGGATCTCATGGTAGGGCGACCCCTGCTCGTCCGCGCCGAGCACCGTGGCCTGCAGCGGCGTGTACCGCGCCTTGACCAGGTGACCGGGTCCTTCGTCGTCGGGCGGCAGCCGGTCGGGCAGCGCGACCACGAGCGCGTACCCGCCGGTGCCCAGGGCCGCCTCCAGCGCCCCGGTGTTGAGCAGCACCCGGTCGCCGGGCCGCGGACGCCCGGTGAGCCGCGGGTAGGCCAGTGCCCGCAGCGTCGCTCCGTTCACGGTCACGTCGATCTCGACCGCGCCCGACCACTCCCGCCGCACCCCGGAAACCACGCCGCTGCGCCACCTGATCACGACGGAAGGGTAGTGGACGGCGGCTCAGGGCGCGGCGCCCGCGGCCAGCATGTACAGCAGGACCCGGAAACCCGCATTACCGGGCCGCCAGCGAGGCCCGGGCAAGGTAGGTTCGGTGCGGGGAAAGGGAAGCGAATGTCACGGCGGAAGACCGAACGGCTGCTGAGCCTTGTCGTCTGCCTGCTCTCCTCAGGTAAGTACCTCACCGCGGCCCAGATCCGGGAGGCCGTGCCCGGCTACCCGGACTCGTTCGACGCCTTCAAGCGCATGTTCGAGCGGGACAAGGACGAGCTTCGCGAACTGGGGATCCCGCTGGAGACCGGCGTGAGCGCGACCGCCGATGAGGAGCCCGGCTACCGGATCCCGCGCCAGGCCTACGGGCTGCCGGAGATCAGGCTGGAGCCCGACGAGGCGGCGGTGCTGGGCCTGGCCGCCCGGGTCTGGCGGCGCGCCGAACTGGCCGGCGCCGCGGCCGGCGGCCTGCTCAAGCTGCGGGCTGCGGGGATCGACGCGGAGGAAACCACGCAGCCCGGCATCGAACCCAGGCTGCAGACGGGCGAGGCGTCGTTCGGCCCGCTCTGGGAGGCGGTGCGTGACCGGCGCCCGGTGTCGTTCGGCTACCGCGCGGCGGGCCGCAGTTCGTCCCAGCAGCGCCGGCTCGAGCCGTGGGGCGTGGTGAACCGGCACGGCCGCTGGTATGTCGCGGGACTGGACACCGACCGCGGCGAGACGCGGGTATTCCGGCTGAGCCGCATCGACGGGCCGGTGTCCTTCCGCGGCCCGGCGGGCGCGGTCGCCGTTCCGGACGGCGCGGACGTGCGCGAACTCGTCCGCGAATGGGGTACCGAACCGCAGTCCCGGCGCAGCGCGGTGCTGCGGGTCCGGCAAGGGGCCGGCTACGGCCTGAGGCGCATCGCCACCGCGATCGAGCCCGACTCGCAGCGACCAGGCTGGGACGTGGTCGAGACGAACTTCTCTGACGTGGGCTGGCAGGGTGAGCACCTCGCCTCGTTCGGGGCGGACGTGGTCGTTGTCGAGCCCGCCGACCTGCGGGATGCGGTCATCGGGCGGCTTAAGGGGGCCATGGCGTGACCACCGCCGCGACCGGGCCGAAGGCCCAGCCGACACAGCCGAAGGCCCCGGCGACACAGCCGAAGGCTGCGCCGCCGCGGGTGAGTCCCGCTTCCGACCGATTGCAGCGGCTGCTCGCCCTCGTTCCCTACGTGGTCAGTCGCTCGGTGGTCGGCCTGGCCGACACCGCCGCCGCGTTCGGGGTGACGGAGCGTGAACTGGTGGACGACCTCAACATGCTCTGGTGCGTCGAGTTGCGCTCACCCGATCCTTACTGCCCGATCGACCTGTCCTACGAGGGCGGCGAGATCGTGGTCAGCGAGGCCGAGTCGATCAGCCGGCCGTTGCGGCTCGGCGTGGACGAGGCGAGCGCGCTGCTGGTCGCGCTGCGGATGCTGGCCGAGGTGCCCGGCCTCGAGGACCGCAGCGCGCTCAGCCGGACGATCGCCAAGCTGGAGACGGCCGCCGGGGGCGCGGCGGCGGCCAGCGCCCAGGTCGCGGTGCAGGTCGACGACCGCGGGGCCCGCAGCGGGCTGGCCCAGATCAGGGACGCGCTCGACCGGGGCCGGCGGCTGCATATGTCCTACTATGTGCCCGGTCGGGACGAAGCGACCGAGCGCGACGTCGACCCGATGCGGCTGCTGGTCGTGGAGGGCCGCACGTACCTCGAGGGCTGGTGCCTGAGCGCGGAGGCGGTCCGGCTGTTCCGGCTGGACCGGGTCCTGGCCCTGCGCGTGCTGGACGAGGCCGCGGACGTGCCGACCCAGGCGCAGCCCAGGGACGTGGACCTGGGCCTGTTCCGGCCGTCCGCCGACGACCTGGCCGTGGAGCTGGAACTTTCGGCGGCCGGGCGGTGGGTCGCCGAGTACTACCCGTGCGAGCGGGTGGAGGAACTGGGCGACGGCCGGCTCCGGATCGGCCTGCGGACTCCGGATACCCGGTGGGTCCGGCGCCTGGCGCTGCGGCTCGGCGAGGACGGCCGGGTGATCTCCCCGGCGGACCTCGCGGCCCAGATCCGCGAGGACGCGGCGGCCGCCCTGGCCCAATATGCGGGATAGTTACGGTTGCACGAACTATCCTGGCGGGCAATTAACCTGGCCGGGGCCCGCGTGTAGACTCTCGATGCAAGCGACTCAGGCGTGGGGACGCGCTGCCCGCCTCTGAATGGGGACTGAGATGAACTTTGGTGACCTGTTCGACAGCCCGTGGAAGGTACTCATCATCGCCGCGGTGGTGCTCATCCTTTTCGGCAGTCGGAAGATGCCGGACGCGGCCCGGTCGCTCGGCCGCTCCATGCGCATCCTCAAGGCCGAGGTCCACGACCTGCATAACGATCAGGGCAAGGACGAGACCCCAGCCCCGGAGCCCCAGGCCATCCTGTCTCCGCAGCAGCAGCAGATCGACCAGTTGCAGCAGCAGATCCTCGACCTCCAGCAGCAACAGCAGCCCGTGACCGTCAACGGCGCTGCGGCGGCCGAGACCACCCACACGCAGCAGCCCGGCTGAGCCTGCCCCGCCCCCGGGTAGCCGACCATGCCAAAGCTGGGTGACACCATCGCGGGTGCACGCATGCTGGGTGCCCGGATGGCCCAGAATCAGCGCGACTCCAACCCCGATGGCCGGATGCCGCTCCTTGATCACATCCGTGAGCTGAGGAACCGGCTGCTCAAGGCGCTGAGCGCGATCGCGGTCGGCACCGTCATCGGGCTGATCCCGCTCGTCTACGACCACCTCTGGAACTGGGTCTACGGTCCGTTCAGGCAGGCTCAGAAGGGCGGCCACGGCGGCCACACGGTCAGCCTGGCGGTCACGGGTGTCTTCGACCCGTTCATGGTCCGGGTGCAGATCGCGCTCTACTTCGGGCTGATCATCACCTCCCCGTTCTGGCTGTATCAGCTCTGGGCGTTCATCGCCCCCGGCCTCTACCGCCGCGAGAAGCGGTGGACCTACGCGTTCGTGTTCACCGCGGCGCCGCTGTTCATCCTCGGGGCCACGCTGGCCTACTTCGTGATGAGCAAGGGGCTGAGGTACCTGCTCGCCCTGGCTCCGTCCGGCGTCATCGTGATCCCGACGATCTCCAACTACCTCGGCTACTTCCAGGCCATGATGCTCGGCTTCGGGCTCGCGTTCGAGCTGCCGCTGGCCCTGGTCATGCTCAACATGGTCGGCATCATCACGCACGAGCGGATCCGCAAGTGGCGCCGGTACATGATCTTCGGCGTGTTCGTGTTCTCTGGCATCGCCTCACCCAGCCCGGACCCGATCACCATGCTGATGCTGGCCGTACCGTGCGTCCTGCTGATCGAGGTCGCCGAGGTCATCATCTGGTCGAACGACCGGCGCCGCGCCGCCAGGCCGTCGATGTACGAAGGGCTGGCTGACGACCAGATATCGCCGCTCGGATTCGACGCGCCGCCGCCCGACGAGGCCGACGTCGGCCGGCCCGGATCGGACGATTGACCGAGGGCGAGCCGGAACTAGCCGCGTTCCAGGCCCTCTATGACTTCAGCTTCGACGGCTTCCAGCTGGACGCCTGCCGGGCCCTGAACGCGGGCCACGGGGTGCTGCTCGCCGCGCCGACCGGGTCGGGCAAGACGGTGGTCGGGGAGTTCGCCGTGCACCTGGCCCTGACCGAGGGCCGCAAGTGTTTCTACACCACGCCGATCAAGGCACTGTCCAACCAGAAGTACGCGGACCTGGTGCGCCGCTACTCGGCCCCGAGCGTGGGACTGCTGACCGGGGACAACAGCATCAACGGTGAGGCACCCGTGGTCGTGATGACCACCGAGGTGCTGCGGAACATGCTGTACGCGGGCTCGCCCACGCTGGCCGGGCTCGGCTATGTGGTCCTCGACGAGGTGCACTACCTGGCCAACGCGTTCCGCGGCGCGGTCTGGGAAGAAGTGATCATCCACCTGCCCGAGTCGGTGCGGCTGGCCGCGCTCTCGGCCACGGTCAGCAACGCCGAGGAGTTCGGGGACTGGCTTTCCCAGGTCCGAGGCGGTACCACGGTCATCGTCGACGAGCACCGCCCCGTGCCGCTGTGGCAGCACATGCTGGTCGGCTTGCGGCTGTACGACCTGTTTACCGGGACCAACGGCAGCCTCCCGCCCGGACCGCGCGACGACAGCCCCAAGGTCAACCCCGAGCTTCGCCGCCTCGCCCAGCGCGAGCAGCCGCCCGACCGCCGGGCCGGGCCGCCGCGGTCCGGCCGCCGGGGCGGCCCGCGGCGGAACCTGTACCGGCCGCCAAGCCGCGCGGCCGTTATCGACCGCCTCGACGCGGCCGGCCTGCTGCCGGCGATCACGTTCATCTTCAGCCGCGCCGGGTGTGACGCCGCCGTGCTGCAGTGCCTGAACGCGGGATTGCGGCTGACCACGCCGGACGAGGCGGCCGAGATTTCCGAACTGGTGCGCGAGCGCACCGCGGACATCCCCGAGGAAGACCTGCCGGTCCTGGGTTACCCGGACTGGCTGGCCGGCCTGCAGCGTGGCATCGCGGCGCATCACGCGGGGATGCTGCCGACGTTCAAGGAGGTCGTGGAGGAGCTGTTCACCGCCGGGCTGATCCGGGCCGTGTTCGCCACCGAGACCCTGTCGCTGGGGATCAACATGCCGGCCAGGACGGTCGTCATCGAGCGCATGGACAAGTGGAACGGCGAGAACCACGCGGACCTGACCGCGGGTGAGTACACGCAGCTCACCGGGCGGGCCGGCCGGCGCGGCATCGACGTCGAGGGGCACGCGGTCGTGCTGTGGCAGCCCGGCATCGACCCGGTCGCGGTGGCCGGCCTGGCCGGCACCAGGACCTACCCGCTCAGCTCCAGCTTCCGGCCGTCGTACAACATGGCGGTCAACCTGGTCGGGCAGGTCGGCAGGCAGCGCGCCGCGGCCCTGCTCGAATCCTCCTTCGCGCAGTTCCAGGCGGACCGGGCCGTGCTGGGCGTCGCCCGCCAGGCCCGCCGCATCCGGGAGACCATGGCGCAGCTCGAGTTCGGCTGCGATCAGGGCGACTTCGCGGAGTACCAGGCCATCAGGAAGGAGCTGTCACAGCGCGAGGGTGATCAGTCCCGGCGGCGCTCGGTCGCGCGGCAGGCCGAGGCGGCGGCCTCGCTGGAGAACCTGCGCCGGGGCGACATCGTCCGGGTGCCCGGCGGCCGGCGGGCCGGGATCGCGCTGGTGCTCGAGCCGCCCGCGGCCGCGGCCGAGCCGCCCGGGCTGCTGGTGCTCACCGAGGGCCGCCAGGTCAAGCGGCTGACCCTGGCCGACTTCCCGATGCCGGTGGCGCCCATCGACCGGGTGCGGATACCGAACTGGTTCAGCGCGCGGTCGGCCAAGCACCGCCGGGACCTGGCCTCGACCGTGCGCAACAAGCTGGCCGGCCACGATCTCGGCCGCCCGCCGCGTGGCCGCCGGGCTGACGGCGCGGGCGGCGCCGACGGCGCTGGTGGTTCCGACGCCGAGATCGAGCAGTTGCGGCGGCGGCTGCGCCAGCACCCCTGCCACGGCTGCGCCGATCGCGAGGAGCACGCCAGGGCCGCGGAGCGCCACGACCGGCTGGACCGGGAGGCCCAGGCCCTGGAACGCCGGGTGGCGGGCCGGACGCACGTCATCGCGCGGACGTTCGACCGGGTCTGCGCCGTGCTCGACCGGCTCGGGTACACCGACGGCGACACGGTCACCGCCGAGGGCAGGCGCCTGGCGGGCCTGTACGCCGAGCTCGACCTGCTGGTCGCTGAGTGCCTGCGCCAGGGCCTGTGGGACGACCTCGCGCCCGCGGAACTGGCCGCGTGCGTGTCCGCGCTGACCTTCGAGTCACGCCGCAGCGACGACCCGAGCCCGCCCCGGCTGCCGCACGGGGCCGCCCGCGAGGTGCTCGCGACCATGGACAGCCTCTGGGGCGAGCTGGACGAGGTCGAGAAGGAGCACCACCTGTCGTTCCTGCGCCAGCCCGACCCGGGCTTTGCCGCGGCCGCGCACGCCTGGGCGCGCGGCCGGCCGCTGGAGCAGGTGCTGTCCTCCGACCTGACCCCGGGCGACTTCGTCCGCGCGATCAAGCAGCTCATCGACCTGCTCGACCAGATCGCCGCCGCGGCCGGGGCGGCGCCGGCGGCCGACACCGCGCGGCGCGCGATCACCGCCCTGCGCCGCGGCGTCGTCGCCTACTCCACCCTGGGTTAGCTGCGGGCTAGCCGGGCTACCGCCCGGCCGGGCGCAGCGTGACGGTGAGTATGTCGCGGTAGAGGGCCGGGTCCTGGGCGCCGACGGTCCACTGGGTGGCCGCGGTGCCGAGCAGCGACCCGGCCGCGGGCAGCGGCTTGGGCGTCCCGTAGCCGGAACACCAGGGTCAGCGTGCCGTCCGGGTTCGCCACCACCGCGGGGGAGTAGGCGCGCCCCGAGTAGTAGCCGCCGACGCCCAGCGGAAGGCTGGGTGGTCGCTAACGTCAGGGCCGCCGTGACGGCGGCCGTGACGATCGGGACGGCATAGCGGTACATCCGGCGCATACCCGGCTCCCTCGAGGATCGGCGGCGAGCCAAATTAACCGCAGGCCCGGTCGCTGATCAATGCCGAAACCGGGGGCTTGACCAGGTTTTTGCGCTATGTTCCCCGGCCGGTCATGACGGCCACGGGCAGGTCGTACTCGCGGCGCACGCTGCTGCCCAGCCGCCGGATATCGGCCCCGTAGACGTGCAGCGAGATGGCCACCTCGTCGCCGTGGTTGCGGACCCGGTGGATGTCGCCGGGCGGGGCGAAACCGCCCACGGCGCCGGCCTCGTTCACGCTGCGGCCGACCTCCTCCAGAGCGGCCTGGCCGCCGGCAAGCGCGAACAGTTCCTCGTACTCGGCCCCCTGGACCACGCCCACGACGCACCAGGTCACGTGATCATGGATCGGGGTCTGCTGGCCGGGCCGCCAGACCAGGGCGCAGAGCGAGAACGACCCATCGGGCTCGGCGTACAGCGTATGGCTGACGTAACCGTCCGGGCTGCCCGCGCGCTGGGCCGCGGTCAGGATCTCCGGGCCGGGAAGGTGCCGCCGCAACTGATCCGCGACAAGCTGCGCCGTCTGTGTCCAGTCGGCGTGGCAGGACGTGGCCGAGCGTATGCCGGCCACCAGGCCAATGGGACATATGGTGCGGATAGCTTCTGTCTGAGCCACACGTGCCTCCCCCCGGAGACTGGAACGGATGAGCCAAGCCTAGGGAGCCGGCGGCCCTCCGCTCCAATGCCAAAGAGTTCTTATACCCATAGAGAAGCGGCATGAATAGCGCCCGGCCGCGGCCGGCTACCGGGGGGACCCCCGCCCGGCCCGCCCGGCCTGGCAGGATGAGGCGGATGGGCTCGCTGATGCTGCTTGACTCCGCTTCGCTGTACTTCCGCGCCTTCTACGGGATCCCGGCCGACAGCATGACCGCGCCGGACGGCACGCCCGTGAACGCGGTCCGCGGCCTGCTCGACATGATCGCCAGGCTCACCCGGGCCCGCCGGCCGTCCCGGCTGGTCGCGTGCATGGACGCGGACTGGCGGCCGGCCTTCCGGGTCGCGAAGATCAGCTCCTACAAGGCGCACCGGGCCAACCCGGACGGCAGCGAGCAGGTCCCCG
>DATAVV010000110.1:0-9061 GCA_036267555.1 Streptosporangiaceae bacterium | reverse complement strand
AGCCTGCGCGCCACAATCTACGAGCTGGCGGCGATGTACGCGGCCGAGCGCGACGTGATCCGCGCGCTGGTCTCACTGGCGCAGCTCGACACGGGGGCGTTCTCCGGTGCAATCAGGCGGTTGGAGGAGCGCCGCGCCCGCGGCATGACCGACCTCGCCCGCCGGCTCGCCGACCACGAACAGCTACGGCCCGGTGTCGATCCCAAGACCGCCGCCGACGCGCTCTGGCTGCTCACGAGCTTCGACGCCTTCGACCTGCTCCACACCGGCCGTCGACTGGCAACCCGGCGCGTCGCGGACACGCTCACCGCAATGGCCGAACGCGCCGTCTGCCGCAACGCCTGACGGCTGGCCTGGCTCAGGTTCCCGGCTCCGCGGCCAGCAGTTGCGCTTCGAGGCCGGCGATGCGCTTGTCGAGGAGGCGGTTGTTGGAGCGAGCACGCCCAGGATGTGGAGGTCTGGGCGGTCGTCGCCCGAGGGGAAAGCAACGGCGCGCGTCCCGAGTTCGGGACGCGCGCCGCTGTGACCTGGTAAACGAGTGGCCGGAACTACTCCGTCCACCACTCGTCGTCGTCGCCCTTGCCGCCGGACTTGGCGTTAGCCGACTGCTTGGCGACCCCAGCGCCAGCCGAGGGCTGGCTATCCGGCCGGCCAGGAGCGGCGTGCTGGCCCGCTGGCACATCTGACGACCGAGGCGGCGCGGCGGGTGCGGCCTGCTGCGCCGTGGGGGGAGCCTTGGGCGCCGCGGCCTGAGGCGCTCCGTTGCCCCCGTTGCCGGACTGCGGCGCGGCCACGGCCCTGGGAGCCTGAGCCTGGACGGCGGGCTTGGGCTTGAGCGCGTCCGCGATACCCGGCATCTGGCCGCCGAGAAGCTGGCTGATCTGGGTCAGGTGAGCGGCGACGCTCTCCTTCTGCTTGTTCAGCTCGTCGACGTGGCGCTGCGCGGCGGTGCGCACGCGGTCGGCCTCGGACTTGGTGTCGGCCAGGAGCTGGTCGGCCTGAGCCTTGGCCTGCGCGACGATCTGGTCCGCGTTCTTCTTGGCGTTGCTGACGAGCTGCCGGGAGTGCTGGTCGGCGTCCCGCCGGGTCTGCTCGGCCTGAGCGCTGGCCTTGCTGGCCCGCTGCTCGGCCGTGGCCGCCCGCTGCTCGGCCTCGGAGACCATCTTCTGGGTCGCGGCCTGCGCCGCGGCCAGCCGCTCGGCCTCCTGCCGCTCGGCTTCCTCTCGCCGGGAAGCGAGCTGGATGTCGAACTCCGCCTCGGCCTGCGCGCGCTGTGCCTCGCTCTCCTCCAGGATCCGCTGCGCCTGGCTGCGCATCTCGTCAGCCTGGCGCTTGGAGGTGGTGAGGATCTCGTCCCGCTCCCGCTTGGAGGACGCCTTCATCTGGGCGACCTCGCGCTCCGTGGTGGTGCGCAGCTTGGCGATGTCGCGCTCGATGGCGGCCCGCTTCTCGGCGACCTCGTGGTCGGCGGTGGCGCGGAGCTTGGCCACCTCGCGCTCGGTGGTCGAGGTCAGCTCGTCGGCCTCGCGCCGGGCGCCGGTCTTGATGCCGTCGGCCTCGCGCTCGGCGGAGGAACGCAGGTCGTCGGTCTCGCGCTTGGCGTTGGCCCGCAGCTCGGCGGCCTCGTTCTCGGCCGCGGCGCGCAGCTCGGCCGCCTCGACCTTGGCCGTCGCGTTGAACTCGTTGGCCGCGGTCCTGGCTTCCTGCAGGATCTCGGTGGCCTGTTCCTCCGCGAGCCGGAGCAGCTGCTCGATGCGCGAGCCAAGACCGGAGTAGGTGGGGCGCTCCTGCTCCTGGATCTGACGATGCGCGTCGGCCAGCTCGCTGTGCAGCGCCTGCATTTGATCTCGGTGCTGGCGCAGTTCACCGTCGAGCTGCTTCAGATGCTCGTTGACCTGGTGCGGGTCGTATCCGCGCATGACCCTCGCGAAGTCGCGCTGCGGGGTCTCCTCGAAGAAGTTACTGAGCTGGGCATCGATGTCGGGCTGCATGTTGCCTAATCCTGGGGTTGACGCGGGGGTCGACAGGGAATCACGCACGCCGGGACGATCACCATCACGATTCCGGTCACAGGGCCCCGCCGGACACTTCCCCGGCAAAGCCCGGCCGACACGCAATTCCGCTCGCCCGGTGCAAGGCAGCGTACTCCCCTCATGAGTGGTTGGCTGCCAGTTCGCGCGCGGTCTTGCTAAAGATCCCTTTTATAACCTATACATTTTTTGCTCCCGGACCGCTGGGAGTGCGGTGGCTGGTTATGCCTTGAGGGGCGCCTGGGGCTTTGATCCATAACGCGGCGAGCGCCGGCCGGCCGCACGTCCCCCCAGGCCAGCCTGGTCTCGTGGCGTCACGCGGGCGGGGGTGCCTGGACCAGTTCGGTTAGCACTCCGCCGACGTCCTTCGGATGCAGGAACGCGATGGCCGCGCCCATCGACCCGTGCCGCGGACGGGAATCGATCAGCCGCACGCCGGCGTCGCCGATCGACTTCAGCGCCGCCGAAATGTCCGCGACGCCGTAGCCGACGTGGTGGACGCCTTCGCCCCGGCGGGCCAGGAACTTCCCGACCGGCGAATCCGGGCTCAGCGGCTCGAGCAACTGGACGTACTGCGCGCCCGCCGGCGCGTCGGCCACCTTCAGCATCGCCTCGCTGACGCCCTGGTCGTCGTTCGCCTCCCGGCTCACCACCACCAGCCCGAAGGTTGCCTCGTAGAACTCGATGGCCTTGGTCAGGTCGTGGCAGGCGATCCCCACATGATCAATGCGCGTCAGCAACGACGGCCTCCGTCTCGGTCTCGGTCGGCGTCCCGGCCCTTCGCCGTGATGTGCTGTGTGCTGCGTTCCGGTCCTGGTCGAAGGCCCGGTCTCCCGGTATCTGTCGCAGGTCTAGGTATCGTTTCAGGTATGGGAGATCCGGTCATTGTTGGTGGGGCCAGAACGGCCGTCGGGCGTTTGCTCGGCTCGCTCAGCCAGTTCAGCGCGGCGGACCTGGGCGGAATCGTGATCAAGGCCGCGCTGGAGCGCGCCGGGCTGCCCGGGGACCGGGTGGACTACGTGATCATGGGCCAGGTGCTGCAGGCCGGCGCGGGCCAGATCCCGTCCCGGCAGGCTTCGGTGGCGGCCGGTATCCCGATGTCGGTCCCGTCGATCACGATCAACAAGGTGTGCCTGTCCGGCCTTGACGCGATCGCGCTGGCCGCGCAGTTGATCCGGGCCGGGGAGTACGACGTGGTCGTGGCCGGCGGCATGGAGTCGATGTCCCGGGCCCCGCACCTGCTGCCCGGGGCCCGCCAGGGCTTCCGGTTCGGCTCGGCCGAGTTGATCGACGCCATGGCCCACGACGGGCTCACCGACGCGTTCGACCACCTGTCGATGGGCGAGTCCACCGAGCGGCACAACGCCCGCCTGAACATCAGCCGCGGCGAACAGGACGAGTTCGCGGCCCGGTCGCACCGGCGGGCGGCCGAGGCGATCAAGAACGGGCTGCTCACCGACGAGATCGTGCCGGTGCCGGTGCCCCAGCGGCGCGGCGATCCGCTGATCTTCGACACCGACGAGGGCGTGCGAGCCGACAGCACCGTGGAGTCGCTGGGCCGGCTCCGTGCCGCGTTCGACAAAAACGGCACGATTACCGCGGGCTCGGCCTCGCAGATCTCGGACGGGGCCTGCGCGGTCGTGGTCATGTCGGCGGAGGCGGCCGCGGCCGCCGGGGCGCCGGTGCTGGCCGAGATCGGCGCGCACGGGTGCGTGGCCGGCCCGGACAACTCGCTGCAGTCGCAGCCGGCCAACGCCATCACCCACGCGCTGGGCAAGGCCGGGCTGACCGTGACCGACCTGGACCTCATCGAGATCAACGAGGCGTTCGCCGCTGTGGCCATCCAGTCCATGCGCGACCTGGGCGTCGGGGCGGAACGGGTCAACGTCAACGGGGGCGCGATCGCGATCGGCCACCCGATCGGCATGTCCGGCGCCAGGATCGCGCTGCACCTGGTCTATGAGCTTCGGCGCCGGGGCGGCGGCCTGGGTGCGGCCGCGCTCTGCGGCGGCGGCGGCCAGGGCGACGCGCTGCTGCTGCGGGTGCCGGGCTCTGGTGACTGACGCCGGCGGCGCGGACGCCCCGCCCGCCTCACCCGCCGCGGAACGCCGGTCCCGCCGGGCCGCCGATGTCGAAACACTTGTTTCGAGGGCCGGCGAGGGCGACCCGCGTGCGCTGGCCCGGCTCATCTCGCTGGTCGAGAACGGCTCGCCGCAGTTGCGTGAGGTCATGAAACTGGTCGCGCCGCGGGCCGGCCAGGCCCGGGTGATCGGCCTGACCGGCTCGCCCGGCGTGGGCAAGTCGACGATCACCGGCGCGCTGGTCAGGGCGTACCGCGGCGAGGGGCAACGGGTCGGGGTGCTGGCCGTGGACCCCACGTCGCCGTTCACCGGCGGCGCGCTGCTCGGGGACCGGGTCAGGATGCAGGACCACGCCACCGACGACGGGGTGTTCATTCGCTCCATGGCCAGCCGCGGACACCTGGGCGGCCTGTCCTGGGCCGCCCCGCAGGCGCTGCGGATCCTGGACGGGGCCGGCTTCGACGTGATCCTGATCGAGACCGTGGGGGTGGGCCAGGCCGAGGTCGCGATCGCCTCGCTGGCCGACACGACGCTGGTGATCGTGGCGCCCGGCATGGGCGACTCGGTGCAGGCGGCCAAGGCCGGGATCCTGGAGATCGCCGACATCTTCGTGGTGAACAAGAGCGACCGCCCCGGCGCCCAGGAGGCGATGCGCGACCTGCGCACGATGGTCGCGATGGCCAGCCACGGCCCGGACGACTGGAAGCCCCCGATCGTCGCGGCCACGGCGATGACCGGCGAGGGCATCGAGGACCTGGCCGGGCGGCTGGACGCGCACGCGGCGTGGCTTGCCGAGTCGGGGGAGGGCGGCCGCCGGCGCCTGGCCCGGGCCAGCGAGGAGATCACCGCGCTGGCCGTGGCCGCGCTGCGGGAGCGGTTCGGCGCGCTGCCCGGTGAGGAGCACCTGGAGGAACTGGCCGCTCAGGTCGCCTCGGGCAAGCTCGACCCCTACACCGCGGCCGACCAGCTCATCGAGGCTTGACCTCACCCGCCCCCGCCGCCCTTACCCGCTCCCGCCGCCCTTACCCGCTCCCGCCGCCCTCACCCGCTCCCGCCGCCCTTACCCTGCCCGCCAGCGTCATCTGGCTAGCCGCCGTGGCTGGTCTGTGCGGTCTGGTCGGGCTGCGGCGCGGTGTCCGGGCTGGGCGCGGTGGCGGAGTGGGGCGCGGACGCGGCGATGCCGGCGTCAGCGGGGCCGGTGGCACCCTTACCGGCCTGGGCGGCGGCGTCCGGGGTGGTGCCGCGTTCAGGATGCTCGGCGTTGGCCGTCTCGATCGCGGCCTCCATGATGGACTCGCTGCGCAGCCGGGCCTCGTAGGCGCGCTTGCCCCCGCGCACCCGGAACAGCCGCTTGGTGATCACCAGGTACAGGACCAGGACCAGGTTCACCGCGAACAGAATCCCGGCGGTCAGGGTGGGCCTGGTCGCCAGGTCGTAGATCTCGTACGGCAGGCCGAGCGAGGTGGCCACCATCGCGAAGTACTCGCCCCAGCGCCGGGCCTGCCACAGGCCGACCGCCTCGATCACCTCGATCACCGCATAGCAGGTCAGGCCGATGGCGACCAGCCTGATCGAGGTCGGGCTGAGCGTGAGCGCATGCTGGATCAGGCCGACCAGCTTGGAGTTGTCGATGTTGTACCCGAGTTGGTGGAACAGGTCGCGCAGGATCGGGCGCTCGCGGTTGAACGCCTGCTCGATCGACTCCCTCGCGTACTCGAACCGCCACACGACGAACGCCAGAGCGCCGACGGCCAGGGCGCGCAGGAACCGCTCGACCGCGAAGATCCGCAGGATGAACGCGCTGCGCACCTCCCGGCCGCGGCGCACCTCCGGGGCCTGCGCCGCCGGCCCGGAGCGCTGCGGCTGGCCGACCACGTACGCGCCGCAGCGCAGGCAGCGCCAGGCGTCGCCGGATTCGGTCTGCGCGGTCAGGTGCTTGCGCACGCCGGGCTCGGCCGGCGCGTAGGTCACGTGCCCGGAACGTCCGCAGCCAAGCAGGCTCCAGTCCATTTCCGCAGCCTACTTGCCGGTTCGGTGTTGGCCTCGAAGGAGCGACCCCCCTTAGGGCCTGACCAGGATTCCGTCGGCCATCGTCAGGACCTCACCGCAGGCCAGGCCCAGGATCACCGGATCGCGCCCGGTGACGACGATCGTCGCGTCCCGGCCCAGGTCACGCAGCGCATCGGCCAGCGCGCTGGCCTCGGCGGGGTCGAGGTCGTCGAGCAATCCCTCGATCAGCAGCAGTTCGGGCTGGTGCACGGTGGCCGCGGCGAGCCTGGCCCGCCGGCACACGACCTCGGGAGCGGACCGCAGCGGGACTTCGGCCCAGGGCGTCAGCGAGAGGCGGTCGAGGATCGCGGCGGCCAGCGGGTCCCGGTCCCGGCGGGGCAGCCGGGCCAGCCGGGCGGCGTGCTCGACCAGCCCGCGGACCCGGAACGTCGGCTGCGGCCGGGCCGCCCGGCGGGTGACCCCCACCCTGGGCCGCACCGCGGCCCGTCCCCGGGCCGTCCCCAGGTCCTCGCCGAGCACCCGCAGTTCACCGTAGGACGGCGGGTCCAGCCCGGCCAGAAGGTCCGCGAACGCGGTCGCGGCGGCCTGCTCGGGGATCACGACGCCCAGCGTCGCGCCGCCGTAGCTGGGGGCGTCCAGGCGGAAGCTGACCGAGCGGAGCGCCCAGATCCGGCCACGCCGCAGCCCGACCCCGGCGGCGAGCACCGGCGTCGTGAGCATCACGGCGTGACTCGACCGCACTTTTTTCCCCCGAAACTCGTCGTGCCACGTCCCTCACCAGGTAATATATCCCGCCCGCCGTCCGGATCCACGGGCGGTGATGCGTGTCGCGGGCCGCCCTTGCGGGCTCGGCGGCCCGCCGCGGCGGCCGGCCGGTACCTTGTGGCTGTGCCCAAGCCGCTTGATCTCCCGTTCGATCCCATCGCGCGCGCGGCCGAGATCTGGGAGCGCAGGTTCGGGGATTCACGCGCGATGGCCGCCGTGACCTCGATCATGCGGGCACAGCAGATCCTGATCGCCGGGCTCGACACGCTCCTGCGGCCGCACGGGCTGACGTTCGCGCGGTACGAGGCCCTGGTCCTGCTGCGCTTCAGCCGGGAAGGCGCGCTGCCGCTGCGGCTGATCGGGCAGCGGCTGATGGTGCACCCGACGAGCGTGACCAACACCATCGACCGGCTCGAGGCCCAGGGCCTGGTGGTGCGCAGGCCCAACCCGGCCGACGGGCGCGGCACGCTGGCCGAGATCACCGCGTCCGGGCGCGACCTGGTCGAGCGCGCCACCGCCGACCTGATGGCCGCGCAGTTCGGGCTGGGTGGCTACGACGAGGCCGGGCTGGAGGAGATGTTCCGCATGCTGCGCGGGCTCCGGGTGACGGCGGGCGACTTCAGCGACGGCTGACCGGGCGTCACCGGGCCTGACCGGGCCTCAGGCGCCGCTGATCGCGTGCGGCTGCCAGGACGCGCCGCCGTCGGTGGTGATGAACACCTCGTGCAGGCCGGGGTCGGCGGGCAGGGCCACGCCGTCAGCCGGGCTGGTCATGCCGACGTAGCTGAACCCGGATGCCCCGCGGGCGGCATGCGCGGGCGACGCCTGGACCAGCCGCCAGGTGCCTCCCGCGTTGCCCGACAGGTAGATGCCCGCGTCGGTGGCGAGCACTACCTGCTGCCCCTGATTCTGGGCGGCGAGCGAGGCAGCGATCCCGGCGGCGGGCACCTGCTCGGCCGTGGACCAGTGCACGCCGTTGTCGGACGACTCCGCGACGGACTTCGCCTGGGAGTCGTCCGCGGCACTGGTCTCGCTGGCGCACACCATGACCAACTGCGCCGAAACGGCGGTGAGCATGGCGCCGGTCGGCTGGCCTCCGGGCCCGGGCGCGCCGGGGGCGCACGGCTCCTGCTGGCTGGTCACGGCCCAGGCCGCGCCGGTGAGCGGCCCGCTGAGCAGTTGCCCGGAGGGGGCGAGCAGGTACCCGCGGCCGTCCGCCGTGCCGCCGGTGAGCACCAGGCTGGCGGAGGCGGGCCCGGATCCGGCCCCCAGGCCGGCGGCCGCGCCGGGCACGGGCTGCCACCGGTTGCTGCCCGCCAGCGAGGTGTACAGCCAGAAGCTGGTGCAGCGGGCCCCGTAGGCCGCCCCCGTGCCCGAGCAGGTGGCGAACAGCGCGAACGCCCGGTTCCCGGCCGTCTCCAGGTCGGTGACCCGCATCCCGCCGGTGGATTCCCGGGCCCAGTGCGCTCCGCCGTCGTGGGTGACCCACAGCCCTGGGCCGAACGCCCACCCGTCGCTGTCGTCCAGGAACCGTAGCTGGCCGACCCCGCGGGTCCCGTCCGGCGGCCCGGCGAGCGGCGCGCTGACCCCGTACCAGGAGCCGCCGTAGTCCGAGGTCCCGGCGAGCGACGTGCAGTACTGCGTGGCACAGTGGCCGGGGGTGCCGGCCTGGCCGATCACCGCGCCGACCTTCGTGCCGATGAACGTGACCGAGGTGGGCCGGAAGTTGGCCGGCACGGGTTCGCCCGAGCCGGTCACGGACAGCGCCGAGGTGCCGTTCTGCTGGAGTTGGCTGCTGGATTTGTCGGCGACGCCGCCGGGGCCGTTCCTGCCGGCCGGGCTGGGGCTCACCGGGGCGGCCGACCGGCCCGCCGCGACCTGCGGGCTGGGCGGCCCGCTCTGGCCGTGCAGCAGTTGCGAGGCGATCGGCGGGGCCGACGCGGCGGCCGCGATCACGATCAGGACGCCGGCCGCGGACAGTATCGCCCGGTGCCGGCGGCGGCGGCGCGCCCCGTGCGTGATCCGCTCGAAGGTTCCCGGCGGCGGCGCCAGCGGCTTGACCTCGTCCTCGAGCCAGGCATCGATCCGGTCGCGCGGGTCACCCATCGGTGTCTCCCAGGGCCGCCTTCAGCCGGGCGCGCGCGTGATGCAGGTCGGCCTTGATCGTGCCCTCGG
>DATAVV010000109.1:0-9988 GCA_036267555.1 Streptosporangiaceae bacterium | reverse complement strand
ATGCCGAGGATGAGCGGGAGCAGGAAGCTCTCGGCGGTCGCACCGCCCGTGCCGCCCATGACCATTCCGGCGGGACCGCTGGCCTGGTACATCCGCATCGCGGCCATCCCGGTGTAGTGCATACCGCTGACCGCGATGCCCATGATCAGCGAGGCGGCCAGGGTGGTCCAGATGCCGCGCAGCCGCAGCGCGGCCCACAGCGCGGCGGTCGCGGCGACCACGGCGATCGCCACGGACAGGCCGAATAGGAGCGAGTTGTAAGTGACCTTGCCCGGCATCCGCATGGCCGCCATGCCGGTGTAGTGCATGCTCGCCACGCCGAGCCCGGTAATCAGGCCCGCCAGCAGCAAGGGGCGGAGACCCTCGCCGCCGAACCCGACGATCAGCAGGCCGACGCAGACGATGGCCACTGCGATGAACATGCTCAAGATTGTGATCGGCACGTTGTAGGTGATGGTCTGGCCGGGAATGGTGAACCCGAGCATGGCGATGAAGTGCATCACCCAGATCCCGGTGGTGCCGATCGATACCCCGGCGAGCAACAGCCAGCGGGCGCGTGGCCATCCCTGCTGGGCTCGGGCGCGGGTGGCGCAGCGCAGACCGAGGAACGCGCCCATGCAGGACATCAGGTAGCCGAGGACCGGAGTCAGCAGCCCATACGAAAAGTTATGAACAGTCAGCATAGGGTTGTCCCCCCCTAAAGAACCGTATTCCGGGAAGGGTACTCGTCGCGCATTGCGCCCGTGTTGCGGGCTACCCCTGTTTTGAGGGCGGTGGCGCGTCGGCCGCGTGATCACCGGCGGTGTGCTGGTCCGGCGCGTGGCCGTTGGCCACGCGATGGCCGGTGGCCGCACCGTCGGCGACAGCGCGTTCGGTGGCATCGCGGCTGGCGGCAGTGTGACCGTTGGCGCCGTAGTCACTTGCCCCGTGGCCGCGGGCACCGTGGTGGTCGGCGTAGTCGCCGGTACGGTGGCCTTGATGGCCGTCCACCGCGCGCCGTTGGGCCACGGTCCTCAGGCCGATCGGCTCCGCGGACCGCCTGCGGATGTGGTCGATCAGCGCCTCGTCGTAGCGCATCGCGTCCTCGGTCGGCGCCAGCACCACGGCCGCCCAGATCAGGAACGAGACGATGCTGATGCCGAGGATGACCGGCAGCAGGTAGCTTTCGGCCGTGGCGCCGCCTCCACCGCCGAACACGAGCCCGCCAGGGTGGTTCGCGCGGGCCACGCGCGCGGCCGCCATCGCCGTGTAGTGCATGCCGCACAGGGCGATGCCCAGGTTCAGCGAGACGCCCAGCGTGGGCCAGGCGGCCCGCAGCCGGATCGCGGCCCACAGCGTGGCCGTCGCGGCCACGATCGCGATCGCGATCGACAGGCCGAGCAGCAGCGGGTCGTAGGACAGTTGCCCGGACATCCGCATGGCGGCCATCGCCAGGTAGTGCGCGGCGGCCACGCCCAGGCCGGCGATCAGGCCGGCTAAGGGCAGCAGGCGGTAGCCGTCGCGGCCGAAGCCGACGATCAGCAGGCCCGAGCCGGTGATCACCACCGCGGCCAGCAGGCTGGCTAAGGCGATCAGCACGTTGTAGCGGCTGGTCTGCGAGCCGACCGAGAAGCCGAGCAGCGACACGAAGTCCATGGCCCAGACTCCGACGCTGCCGATCGCGACCCCGGCCAGCAGCAGCCAGCGGGTGCGCGCCCCGCCCCGGCAGGCCCGGGCCCGGGTGATGCAGCGCAGGCCGAGGAATATCCCCAGGCACGACGAGACATAGCCGAGCGCGGGAATCAGCGGGCCGTTGGTGAAACTGTGTGCTTGTAACACAGTGTGATCTCTCCCCCCCGGAAGGTGCCGAACGAGAGATTACCGCCTTGCACGATTTGCTGTATGCAATTCGCAGAATGCGGGCGGGGTGGCCATCCCGCGTGCGGACACCCCGTTACCCGGGCCGGCCGATCCGCACGAGCCCGTTCTCGTAGGCGTAGACCACGGCCTGGACGCGGTCCCGCAGGCCCAGCTTGGCCAAGATCCGCCCCACGTGCGTCTTCACCGTGGCCTCGGACACGAACAGCCGCTTGGCGAGTTCCGCGTTCGAGAGCCCCTGGGCGACGAGCACCAGCACCTGTCGCTCTCGTTCGGTCAGATCCTCAAGCGCGGAGGCGGCTGACCCCTCCTGCGCGGGCAGCATCGGCGCGAACCGGTCGAGCAGCCGGCGGGTCGTCGAGGGCGCGACGACGGCGTCACCGGAATGCACCGCGCGGATCGCGAACAGCAGTTCCTCCGGCGGCACGTCCTTGAGCAGGAAGCCGCTGGCCCCGGCCTTCAGCGCGGCGAACGCGTACTCGTCGAGGTCGAACGTGGTGAGCATGAGGATCCGCGGCCGGTCGCCGGCCTGCCGGATCCGGCAGGTCGCGGCCACCCCGTCCAGCCGGGGCATGCGCGCGTCCATGACCATGACGTCCGCGGTGTGCGCGCGGGCGAACTCCACCGCCTCGAGCCCGTCGGCCGCCTCGCCCACCACGGTCATGTCCGGCTGGGCGTCGAGCACCATCCGGAAGCCGGTCCTGACCAGCTCCTGGTCGTCTACGAGAACGATGCGGATGCTCACGCCGCGCCGTCCAGCCTGGCGCGGCGCGGCGCGAGCCCGGATGCCGCGTTATTGTCCGGCAGCCGCGCGGTCACCTGGTAGCCCCCGCCGGGGCGCGGCCCGGCCTGCACGGTCCCGCCGTACATCTCGATGCGCTCGCGCATCCCGGTCAGCCCGTGCCCGGGCCCGTCGGACGGGGCCGCGGCGCCGAGGCCGTCGTCGGTCACCTGCAGCATCAGCCCGTCCGGCTCGTACCGCAGGGCCACCCGCGCCGTGGCGGCCAGGCCGCCGTGCTTGCGCGTGTTGGTCAGCGACTCCTGCACCACCCGGTAGGCGGCGAGCTCGGCGCCCTCGGACAGCGGCCGCGGCGGGCCGTCCAGCGTGAGCGAGACCGACATGCCCGCGGTACGCGCCTGGTCGACCAGTTCGCGGAGCTGGTCCAGGCCGGGCACGGGCGCCAGGTCGGCCTGCTCGTCGCCGGAGCGCAAGACACCGAGCAGGCGGCGCATCTCGGCCAGCGCCAGCCGCCCGGTCTGCGAGATCGCGGCCAGCGCCTGGCCGGCCCGCTCCGGCTCGGTCCGCAGCGCGTAGCTGGCCCCGTCGGCCTGCACGACCATGACGCTGACGTTGTGCGCGATCACGTCGTGGAGTTCGCGGGCGATCCGGGCCCGCTCGGCCGCCGCGGCGATCTGCGCCTGCGCGTCGCGCTCACGTTCCAGCCGGGCCGCGCGGTCCTCCAGCGACCTCAGGTAGGCCCGCCGGTAGCGCATCGAGTCCCCGAGCACCCACGCGACCAGGGCGGTCCCGCTGCTGAACACCGTGGCCAGCAGGAACCTGTCGGCCGCGCCGATCCCGTGGATCGACACGAAGAACGTCGCGGCCGCACCGACCACGCAGATCACCAGGCCCGGGACGGAGACCCGGCGCGGCTCGTAGGCGGCGAGCGTGTACAGCAGCACCAGGACCGGAAGGCTTGACCCCGGGTCGCCGGGGCCGAACAGGACCTGGCCCGCCGCGGCCAGGGCGCCCACCGCGAACGTGATCACGGGGCTCTTCCGCCGGAACACCACCGCGACGAACATGGCCAGCACGAACGGGGCCAGCCGGGCCACCGCGGCCGCGTGGCCCTCGGTGGCCACCGCCGCCAGGGAGCCCAGTCCGGCCAGCCCGAGGACGAACGCCAGCGCGGCGTCCACGAGCCTCGGGTGGCGGCGCAGCCATGCGTACAGAGCGGACACGCGTCCAGGGTATGCGGGGCACATGCGGCCCGTCGTCCGTCTGCGTGCTGACCGGCCGTCCGCCGCGAGACGTACCTCCCGGCTTCGGGAGCTGGCCAGGAGGGCCGGTCAGGAGAGCAGGTGATGCAGGGCCGGCGCCACGTCGGCCAGCCGGCGGACGGGCCGGCTGATCCCGTGGCCGCTGCGGGCCAGCGCGGCCGCGGCCAGTTCCGGCTCGGTGTTCCCCGGCACCGGGCACAGCACGTGCAGCCGGTCGATGCCGCCCAGCGCCCCGGCCGGGTCCGCGCCGGCCGTGCGCAGGCAGTCCGAAAGCAGCACCGCGACCCGTTCGCCGCCGTCGGCCCGGGCCAGCTCGGCCGAGGCGGCCCGCAGCGCTCGCGCCAGGTCGGTCACGCCGTGCCCACGCAGCCCGATCAGCTCGCCGACCAGGTCGGCGGGCGGCCGGCGGGTGCCCTGCGGCTGCAGCACCCTGGCCTCGCCGCTGAACGCGATCACGGCCGGGGCCAGCCGTCCTTCCGCGGCGAGCACGACCGCCGCCGCGGCCACGGCGGCCATGGCCACGCCTGGCCCCGACATGGAGCCGCTGGCGTCGACCACCAGGCAGATCGCGCGGTCGCGCGCGACCCAGGCCCGGGTGACCAGGTCCTCGCGGGCCAGCGGGCCACGGCCGGGCCAGCCCTCCAGCGTGCGCTCCAGGTCCAGGTCGCCCTCGCCGCCGCGGCTGGGCTCCAGGCGGCGGGCGCCGCGGGCCCGGGCGCGGCCGGCGTGGCCGAGCCGGATGAACACCTGGGCCGCCAGCCGCCGGGCCGCGGCGCGCAGTTCGCGGTCGGTGGCGATGGCCAGGTCGGCGAGCAGCGCGGCGGCGCCCTCCGGATCGGCCGCGAGCAGCCCGGCCAGCGCGTCCTCGTCGAGGCCGCCGACCTCCGGCGAGACCTCGTCGAACGCCGCGTGCCGCAGCGACAGCTCGGCCCGGCTCAGCGTGCGCCGCGCCGGGGCGCCGCCGCTGCGGTCACGCCTCAGGCTCGACCGTGACGGTCCGGGGCCGGTCTGGGGCGGCCCGGCCGTCGGCGGGCTCGTCGTCGGCTGGCCTGCCGCGTCCGGCGGCAGGCCGTCGGCTTTTCCCTGGCCGTCCTCGGCGGGGTCGTCCGGCTCACTGCCCGCGGGCCACATCTGGTCGAGGATCTCGTCGAGCACCGACTCCGGGCTGCGGTCGCAGCCGTCGGCGATCCGGATCCGGCCCGACAGCGCCGCGTGCGCGGCGTCCCGGACGGTGGCGGGTACCAGGCGGTCCTCACGGCGCAGCCGCTGCAGCCCGGTCACCAGCAGCACCAGGTCGATCGCGCCGCGCACCGATGAGCCCATGCGGACGTCGCGGTGTTCGCGGGTGGCCCGGGTCAGGGCGACCGCGAGTTCCACGGGCCGGCCCCGCAGGCCGGTGATCGCCGTGGTGATGGCCTGCTCCGCGGCCGCGTCCTGGTACCCGAGCACGACCCGGCAGATCCGGTCCGCGATCGCGTGGCTGACCCGGGCCGTGCCGACCGCGTCGAACGGGTTCATCGCGGCGATCAGCCGGAAGCCCGGGTCGGCGCGCACGGCGCCCAGCCGCGGCACCGCGATCTCGTTCTCGGTCAGCACGGTGATCAGGACGTTGAGCGTCTCCTCCGGTACCCGGTTGAACTCCTCCAGGTATAGCAGCGCCCCCTGCCGCATGGCCTGCAGCAGCGGGCCGTCGGTGAAGCTGCCGGGCGTGTACCCGGCCGCGATCACCTGCGACGGGTCGTGCTGCCCGATCAGCCGGGCGGGCGTCAGCTCGGCGTTGCCCTCGACGAAGACCACGTCCCGGCCGCTGTCGCGGGCGATGGCGCGCAGCAGCGTGGACTTGCCCGTACCGGGCGGCCCCTCGATGACCACGTGCCGGCCCGCGTCCAGCGCGACCGTGAGCACCTCGCGCTGCCGGCGCAGGCCGACGACGGGGGGCGGCGCCGGGGGCGTCTGGAGGGGTCGTCCCCCCGAGGCCGGCGCCGCCGCGCCGCCCTCCTCCTGCGTCGTCACCGCGACCTCACGAGCGCACGCGTTCAGGCGTCGGCGTAGCGGATCACCCCGCGGATGTTCTTGCCGTCCAGCAGGTCCTGGTAGCCATCGTTGATCTGGTCGAGGGTGTAGGTGGTGGTGATGAGCTCGTCGAGCTTGAGGTCACCCGACTGGTACAGCTCGACCATGCGCGGGATGTCGTGGAACGGGTCGCCCGAGCCGAACAGGCTGCCCTGGATCCGCTTCTCGAACAGCGTGAGGATCGCGCCCGGCAGTTCGATCGTGTTCTTGGTCGGGTCGGCCAGGCCGGTCACCACGACCGTGCCGCCCTTGCGGATCGCGTTGAACGCGTTCGTGACCACCTCGGAGTCGACCACGCCCACGGTCACGATCGCCTTGTCGGCGCCGACGCCGCGGGTGAGCTCGGTGATCAGCCGCTGGGCCTGTTCCGCGGTCTCGGCGGTGTGCGTGGCGCCGAGCTTCTCGGCCATCTCCCGCTTGTTGGCCAGCGGGTCGATGGCGACCACGTTGCGGGCTCCGGCGAGCGCCGCGCCCTGCACGGCGTTGATGCCGATCCCGCCGATGCCGTAGATCGCGATCGTGTCGCCGGGCTCGGTGGCGGCGGCGTGCACCGCGGAGCCGAAACCGGTCGGCACGCCGCAGCCGATCAGCACCACCTTGTCCAGTGGCAGGTCCGGGTCGACCTTGACCGCGGAGAACTCGGAGATCGTGGCCCGTTCGGAGAACGTGCCGAGCATGCACATCCCGCCGAAGTCCTCGCCACCGCCGTGGAACCGGTAGGTGCCATCGACCTGGCAGCCGTCCAGCAGGTAGGCACCCAGGTCGCAGAGGTTGGACTGGCCGGTCGAGCAGAACCGGCAATGCCCGCACACCGGCAGGAACGAGCAGATCACGTGGTCGCCGGGGGCCAGCCGGGTCACGCCGGGCCCGACCTCCTCGACGATCCCGGCGCCTTCGTGGCCGCCGACGATCGGGAACCGCGGCACGATGTCGCCGTGCCGCAGGTGCTCGTCGGAGTGGCAAAGGCCGGCGGCTACGTAACGGATCAGTACCTCGCCCGCCTTGGGCCCGTCCAGGTCCAGCTCGGTGATCTCGAAGTCCTGCCCTGGTCCGCGAAGTATGGCGGCCTTTGTCTTCATGGATCCTCCCCTTGGCACCCTCGCTGCGGGAATGTCGCTGCTTACGCCACGTAATCCTAGGTGGGACGAGGTCGGCCAAACTAGCCCCTGTCGCAGGCTGGGATAACGGCCCGGGGAGGGGGCCAGTGGCCGCGGCCTGGCCGGCGCCGGGCGACCGCGCCGGCTCGCGGGCGGCCACCGGCCCCCCCGGCCGGCGCGCTACGGTTCGGGCATGGCCGACTGCCTGTTCTGCGCCATCGCGGCCGGGAGCGTGCCCGCCCACGTGGTGCTCGACGATGAGATCGCCGTGGCCTTCCTCGACGCCAGGCCGGTGTTCAAGGGGCACGTGCTCGTCGCGCCGCGCGAGCACTACGTGACCCTGCCGGACCTGCCTGCCGGACTGGTCGGCCCGATGTTCACCCGGGTGCAGCGGGTCAGCGCGGCCGTGCCCGAGGCCCTGGGGGCCCAGGGCACCTTCGTCGCCGAGAACAACGTCGTCAGCCAGAGCGTCGCGCACCTGCACGTGCACGTCGTGCCGCGGACCAAGGGCGACGGCCTGCGCGGCTTCTTCTGGCCGCGCACCAAGTACGCCGACGACGAAGAGGCCGCCGACTACGCCCGCCGGATCCGCGAGGCCCTGCAGCCCGGCGCGGCCGGCCCGGCTACCTGATCGCGGCCGCCAGCAGGCACGCCGCGGTCGCGGCCTCGACCAGGGCGCCGAGCACGTCCCCGGTGATCCCGCCGAGGCGGCGCACGGCCAGCGCGGTGAGGGCGAGCGAGACAGCGACGCCCGCGGCCACCCCGGCCAGCACACCGATCCCGAACGGGTACGCCGCGGCCAGGGCCGCCGCACTGAGCGCGACCGGGATCGCGGGGTGCACCGATCCCGCCACCAGCGCGCCCAGGCCGCTGCCCCGCGCGGCCGGCACCCCGCGGCGGCAGGCCCAGGTCAGGGCCAGCCGACCCGCGGCCGACGCGGCGATCAGGGCCGGGACCCCGCGGCCGAGCGCCTGGGCCTGGGCCAGGGCGGCCACCTGGACGAGCAGGGTGAACACCAGCGCCACCACGCCGAACGGGCCGATGTCGGAACGTTTCATGATGGCCAGTGCCGCGTCCGCCGGCTGCCGGCTGCCGAGCCCGTCGGCCAGGTCCGCGAGCCCGTCCAGGTGCAGGCCCCGGGTGAGCAGGGCCAGCGTGGCCACGGCGAGGACCGCGGCCAGCAGGGGCCCGGTGCGGCCCCACCGGGCGGCCAGTTCCAGGATGCCGGCGGCCGCCGCCCCGAGCAGCAGGCCGACCGCCGGTGCCCAGGCCATCGCCGCGCCCGCGGCCCGCCGGGTCGGCGCGGCCAGGCCGTCCGCCGGCCGGCCGAGCGGGATCGCGGTGAGCAGGGTCAGCGCCAGCCCCAGCCCGCCTTGTCTAAAGGTCAGACGCTTTTCGCCCGGGAGCATGGCACCTCAGCGTAGGGCGGACGGGTACCGTCGGGGCGAGAGCAGCCGGAGGCTGACGTGGCAGAACGCCCATATGTGCTGTTGTCGGTCGCGACGTCGATCGACGGCTGCATCGATGACATCACCGATACCAGGCTGATCCTCTCCAACGACGCCGATCTCGACCGGGTCGACCAGGTCCGGGCGAGCTGTAACGCGATCCTGGTCGGGGCGGGCACGATCCGCCGCGACAATCCCGCGCTGCTCGTGCGGTCCGCCGAGCGGCGCAACCGCCGGATCGTGCACGGGCTGCCCCCGAACCCGGTGCGGGTCGCGCTCACCGCCACCGGCGACCTCGACCCGGCGGCTCGGTTCTTCACCGCGGGGGAGGGCGCCCGGCTGGTCTACGTCCCGGCGGCGTCGGCGGCCGCGATCCGGGACCGGTTCGCCGCCCAGCCCGCCACGGCCGCCGCCGAGGTGATCGGCGCCGGCGACCCGCTGAGCCTGGACGCGGTCCTCACCGACCTGGCCGGCCGGGGTGTGCGGCGGCTGATGGTCGAGGGCGGCGGATACGTGCTCGCGCAGTTCCTGGCCGGGCAACTCGCGGACGAACTGCACGTGGCGGTCGCGCCGATCTTCGTCGGTGATCCCTACGCCCCGCGCATCGCCGCCGACCAGTCCGGCGACCCGCACCACCGCATGCACCTGGCCGAGGCCCGGCTCGTCGGGGACATGGTGCTGCTGCGCTACCTGCCCAGCTAGCCTCGCGCCAGGTCCGTCCCGTTCGCCCGTGGCCAAACCAGGTCCAAAACAGGTGTTGCTAACGCGCCATTCTTCCGGTATTGCGCATATCATGTCGGTCATGGCCGAATGGTGGTCGATCGAGGTGTTCCACGGTGAGTCCCAGGCCGCGTCGCGGTGGAAGGACTCCTACAGCGAAGCCCTGATCGAGTCGGCCATCGCGAACAGCGCGGTCGAGTGGACCTGGATCGAGCACCGCTCCGGCGTCGTATTCGAGGTCTGCCTGCCGGATGACGCGAGCTGGGAGGCGTTCCGGCGGCTTCCCGTCGTGCAGGCCGCGCTCGACGCGGTCCCCGATCCCGTCAACGGCCTGCTGGTTTACCGCGGCCGCGGCGGGGGAGCAGGTGCCAGATCACCGCGTCGGCCGCGGCCGACGGCGGGTGCGGGCGCGGTGGAACTCCCGGACCCCGAGCGCGAGCGCGTGCTGGACCTCACCGGCGCCGAAGCGGCCGGCTGGGTCCGGGATCTATGCCCCACCATGTGAAGGACGGGCAGCGGACAGGGCAGGATGGGGGGATGAGGGATACCAGAGTCGCGGCCGCGGACGGTATGCGTGCCGCGATCGAGCGAAGTGGCTATTACCCGGGACTTGTCTTTGACGCGGTGTCATCCGCTCTCGGGGCCGAAGAGGTCGTCTCCTACGTCGTCACCCACGACGCGCTGTTCGATCCCGGCATGGAGGTGCGGCGCCACATGACGGTCCTGGCGCTGACGCCGACCCGTCTCGTCTACTCGCACACCGACGAGAGCCCGGCCGACGCCGGGGACGAG
>DATAVV010000108.1:0-41927 GCA_036267555.1 Streptosporangiaceae bacterium | reverse complement strand
GGCCAGGGCAGCGAGTTCGACTCGCTGCGCGAGTACGTGGCCGGCGACGACGTCCGGTCGATCGACTGGCGCTCCACCGCGCGGCGGGCGGACGTGATGGTGCGGACCTGGCGGCCCGAACGCGACCGCCGCATCCTGGTCGTGCTCGACACCGGCCGGACCGCAGCGGGCCGGGTCGCAGGCGTGCCCCGCCTGGACACCTCCATCGACGCGGTGCAGTTGCTGACCGCGCTCGCCGCGCGGGCCGGGGACCGGATCGACCTGGTCGCCGTGGACCGGCAGGTCCGGGCCCGGGTGCTCGGCGCCAGCCGCAGCGATGTGCTGTCCGCGCTGACCAACGCGATGGCCGTGCTCACCGCGGAGCTGATCGAGTCCGACGCCGGGCTGATGGCCGCCACCGTGCTCGGGGTGGCCCGGCAGCGCTGCCTGGTGGTGCTGCTCACCGACCTGAACCCGGCCGCGGTCGAGGAGGGCCTGCTGCCCATGATCCCGGCCCTGGTCGCCCGGCACCGGCTGCTGGTCGCGGCCGTGGCCGACCCCCGGCTGGACGAGATGGCCGCGGCCCGCGGGGACGCCGCGGCGGTGTACGACGCGGCGGCGGGCGAGCGGGCCCGGTCCGGGCGGGCCCGGATCTCGGCCCGGCTGCGGCAGCGGGGCGTCGGGGTGGTGGACGCCCCGCCCGACCGGCTGCCCGCAGCCCTGGCCGACGCCTACCTGAGCCTGAAGGCCGCCGGCCAGCTCTAGCCGGGCCGCCGCCGGGCCCAGGCCGGCGAGGGTAGCGAGGCGGGGCCGACGGGCGGGACGAGGGTGTCCCCCACGGCTCCATGATCCGTTTTTGTGTTGACTAACCCGAGCCCCACTCCGGTAACTCAACACAGAAACGGATCACTCGTTACGCCGGGGGACAGACGGGCGGGACGGGCGGGCGTCAGCCGGCGACCGGGACCACGTCCGGCGCGTGCTCGATGTCGGGGGACAGCCCGAGCGCCCGCGCCCGGCGGCCGAGCACGATCACGTAGGTGAGGAACGCGGCCTCGGCGCAGGCCCCGATCGAGATCCTGGCCCACGTGGGCAGCGGCGAGGGGGTGACGAACGCCTCGATGACCCCGGACACCAGCAGCACGACGACCAGGCCCAGCGTGAGCGTGATGGTCTCGCGGCCCGTCTGGGCCAGGGCCTGGCCGCGCGGCAGCGGCCCGGGGTCGATGATCCGCCAGCCGAGCCGCAGGCCGGCCGCGGCCGCGAGGAACACCGCGGACAGCTCGAGCATGCCGTGCGGCAGGAGCAGCGCGAAGAACTCCACTCCCCGGCCGTGCGCGATCATCAGCCCGCCGTTGACGGCGATGTTGGCCGAGTTCTCGAACAGGACGAACAGGGTGGGGATGCCGAGCAGGATCCCGAACATCAGCGACTCGGCGGCCACCCAGGCGTTGTTGGTCCAGACCTTGGCCGCGAACGAGGTCGCGGCGTACTGGGAGTAGTAGTTGCGGAACTGGCTGTTCACGAGCTGCGAGGCCTGGGCCTTGGTCACCAGGCTGTCCTGCACCGCGGGCGACCGCGCGATCCACCAGCCCATGATCAGCGCGACCAGCAGCGACCCGGCCGCGGTGGCCAGCCACCACCAGCGGGCCTTGTACGCCATGGCCGGGAACGACACCACCGCGAACCGCCCGACCGAGCGCCACGCCGGGGCGTGCGAGCCGGTCACCGCGGCCCGGGCCCGCGCCACCCGGGTGGACAGCCGGGCCGTCAGCGCCGCGTCGTGCCCGGCCGTGCGCACCGCGGACAGGTGCGTGGCGGTCCGCTGGTAGGCGGTGACCAGTTCGTCCACCTCGTCGCCGGACAGCCGCCGGCGCCGGGCGACCAGACGGTCGAGCCGGTCCCACTCCGCCTGGTGCGCTGCGACGAACGCGTCCACGTCCACGAAAGGAGATTACTGCCCGAAACTGGATAGCCTTGCCCATGAAGCCCCGAGGGCGAGGCAGGAGAAAAAATTGACCGATCTGGTCACCGGCGAGGCGGTTGTCCTCGATGTCCCCTGTGCGCGTTTCCCCAGCCGGCTGGTGGCCATCATCATCGACATGGCCGCCCAGATCCTGCTGGTCGTCGGGCTGCTGCTGATCCTCGGCGCGTCGGGCGCTCACCTGAACGCGGCGTCCCTGGCCGCCGTGGCGCTCAGCCTGCTGATCCTGGTCTTCGTGGGTTACCCGACGATCTTCGAGACCCTGAGCCGAGGCCGCACGCTCGGCAAGCTGGCGCTCGGGCTGCGGGTGGTCGGCGACGACGGCGGGCCCGAGCGGTTCCGCCAGGCGCTGGTGCGGGCGCTCGCCGCGGTCGTGGAGATCTGGCTGTTTTTCGGGGCCCCGGCGCTGATCTGCTCGCTGCTGTCGGACCAGGGCAAGCGCCTCGGTGACTTGTTCGCGGGCACGTTCGTGATCCAGGAACGGCTGCCCCGCCGGCAGAGCCTGCCCCCGTTGCTCAGCGTGGTGCCGCCGCCGCTGGCCGACTGGTCCCAGGGCCTGCAACTGTCCCGGCTCGACGACCAGACCGCGGAGCAGGCGGCCAGCTACCTGCGCCGCTTCTATGAGCTCACGCCCGCGGCCCGCGAGGAGTTCGGCCAGCGGATCGCCGCTGCGGTGGCGGCGCTGGTGACCCCGCCTCCGCCGCCGGGCACGCCCCCGGCCGCGTTCTTGTCGGCCGTGCTCGCCGTGCGGCGCCAGCGCGAGGCGGCCCGGCTGGCCGCCCAGCAGGCCGCCGCCGCGCCGTACCCGCCGCCGCCCGCCGCCCCGGCCCCGGCGGTGCCGCAGCCGACCGCCCCGGCGGCCGCCCTTCCACCCGCCCATCCACCCCTTCCGCCCGCGTCACCGGGGCCCGGCGGATTCGCGCCGCCCGTTTAGGAACGGCGCCGGTTAGGAACCCTGGCGCCACGATTCGAGATATTCCTCCTGAACGGGGGTGAGGGTGTCGATCTGGGCGCCCCGGGCGGCGAGGGCCAGCGTGGCCACCTGCGCGTCGATCTCGTCCGGTACCTGGTGCACGCCGGGTGTCAGGCCCTCGTCGGCACGGGCCAGCCAGGCCAGCGCGAGCGCCTGGATGGCGAACGACAAGTCCATCACCGCGGCCGGGTTGCCCTCGGCGGCGACCAGGTTGACCACCCGCCCCTCGGCCAGCAGGATCAGCCGCCTGCCGTCGGCCAGCAGGTACTCGTCGGCGTGCGGGCGGACCTCGGGGTTGACCGCGACGGCCAGGTCGCCCAGGCCCCGCACGTCGACCTCGACGTCGAAATGGCCGGCGTTGGCCAGGATGGCCCCGTCCCGCATGACCGCCATGTGCTCGGGCCCGATCACGTCACGCGAGCCGGTGGCCGTGATGAACACCTGCCCGGCCGGCGCGGCCTGCGCCATGGGCAGCACGCGCAGCCCGTGCACGAGCGCGTCCAGCGCCCGGACCGGGTCCACCTCGGTGACGATGACCTCGGCGCCGAGCCCCTTGGCCCGCTCGGCGATGCCGCGCCCGCAGGGGCCGTAGCCGGCCACCACGACGACCTGGCCGGCCAGCAGGGTGTTGGTGGCGCGCAGGATCCCGTCCAGCACCGACTGCCCGGTCCCGGCGAAGTTGTCAAACATGCGCCTGGTCCGCGAATCGTCGGCCGCCACCATCGGGAACGCCAGCGTGCCCTCGGCCGCCATCCGGCGCAGCCGGGCCACCCCGGTGGTGGTCGACTCGCATCCCCCTCGCACCTGCGCGAGCAGTTCCTGGCGCTCGGTGTGCAGCGTGTTCACCAGGTCACAGCCGTCGTCGACGACCAGGCCCGGCCCCGCGTCCAGTACCCGGTGAATGTGCTCGTAGTACGTGCGCCGGTCCGCCCCGGAGCGGGCGTGCACGGTGACCCGGGGGCAGCCGGCCAGGGCGGCGGCGATGTCGTCCTGGGTGGACAGCGGGTTGGACGCGGCCAGGTGCAACCGGGCGCCGCCCGCGGTGAGCAGGTTCACCAGGACCGCGGTCTCGGCGGTCACGTGCAGGCACGCCGCGACCGTGAGCCCGGCGAACGGCTGCTCTCGCGTGAAGGAGTCCCGGATCAGGCCGAGCACGGGCATGGCCGCCTGGGCCCAGCCGATCCGGGCCCGGCCTGCGGCGGCCTGGCCCGGATCGGCCACCTCGGATGCGATACCCGGCGGTGCTGGCCTCGGGGGGGCGACCCCCCCAGACCCCCCCGGTACTGACCTCGGGGGGGTGCTCCTCGGCGACGGCATGCTCAGTAGCGGTAGTGGTCCGGCTTGTAGGGACCGTCGACCGGAACGCCGATGTAGCTGGCCTGCTCCTTGGACAGCGTGGTCAGCCGCACGCCGAGCGCGTCCAGGTGCAGCCGGGCCACCTTCTCGTCCAGGTGCTTGGGCAGCACGTGCACGCCTAGCGGGTACGCCTCACCGTTGGTGAACAGCTCGATCTGCGCGATGACCTGGTTGGTGAAGCTGTTGGACATCACGAAGCTGGGGTGACCCGTGGCGTTGCCGAGGTTCAGCAGCCGGCCCTCGGACAGCACGATCACCGCGTGACCGTCGGCGAACGTCCACTCGTCCACCTGCGGCTTGATGTTGGTCCGGCGGACGCCGGGCAGGCGGGTCAGGCCGGCCATGTCGATCTCGTTGTCGAAGTGACCGATGTTGCCCACGATCGCCTGGTGCTTCATCTGGCTCATGTGCTCGGCGGTGATGATGTGGTAGTTGCCCGTGGCCGAGATGAAGATGTCGGCCGTGGCCACCACGTCTTCAAGCCGCGCGACCTGGAAGCCGTCCATCGCCGCCTGCAGCGCGCAGATCGGGTCGATCTCGGTCACGATGACCCGGGCACCCTGGCCGCGCAGCGACTCGGAGCAGCCCTTGCCCACGTCGCCGTAGCCGCATACCACGGCCACCTTGCCGCCGATCAGCACGTCGGTGGCCCGGTTGATGCCGTCGACCAGCGAGTGGCGGCAGCCGTACTTGTTGTCGAACTTCGACTTGGTCACCGAGTCGTTGACGTTGATGGCGGTGAACCTGAGCGTGCCCGCGGTGGCCATCTCGTACAGCCGGTGCACCCCGGTGGTGGTCTCCTCGGTCACGCCCTTGATCTCGGCCGCCACCGCGGTCCACTTGCCCGGGTCCGAGGCCAGGGACTCGCGCAGCACCGACAGGATGACCTGCCACTCCTCGGCGTCGTCGTCGGCCGGGGCCGGCACCGCGCCGACGGCCTCGAACTCCGCGCCCTTGTGCACGAGCAGCGTGGCGTCCCCGCCGTCGTCCAGCAGCATGTTCGGCCCGTGCTGGCCCGGCCAGGTGAGCGCCTGCTCCGTGCACCACCAGTACTCGGGCAGGGTCTCGCCCTTCCAGGCGAACACCGGGATGCCCTTCGGGTCCTCGGGGGTGCCATCCGGGCCCACGGCGACCGCGGCCGCCGCGTGGTCCTGGGTGGAGAAGATGTTGCAGCTTGCCCAGCGAACCTGAGCTCCGAGCGCGACCCGGGTCTCGATCAGCACGGCCGTCTGGATGGTCATGTGCAGCGACCCGGTGATCCTGGCGCCGCGCAGCGGCTGCGAGTCGGCGAACTCCTCGCGCGTGGACATCAGTCCCGGCATCTCGTGCTCGGCCAGCCGGATCTCCTTCCGGCCGAACTCGGCGAGTGACAGGTCGGCGACCTTGAACGGGACGGCGTCAAACGGCATTACGCAACTCCTCCAGCAGGGATCCTCGATGTCACCCCCGACGCTACGGGACCCGGCCGGTCGAGCGCACGCCGGAAGCACTGTTTCTGACAGGACTTTGTAAGATTAGCCGTCATGCGCATCACGGAGGCCGCGCGGCGCCTCGGCACATCCCCCCGAATGCTGCGATACCGGGATTCTCTGGGCCTGCTGCCCGGGCTGCGCCCGCCGACAGTGTTGTCCCCGGGGGGCCGACCCGCCCAGGCCCCCCCGCGGAAGCCGGCCGCGCCGCACCGGCAGTTCGGCGAGCCCGACCTGGACGCGGTCGCGCTGGCCCTGGCCATCGAGCGCCGCTACGACGTCACGCCCGCCGCGCTCGCGTTCGGCCTGCGCGTGCTGACCGAGGCGGGCGTCCGGGCCGATGTCGCCGAGTTGGGGCGGCGCATCGGCCGGATCCCGGCCCCGGCCGCCCGCGCCCTCGACTTCGAGCAGGAACGGGCGCTGCGCCTGCTCAGCATGTCGCGCCGGCCCCCGCCCGCTCGCCGTCGCTGACCCGCCCGGGGGCGCCAGGCGGGCGCCGCCGACGCGTTAAGGCTTATCAGGCCGGAGGGTCGCGGCGTACGGGGCGCAGGGTCCGGGCCGTGGTGCGCCGCGAGGGGCGGCGGGCGGCCCGGATCGCCGGGTCGGTGAGGTCGGCGCGCCCTTCCTGGTACACGTCGGGCTCGAGGTAGATCAACTCGGCGATCGGCACCGCGTCCCTGACCCGCCGTTCGGCCGCGTCGATGCCGGCCACCAGGGTGGCAGCGCTCTGACCCCCGCTCACCGCGATCTTCGCACCCACGAGCAGCGTGTCCGGGCCCACGTGCAGGGTGCGCAGGTGGATCACGCGTTCCACCTCGGGCCCGTCCTCCAGGGCGGCCACGATGGTCTGCTCGACGTCGGCCGCGGCCGACTCGCCGATGAGCAGGCTCTTCATCTCGATCGCCAGCACCACGGCCACGAAGCCGAGCAGGACGCCGATGCCCAGCGAGCCGACCCCGTCCCAGCGCTCGTCGCCGGTGACCCAGGTGAGCACCACCCCGCCCATGGCCAGGGCCAGCCCGGTCAGCGCGGCGGAGTCCTCGAGCAGGACGGCGGGCACCTCGGGCGACTTGGCCCGGCGGATGAAGCGGACGATCCTGCCCCAGGCGCCCGGGCCCCCGGCTTGGCGCGACTCGATGATCGCGGTGCGGAACGAGAACCCCTCGAGCACGGCCGCGACGACCAGCACCACCAGGGCCACCACGGGTGACTCCAGCTTCCCGGGGTGGGTTATCCGCTCGGCGCCCTCGTAGATCGAGAACAGGGCGCCCACGGTGAACAGCACCGTGGCCACGAGGAAGCCGTAGAAATAGCGTTCCGAGCCGAACCCGAACTGGTGCTCCTCGGTCTCCTCGCGCCGGGACCGGCTCCGGCCGATGAGCAGGAGCGCCTGGTTGCCCGAGTCGGCGACGGAGTGCACCGACTCGGCCAGCATCGAGGCCGAGCCGGTGATCAGGAACGCGGCGAACTTGGTGGCGGCGATGCCGAGGTTGGCCCCGAAGGCGGCGAGGACGGTCTTCTTGCCGCCCGAGCCGTGACCGGCGGCGCCCTGCGGCTCCTCGGTCACCGGCGCTCGCTAGCTGGCGGCAGGGTCACGCGCCTCGTCGACGAGCATGACGGGAATGTCATCGCGTACCGGGTAGGCCAGGCCGCAGTCGGCTCCGGTGCAGACCAGTTCGCTGGCCTGCTCGTCTACCCGCACCGGCGAATGGCATTTGGGGCAGACCAGGATGTCCAGCAGCCAGTCATCAATCTTCACTGCATCTCCCATGAGGTCGCAGGACGGGTGCTGGGCTCCCGCCTAGCCGGCATCATCGTGAACGATACGCAGGACCTGATCGCGGATGTCGATCAGGGTCGCCTCGTCGGGCGCCTCGACGTTGAGCCTGAGCAGCGGTTCGGTGTTCGACGGGCGCAGGTTGAACCACCAGCCGTCGCGGCCGACGGTGAGCCCGTCCAGGTCGTCGGTCCAGACGCCCTCGGCGCCCTCGAACGCGGCCCGGACCCGCTGCGTGGCGGCCCGCTGGTCGCGGACCTCGCTGTTGATCTCGCCCGACGCACGGTACTTCGCGTACTCCGACAGCAACCCGGACAGCGGGCCGTCCTGGGTGCCGAGCGCGGCGAGCACGTGCAGCGCGGCCAGCATGCCGGAATCGGCGAACCAGAAGTCGCGGAAGTAGAAGTGCCCGGAGTGCTCGCCGCCGAAGATGGCGTTGGTCTGCGCCATCCGCGCCTTGATGAAGGAGTGGCCCACCCGGGTCCGCACGGGCGTGCCGCCGTGAGCGGTCACGATCTCCGGGACGGCCCGCGAGGTGATCAGGTTGTGGATGACCGTGGCGCCGGGCTCCCTGGCGAGTTCGGCCACGGCGATCAGCGCGGTCAGCACCGACGGCGAGACGATCTCGCCCCGTTCGTCGACCACGAAGCACCGGTCGGCGTCGCCGTCGAAGGCCAGGCCGATGTCCGCGCCCGAGCTGAGCACGGCCTGCTGCAGGTCCACGAGGTTCTTCGGGTCGATCGGGTTCGCCTCATGGTTCGGGAACGTGCCGTCGAGCTCGAAATAGAGCGGCACGAGCGTGATCGGCAGTCCCTCGAACACCTTCGGCACGGTGTGGCCCGCCATGCCGTTCCCGGCGTCCACCGCGACCTTCAGCGGGCGGATGCCGGACAGGTCCACCAGGGTCTTCAGGTGGGCCGCGTACCCCGACAGCAGGTCGCGCGCCACGACGGCGCCGGGCGCGCCGGTGGCCGCCGCCGCGCCGCGCTCGGCCATCTCGCGCAACTGCACCAGCCCGGTATCGGCCCCGACCGGCCGGGCGCCCTCGCGGCACAGCTTGATCCCGTTGTACTTGGCCGGGTTGTGGCTGGCGGTGATCATCGCGCCCGGGATGCCGAGGCTGCCGCTCGCGTAGTAGAGCATGTCGGTCGAGCCCAGGCCGGCCGATATCACGTCGGTCCCCTGGGATGCGGCGCCCTGTCCGAAGGCCTCGGCCAGCGGCGCGGACGAGGCGCGCATGTCGTGCACGGTCACGACCGCGGAGGCCCCGGTGAACTGGGCGAACGCCGCGCCGACGGACTCGGCCACGCTCTGGTCCAGATCGTCGGGCACGATGCCGCGGATGTCGTATGCCTTGAAGATCTTCGCGTAATCAGCCACTGGGGGCTTGCCTCCCGCACCTGGCGGTCTCGGGTCGCGACGCGCTCGGCCGCAATGGATGGACCCCGAGCCTACCGGTCCGCCCCGGGCTCAGCCGCCGGTCTACCGGAGCCGGCCGGGGTCCTGCGACGAGGATCGCAGCACGCGCAGATGGCCGCGCCGCCCGACCTCCACGCCCTGCCCGACGGGCTCGCCCGGCGCCCGCGGCGCGGTCGCCTCCATGACCGCGTTGGCCAGCGCCTCCAGGTCGTCTTCCCGCTCCTGTTCGGCGGGGCCGTCGGGCAGCCGGACGACCTCCCAGCCGATGGGCACGGTCAGCCGGCCGGCGTGGGCGGCGCACAGGTCGTAACAGTGCGGTTCCACGTAGGCGGCGAGCGGGCCGAGCACCGCGGTGGAGTCGCGGTACACGTAGGTGAGCGTGTGCACGGCGGGCTGCTTGCACGCGGGCCGACTGCAGCGACGAGAACTCAACGGCCCGCCTCCCTCACAACCGCGCAACTGGCGGGCGAGCGTATCCCGCGGCTGGCAGGCTCGCGTAGATCGCTCACAACGGCTGACGGTATCGATCTGAGGGCAGTAACGCCATCACCCGGGGCACTCTGCACGATCGTGTCTCGACTGCCGCTCGCCGGAACGCCCGGTCCGGATACGCTCGGTGACTGTGAATGATGGCGGCGGCCGGGCCCCGCGGGGCCCGCGGGCAACCCGGATCAGGCGGCGCGACTCCCGCGGCCGCGGGCTGCGGGGCCCGCTGACCCCGCAGGATGTGCCGCTCTACCGCAGCCGCGCCCAGCGCTTCGACGACCTGGTGCTCGAGGCCGTCGCGCAGCTCGAGCCCCGCTGGGAGGCCGAGCTGGCCGGCGTCGAGTTCGCGGTGGAGGAGATCCCGGCCGCCGACCAGCCGGACGACGACCCCGAGCCCGTCCCGCTGGCCAGGCTCGATCCCGGCTCGGCCGCCGGCGGCGACCCGCGGCACCCGGCCCGGCCCGCCCGGATCGTTCTTTACCGGCGCCCGCTGATGGCCCGGGCCGACGACGAGGAGGACCTGGGCGAGCTGGTCCTTGACGTGGTCGTGGAGGAGTTCGCGCGGCTGCTGGGACTTGATCCCCAGACGGTGGATCCCGGCTACCCAGACGAGGACTGAGCCCGTTCCAGGGCGTGTCCTGGAGAACTCACCTGGCGAACTCAGGGCAGAGCCGTCGTCACCGAACTGCGCACGGCCGGGAGCGGGACCCAGGTCAGCGCGCTCGTCACCGGCAGCAGGGAAATCACCGAGTCGTTGTGGCTGACGACCCGGCCGGCGTAGACAGGCCCCGAGCCGGCCAGCGGCGTGATGATCACGGCGAACGCGGACGACTTGCCCGCGGTGCGCGGGGCGGGGACCGTGACCGTCACGGTGTGGCCCCCGGCGATCGGCACCGTGCGCGGCGCCGCGCTGGCCTGGCCCGCGGACGTCAGTTCGGTCACCCGGACCTGGGCCGCGGCCTGGGGTGCCGAGAGCACGAGCTGGGTGGAGCCGCCCGAGTTGGCCGGATTGCCCGCCACGACGCCCTGCTCCTGCACGGACGCGGACGCCGCGGTGAAAACGCCGGGTGCCCCGTTCGGCCCGCCCGAGACGCCCATCGAGGCGGTCACGGGCACGTTGGACGAGATCTGGATGGCGGCCGGGATCCCGCCCATCGAGGGCAGCGACACCTCGATGGCCGACCCGCCGGGAAGGTCGATCCCGCTGCCCCCGGTGGGCTGATACGAACCGCGCGCGGTGACCGCGGTGACCTTGATCGTGGCGTTGGTCGCGCCGGGCACCGCGACGTAGAGGTTCCGGCCGCCGGGCGTTCCCGGCAGGCCGGGCAGCACCCGGCTCGTCGCGGGCGGCAGCGCGGACGGGAGCCAGGCCCCGGGCTCGCTGCTCTGCGTGGTCTCGCGGACGGCGGGGACCACGCGGCCGACGCTGGTGGTCACGTTCAGCGCGATCACCCGCGATCCGCCGGTCAGCTTGCCCAGGGACTGGACCACGAGGCCGTGCGGGGGGACCGCGATCCCGGCGTCGGTGGTGCCCAGGATCGGCCCGCTGTCGGTCAGGATCTGGACGCTCGCGTCGGCGGCCTGGCCGTCGGTGTTCATGAGGTAGAGCGAGATGTTCGCGGCCGACCGCTGGCCCGGGCCGACGAACCAGAAATCGGTGCCGGGACCGAGGCACTCCGCGCCCCCCAGGCCGCCACTGCTCGCCTGGTCGGCCTCGAGCCCGCGGGCCATGGCCCCGGTGGCCTGGATCATCACGCCGCCGCGCTCAGGGGAGGTCGGCACCGAGTTCGTGGCCGCCGCGCTGGCCTGCTGGGTCTGCCCGCGGGACACCGCCGGGGCGGCCCCCACGTTCACCAGCGACAGCCGGCCGGGCTGCGAAAGGACGTGCAGCGGGGCCAGTGCCGACGTGCTGCCGAGCGGAGACAGCCGGCTCACCGCGACCCGCCCGGCGCCGGATGACGCCGCGGCGAGCGTGAGCCCGGAAGCGGTGGCACCCGTCGAGCCGGGGGCCGGGCAGGCCCGCAGCGCCGAGGACACCACGGCCCGGGCCGGGGCCTGGCTGCGTGCCCCCGAGGCCAGGGCCGACGGGTGGCCGGTGCTGGCCAGGCCGAAGATCGCGGCCACCGCCACCACCACGAGCACGGCCACCAGGTACTTGTTCGCGAAGAGGCGTCTCACCAGCCGTCTCCTCCGGAATCACGTTCGGGCGGCGGCCACCGGCCGGGGTCGTCGTCGTCGCCAGGCGCTGGCCGGCGGTGCCGCCGGCCAGCGGGGGGCGGCAGCGGGTCAAGCTCGCTGCCGTGCCCGTCCGTCCAGCCGGATGGCTCACCCGGCCCGGACCAGGCATCCTGCTGGCCCGATGTCCAGGGCTGGCTCTCGTCGGCCGGCGGCCAGGTTCCGGACGGGCTTCGGTTCCCGCCCGCCCCCGGCTCATTCGCCGACGGCCACGGGGCCCCGGGCGCCGCCGGCTGATCCGGCCACGGCATGCCCTGGCCGGCCGGGTCGCCGGCGGCCCAGCCTCCGGTGTCGCCGCCGGGGGGCTCGTTCTCCGGCCACGCCGCTCGCCGCCGGGCGCGCGGCGGCTCCTGCGCCTGCCACCCGTCCGGGCCGGGATGGCCGCCTTCGTCAGCCCAGCCGCCCGGAGCACGCCGGCCGCCGGCCGGGCCGCCCGCTGGCCATCCCCCGGAGCCGGACCAGCCTCCCGCCTGCTCCTGCTCGGGCCATTGGCCAGAACGCGGCGAACCGGTTGACCAGCCTTCCCCGGCCTGGTCTTCCGCGGGCCATCCTCCTGAGCCGGTCCAGCCGCCCGCGGGCTCGTTCTCCGGCCACGCCGCTGGCCGGCCGGGCGCCCCGGCCCCGGACTGGTCTTCGGGCCACCCGCCGCGCCGGCCCTGGCCAGCCAGGCCTGGGTGTCGGGCGGGGTCTCGGGCGGGGTCTCGGGCGGGGTCTCGCCCGGGCCGCCCGCCCCGGCGGCCGCCTGCGGCCTCGTCTTCGGGCCACTCGCCGCGCCCGCCATAGCCCTGGCCCTGGCCCTGGCCGCCGTCGGCCGGCTCGTACCCGGGCCGCGCCGCGCGGCCCGGCGGGGGGCCGGCGTACTCGTCATCGGACCGGCCGTCGCGGGGGTCCCGGCGGCCCGCCCCGGCCTGGTCCTGCGGCCGCTGCCGCCGCGCCGCCCGCCGGTCCGGCCGGCGGCCTGGCGCCTCATCCGCGGGCCGGGGCGCCCGCTGGCCCCGTGTGCCTTCGCCGTCGCGGCCGGCCTCGGTCCCGGCGACGGGCCGCCGCCGATCGGCGGACCGCCCGCCCCGTTTGTCCGCGCCCGTGCGACGGTCGCGCGGGCGTGGGCCCGGCGCGGCGCCGGTGTCCCGTTTCGGCCCGCGCCCGCCGCGGCCGAAGCGCCCGCGCAGCCCGCCGGCGGCCGGCGGCGCGCCCATCGCGTCGCCCGCTGCCTCGCCGGCCAGCCGGGCACCCGCGGCGACCCCGGCGCCCGCCACGGCACCGGCTCCAACTCCGGCACCGGCGCCCGCCCTGGCTCCGGCTCCGGCCCGGGCCGCGGCACGGGATCCGGGTGCCCGCCCCGGCCCGGCCGCCGCTCCTGCCATGGCCGGCGCCGGCGATCCGGTCCTGGCCGCCGCCCCGGCCCCGGCAGCGGCCCCGGCGGGCACGCGGGACCCGGCCATGGCCGGCGTGGCGTCCTCATCGGCCGAGGTCTTCGACCCCGGCAGGGCCAGGATGGCCACCGCGATCAGCGCGAGAAGCTCGAAACCGAGGATCAGGTCGTGGCCGGTCTGGTCCCGGCTGATGCCGAGTACCCCGCCCCCCGGCGGAAGCTGGAACGCCTGCGCCCAGCCACCCGCCGACGAGGCCACCGGGCTGAGCGGCCTGCCGTTCAGCGTGGCGCTCCAGTCCCCGGACGGCTCGGCCAGCTCAAGCTGGCCCCCGGCCGCCGGGACCTTCGCGCCCGAGACACCGATCGGCCCGGACGCCACGGGCACCACGGTCCCGTTGGGCTCGACCACGCGGACCCGGGCCGTGGGTTCGGCCAGCCGCCACAGGTCAAAGGCGGGGGTCGCGCTGACAGGCCGCAGGCCGGAGACACCGTTCAGCAGCCGGGCCAGGTTCTCGTCGACCGGGGCCGGCAGCAGCACGTAGCCGATGTCGAACTGGGCCAGTTGCTGTCCCTGGTCCACCGCTTCGCCGCCGTTCGGCGCGACCAGGGCGGCCACGGCCATGTTCAGCGCGCTCTGGGCGGCGGGCACGGGCGCCAGGTCGGGGTCCCCGAGCGAGGGGCCGGTGCCCCGCTGCAGCGAGTAGTTCACCTGGCTGCCCTGGGCACGCAGCACCAGCGTTCTGAGCTGCAGGTTGCTGTTCTCGGCCACGGCGACGACCGCGGGCACGACCGGGCCGGATTCCGGCCTGACCGGGCCCGCAGCGCCCTTGATCAGCCACGTCCCGGCGGCCAGCACCGGCGCCGAGCAGGCGGCGATGGCCAGCACCGTCACCGCAATGGTGCGCATCGGGCGGCGCGCGCCGCGGCCGCCCTTCCTGCCGCCCTTCGCACCGCCCTTAGCGCCGCCTTTCGCGCCGCCGCGGGGGCGGCCGCCGCCGGGGCCGGCGCGCAGGAGCCCGTCACCGCGCAGTCCCTCGCCGTCGGGCCCGTCCCCGCCGGCCAGCCGGGGCAGAGCCTCGCCCGCGGTCACGCCGGCCAGCAGCAGGCCGACCGCCACGATGAGCAGCGCCACTCCGGGCCACACCGCCACCGCGGGCCCGCCCGCGGCCGGGGTGACCATGACCCGGCTGACGGCCACCGCGATCAGCAGCCCGCACAGGGCGATGCCCCAGCCGGCCAGCATCACGCCGCGGCGCCTGCTGAGCAGCAGCCCGGCCAGGGCGGCCAGCGCGATCCCGGCCGTGACCCAGATCGGGGGCAGCCCGGGGCCGCCCGGGCTGAGCAGCAGCACCGAGCGGGCGGACAGGTCGTGGATGGCCAGGCCGGGCTGCTGCAGGCCGGTCTCGAGCAGCAGTGTCGAAGGGCTGGCGGCGGCCTGGATCGTCCACGGCAGGAGCAGCACCGGCGCCACGGCCACGACGATGCCGAGTTGGCGCCACATGGCCGGGCGCACCGCGGCCAGCGCGATCGCCGCGGCCGCCGCCACGACCCAGACCAGCGGGACGAAGGCGGCGGCGATCGCCACGACGAGCCCGGTGGCCCAGGCCGCCCGGCGGGACCGCCGCGCCGGCTGGGTCAGCATCCGCCCGGCCAGCAAGGCGATCACCGGGATCAGGACGAAAACTGCGGCGCTGCCGATCCGCCCGGCGGCGATCGCGCCCATGGCCACGGGCAGCAGAGCATACGACGCCGCGGCCCAGACCCGCACCGGCGTGGAGCGGGTGACCCGGCGCACGGCCAGGAACGCGGAAATGCCGGCGAGCGGGACGCAGCCGAGCATGATCACGTCGACGGCCAGCCAGGGCTTGCCGCCGAGCACGGTGGCCAGGGCGGCGATGATGGCCAGGTAAGCGGGCGCGCTGCTGCCCGATCCGATGCCCACCGGGTGGAAGCCCTGCAGGTACTGGTGCCAGAGGCCGGACACGCCGCCCCACGCCGGGATCAGCGCCCCGCCGCCGATCGGCCCGGAACTGAGCAGGGACCGCTCGGCGACCACGGATATCACGGTCAGGGCGAGAAACAGCAGCACACCGGGGTGGGTCATGATGCGCTGCGCCAGGCCGATGTCGGTCAGCAGGTAGTCGGCCTCGTCGGGGTCGTCGGTCGCGTGGTGCGAGCCCGCCGTGTCGATCTGGCCGGACTTGGACATCGCCGACGCCATGAACTCGGCGACCCGGCGCAGCGACCGGCCCGGCGGCAGGTCGCGGCGCAGCCGCCCGTACGCGGCGCGCCGGCCCCGGGCCCGCCGCCGGCGCATGGCCAGCAGGCGCAGCGGATGGCCGAGCACGGAGCCCACGGCGGCCAGTTCGTCCAGCCCGGCCGCCAGTCGCTTGCCGACCAGGAAGAACAGCGCGCGCAGGATGGATACGGCGATGTTGCCCGCGGCCGTCGTCAGCATCTGCCTGGCGGGGAGGTTCCCGATCAGCGTCAGCATCGCGTTGGTCCGGTCAAGCTGCCGCGGCCGCCGCGCCACCGATATCGGACGCCGCCGCCGGGCGGACGCTTCCACGTGGTAGACGATCGCGTCGGTGATCACGCGGACGCGGTAGCCCGCCGCGTGGACCCGCCAGCAGAAGTCGACGTCATCCCGGAACAGGGCCATAGCCGGATCGAAGCCGCCGACCGAATCCCAGACGTCGCGCCGGACCAGCATGCCCGGGCTGCCCACGGCCAGGCAGTCACGGTCCCCGTCGTGCTGGCCCTGATCGACCTCGCGCGGCTCGACGCCGGTGATGCGGCGGCCCGCGGTGTCGATGGTGATCCCGGCCTCCAGGATCACCTGGCGGTCGGCCCAGTCCCTGACCTTGGGACCGAGCACAGCGGCCGAGCGGGTCTCGGCGGCCCCGCGGAGCAACTGCTCCAGGGCATCGGGCGCAGGCTCGCAGTCGTCGTGCAGCAGCCACACCCATTCCACGCGATCGCCGCCAGAGCGGCCCACCTGGCCGGGGATGTTCGCGTTCGCCGCGCGGTGCTGCAGCGCCCGGGTGACCGCCGCGCCGTAGCCCGTGCTCCGGTCCATGCCGAACACGACCGACGGGCCGAGCTGGCTCGCCAGCACCGACCCGCTGCGATCGCGGCTGCCGGTGTCGACCGCGACGGCGCGCTGCACGGGCCTGGTCTGATCGAGCAGCGCCTGGACGACGCGCGGAAGCCAGGTCGCGCCGTCATGGGCGACGATCACCGCCGTGACCACGTGCTGGGGATATGTCTCGTTAGACGACAAGTGGGGTCCGCTTGCTCTTCGACAGGGCCACCCGCAGGCCGGTGAGAGACGGGGCGGTCTGGGAGGGTCGTCCCCCCGAGGCCAGCGCCACGCTATGCAGTCCGGTCGTGCAGGGCATTGATACCGGTGAACAATACGCGAAGGGGCCGCGTCAGGACGGCCAGATGCCAGCCTTGGCCCCAGTCCCCACAGGGGTCACAGCGCGCGGGAACCGCGCGCCGGCGCACGGGAACCGGGCACCGCATCCCCGTCCGCTAACTCAGCGGGCTATATGGCCTGCCGCTTGAGTCGCCGGCGCTCACGCTCCGACAGGCCGCCCCAGATGCCGAAGCGCTCGTCGTGCTCCAGGGCGTACTCCAGGCACTCGGCCTGGACCTCACAGCTGCGGCAGACCTTCTTGGCTTCCCTGGTGCTGCCGCCCTTCTCCGGGAAGAAGGCCTCCGGATCTGTCTGCGCGCATAGCGCTCGATCCTGCCAGCTCAGCTCGCCCGCATCGTCGGCGTCGATGCTAAGCCCGTCGTGCACCAGCGAGACGATGACCTCAGTCACAGCGCACCTCCTGCCCCCTCGCGTTAACCCCGTCGGCTCGGCCCCCACTCCCCCGGGGCACGAGAATTACACAGATGAAATTACACCCGCGTGTCTTGCATTACGTCAAGGGGAGTACGTGATAATGGCCGCCTGCTTGACCGTGATGACCCGAAAATCCTGCGTGATTTTCCCTGGTCAGAGGTCTGGTTACGGTGAGTGCACACCTGGGCAAGCCCCCCGGACCTGGCCGACCTGGTCTACATCGCGCGGCCCGCGCGATGGTGCGTGCGGGCTAGCGCGCCCGTGACCGCAGCACCGCCATGGTCAGCAGGAGCCCGGCCACGGCCACCGCGAGGTTACTGATGGTTCCGACGGTGAACCACCCGTTACCGCCCCCGAAGGTGATGAGCCAGGCGATGACGCCCAGGATCAGGGCCACCACCTGAACGACCACGGCGTACAAGGTGATCTGCCGCACGGATCCGACCGCCGGGCCGCCCAGCGCGGCCAGCAGCACCGCGGCGACCGGCAGCAGGGTAACGGTGACCCCGATGAGATCGGGGGCGGCGGCGAAACCGTGGTCGGCCAGCGTGCCGCCGCCCGACCCCGGCAGGCCGAGCAGGAACCACAGGCCCATCCCGACCACGATCACGGCTGCGGCCAGGAGCAGCCAGGCCGCGTACTCCCTGGCCTGGCGGAAATCGCTGAGATCCATGCGGTCCTGCCTCCGTTGCCCACCCGGCCGGGTTCGGGTCTGCCCGCCGCCGAAACAGGGCAATCATGCCATCATCGGCAAACCGCCGATGGCCGTTTCCCTGGGGCTCCCGCGGCACCTTCCCGGGGCCTGCCGCGACACCGCGGCACGTGAGTTGCGAGACTGCCAGGCATGCGCATCACCGTTCTGGCCGGCGGCGTGGGCGGGGCCCGGTTCCTGCGCGGCCTGAAGGCCGCAGCGCCCGGCGCCGAGATCACGGTCATCGGCAACACTGGCGACGACATCATCCTGTTCGGCCTGCACGTGAGCCCGGACCTGGACACCGTCATGTACACGCTGGGCGGCGGGATCGGCGAGGAACAGGGCTGGGGGCGCGCCGACGAGACCTTCACCGTCCTGGGCGAACTCGCCGCTTACGGCGCGGGACCGGACTGGTTCGGCCTGGGCGACCGCGACTTCGCCACCCACATCGTGCGGACCAGCATGCTGGCGGCGGGATCTCCGCTGTCCGCGGCCACCCGGAGGCTATGCGGCCGCTGGGAGCCCGGCGTCACGCTGCTGCCGATGTCCGACGACCCGGTGCGGACCCACGTCACGACCGAGGACGGCCAGACCGTGCACTTCCAGGAATGGTGGGTGCGGATGCACGCCGCAGTCCCGGCGGCCGAGATCACGTTCACCGGGGCCGAGGCCGCGGTGCCCGCGCCCGGGGTACTCGAGGCCATCGCGGCCGCCGACTTCGTGCTGCTGCCGCCGTCCAACCCGGTGGTCAGCGTCGGGGCCATCCTCGCGGTCCGCGGCATCGCCGACGCGGTGCGGGCCAAGACCGTGGTCGGGGTCTCTCCGATCATCGGCGGGGCGCCGGTGCGCGGCATGGCCGACGCGTGCCTGACCGCGATCGGCGTCCAGACCAGCGCCGTCGCGGTCGCCGAGCACTACGGGCCCGGGCTGCTGGACGGCTGGCTGGTCGACGACCAGGACAAGGCCGCGGTCGACGACCCGCGCCTGGCCGGGATCACGGTCCGGGCGCTGCCGCTCTACATGACGGACCTGGCGGCGTCGGCCGAGATCGCGCGGGCGGCCCTGGCGGTCGCCGGGGAGTTGGTGGCGTGATGGCCGCGCTGACCGTCACCGGGGTGCCCGGGCTGCCGGAAATCGCGGCCGGGGCCGACCTGGCCGCCCTGATCAGCGACGCCGCCGACGACCTGCGAGACGGCGACATCGTCGTGGTCACCTCCAAGATCGTCAGCAAGGCGGAGGGGCGGGTGGTCCGCGCCGACCGGGAGCGCGCGATCGACAGCGAGGCGGTCCGGGTGGTAGCACGGCGCGGCGCGACCAGGATCGTGGAGACCAGGCACGGCCTGGTGCTGGCGGCCGCCGGCGTCGACAGCTCCAACACCTCGCCGGGCACGGTCGTGCTGCTCCCCGAGGACCCGGACGGCTCGGCCCGGCGGCTGCGCAAGGCGCTGGCCGACCGGCGCGGGGTCCGCGTCGGGGTCGTCGTCACCGACACCATGGGCCGGCCGTGGCGGACCGGGCAGACCGACGCCGCTATCGGCGCGGCCGGGCTCGCGCCGCTGCGCGATCACCGCGGCGAGCCCGACACGTTCGGCAACCAGCTTGAGGTGACGATCGCCGCCGTCGGGGATGAGATCGCGGCCGCGGCCGACCTGGTCAAGGGGAAGACCACGCAGGTGCCCGTGGCGATCGTGCGCGGCCTGGCCGAGCTCGTGACCGACGCCGACGGCCCGGGCGCGGCCGCGCTGATCCGCCCGGCCGTCGACGATATGTTCCGGCTGGGCACCGCCGACGTCCTGTACGCGCGCCGCACCGTCCGGGAGTTCACCGCCCAGCCCGTCGATCCCGCCGCGGTCCGGCGCGCGATCGCGGCCGCGGTCACCGCGCCCGCGCCGCACCACAGCGAGCCGTGGCGGTTCGCCGTGGTGGCATCGCAGCGTGCCAGGACCGCGCTGCTGGACGACATGCTCGCGGCGTGGGTCACCGACCTGCGCGGCGATGGCTTCACACAGGAGCAGATCGCGCGGCGGGTGCGCCGCGGCGAGCCGCTGCGCCGGGCACCGCTGATCATCGTGCCGTGCCTGCTCGCCGAGGCGGCGCACGCCTATCCGGACCAGCGGCGCTCGGCGGCCGAGCGGGCCATGTTCACGGTCGCGGTGGGCGCGGCCGTGCAGAACCTGCTCGTCGCGCTGGCCGTGGAGGGACTCGGGTCGTGCTGGGTGTCAAGCGCCCTGTTCTGCCAGCCGGTCGCCGCGGCCGCCCTGGGGCTCCCGCCGGGCTGGGACCCGATGGGCGCGGTAGCCGTCGGCCACCCGGCCGCCGCGCCGCCGCCGCGCCCACCTCGCGACCCCGACCGCTACATGCTGATCCTCTAGGCGCCAACCAGCGGCAGCGTCGTTCTGCCTCGTACGGACGCGCAGACTCCGTCGCTCGCTGCTGCGGCGGCTATTCGTTCCGGATCGGGGCTGGCGTAGGTGGTGGTCCGCTGGCGCATCGGGCGCCCGGTCGGCGCGACCATCTCCGTGAGCTGGCTGATCGTCTTGAACGAGCCGTTCTGGGACCCGGCCATCCGGCTGATGGTCTCCTCCATCAGCGTGCCGCCCAGGTCGTTGGCGCCGCCGGCGAGCACCAGGCGGCAGGCCTCGTCGCCGAGCTTCACCCAGGAGCACTGGATGTTGCCGATCGCGCCGTGCAGCAGCAGCCGCGACACCGCGTGCACGGCCCGGTTCTCCCGCGCGGTGGGACCGGGACGAGCCAGCCCGGCCAGGTAGATCGGCGAACTGGCGTGCACGAAGGGCAGCAGCACGAACTCGGTGAAACCGCCGGTCCGCTCCTGGATGCCGCGGATCACCCGCAGGTGGCCCACCCAGTGCGCGGGCGTGTCCACGTGCCCGTACATCATCGTGGCCGAGGTCGGGATGCCCAGTTCGTGCGCGGTGGTGATGACCTCGATCCACGCGGCGGCTGGCAGCTTGCCCTTGGTCAGCACCCACCGGACGTCGTCGTCCAGGATCTCGGCGGCCGTGCCCGGCAGTGAGTCCACACCCGCCTCTCGCGCGCGCACCAGCCACTCCCTGACCGGCAGGCCAGTGCGGGACGCCCCGTTCATCACCTCCATCGGCGAGAACGCGTGCACGTGGATCTGGGGGCAGCGCCGCTTCACCTCGGCGGCCAGGTCGAAGTAGGCGGTGCCGGGCAGGTCGGGATGGATGCCGCCCTGCATGCAGACCTCGGTCGCCCCGGCCTGCCATGCCTCCTCCGCCCGGTCCGCGACCTGGGCGAGCGACAGCGTGTAGGCATCGGCGTCGCTGCGCCGCTGGGCGAACGCGCAGAACCGGCAGCCCGTGTAGCACACGTTGGTGAAGTTGATGTTGCGGTCGACCACGTAGGTCACGTCGTCGCCGGCCGTGTCCCGGCGCAGCGCGTCGGCCACCGCCGCGAGCGCCTCGAGTTCCGGGCCGTCGGCGTCGAGCAGGGCCAGCGCCTCGGCATCGGTCAGCCCGGCCGGGTCGCTTTCGGCCCGGCGCAGCGCGGCGAGCACCTCCGTGCGCAGCCGCGGCGGGGCGGTCACGGCCGGGATCCGCGCGCCGATCTCGGCCCAGTCGCCGTACACCTCGGCGAAGTCCTCCCGGCGGTCCCTGGTCCGGCCGACCGTGTCGATCGTGACGTGCAGGTCGGTCCGGCCCGCGGCCGCGCCCCAGCCGCCGTCGGGCTCCTGCCAGCGCATCCCGCGCGGGGTCACGTTCTCGCGGGCCAGCCCGGTCTGCGGTTCGGCCAGCGCCGCCACGTGCGGGCCGAGCCGGGGATCGAGCCACGGCTCGCGGAGGTAGCCGGGGTAGATCGTCAGCCGCTCGCGCAGCTCGAACCCCTGCGCGGCGGTGCGCTGCGCCAGGTCGTCGATCTGGGGCCAGGGGCGCTCGGGGTTCACGTGGTCCGGGGTCAGCGGCGACACCCCTCCCCAGTCGTCGATGCCCGCGGCCAGGATCATCCGGTACTGGTCGCCGATCAGGTTCGGCGGCGCCTGGATCCTCGCGGCCGGGCCCAGGACGAGCCGCGTCACCGCGATCGCGGCGGCCAGGTCGTCGAGGTCGGCGTCGGGCACACCCTGCATCCTGGTGTCCGGCTTGGCCCGGAAGTTCTGCACGATGACTTCCTGGATGCCGCCGTACTCGCGGGCCACCCGGCGGATCGCGAAGATCGAGTCCGCGCGCTCGGCCAGGGTCTCGCCGATGCCGATCAGGATGCCGGTCGTGAACGGCACGTTGCTGCGGCCGGCGTCCTCGAGCACGCGCAGCCGCACCGCCGGGTCCTTGTCCGGGCTGCCGAAGTGCGGGGCGCCGCGCTCGGCGTAGAGCCGGGTCGCGGTCGTCTCCAGCATCATTCCCATGGACGGCGCGACCGGCTTGAGCCGCTGGAAGTCCTGCCAGCTCAGCACGCCCGGGTTGAGGTGCGGCAGCAGGCCGGTCTCCTCGAGCACGCGGATCGCCATGGCCCGGACGTAGGACAGCGTGTCGTCGTAGCCGTGCGCGTCCAGCCACTCCCTGGCCTGGTGCCACCGGTCCTCGGGCCGGTCGCCCAGCGTGAACAGGGCTTCCTTGCAGCCCAGCTCCGCACCCCTGGACGCGATCTCGAGGACCTCGTCCGGGGACAGGTAAGGGCTGTCGAGCCGGCCGGGCACGGTGGCGAACGTGCAGTAGCCGCACCGGTCCCGGCACAGCCGGGTCAGCGGGATGAACACCTTGCGGGAGTAGGTGATGACGCCAGGCCGGCCCGCGCGCTCCAGGCCGGCGTCCCTGGTCCGGGCGGCGTAGCCGAGAAGCTCGCCGAGTTGGTCGTCGCGGGCGTGCAGCAGGGTCACTGCCTCGCCGGCGTCCAGGGCCTTGCCGTCTCTGGCCCGGGCCAGGGCGCGGCGCACTGCGCTGCGGTCCGGCTCGGGGGCGGGTGGCTGCGGGGGGCGTGGGATGGACCCGTCGACGCTCATGGCGTCCAGCCTAGGCGGGGGTCACTCGGGCATCTTGCCGCGGATCGGTTGCTCGCCCGGCTAGAACTCGGTGGCGGGCCTCGCGTGGCGCAGCAGCGGCGGATCCCAGTCCCGGTCGCGGCGCAGGAATTCGCTGTGCAGGAAGCCGCCGGTGTCGCGCGCGGCACCCGCGGCGTGGGCAGCGTGGCCCGCGCGCCGGGAGTCGTGGCGGGCTTCGTCCGACCGGGCGGCCCGGGCGGCCTGCGGCGCCCAGTTGTGGTGATCGGTCACGGTGGCCGAAAGCCGGGCCAGCGCCTTGAGGCCGGCCAGTTGCTCCTGCGCGAACGCCTCATGAGAGGCCTCATGCTGCACGGGCCGGCACACCTCCAGCGGGCCGCTCGAGACATCGGACAGATGATCATAGATGCCATCTGTCGCCATATTAGAGGAGAAGTCGAACACTTCCGGGTAACTTGCCGCATCCGGGCCGGAATTTTCGGCTGGCCCGCGGTATCGCGGCTGGTCGCAGGCGGTCCCGCGGGTTCACGGCGCGAGACGAGCGTACCTCCGGCCGCCCCGGTTCTGCTGCCGCCCGGCAGATTTGGGTCACGTCAGCATGCCACGCCTTATAATCTTTTCTCACTTTCGTCAGTATTGATCGTTTATGCCGGGCGCCGCTTCGCCCGTTTCGTGGCTCAAAGAACTCACGGTCCCAGAAGGAGCTGGTCTGGAGTGTCTTCAGCTCGTCCGTTAGCCAGGAGGGCGATGGTCGGCGCGTCCCTGGCCGGCCTGGCCGGCATGGCCGTCGCCGCTCGTGAGGCCGGGGCCGCGGCCATGGCGCGCGACGCCGCCACGGCGCAGGCGGCCCGCGCGGCGGTGGCCGGGGCCACCGACCGGCAGCCCGTGGTCCTGACCGCCGCGGGCGCCACCCCCGACTGGATCAACGTCACCGCCGCCCCCTACGGCGCCGATCCCACCGGTGCCAGCGACTCTACGGCGGCGATCCAGAGCGCGATCGCGGCCGCCCCTGCCGCCAGCGGGGTCGTCTACCTCCCGGCCGGGTCCTACCGGATCTCCTCGGCCCTGACGCTGCACGGCAACCTGACCGTGATCGGCGACGGCGACGGCCAGACAGTGATCACTCAGGTGTCCCGCTCCGGCGACGGCCTCTACGGCGCCGGAGTCGCCCGCCTGCGCGTCTACGGCATCTGGATCCAGCAGGCCGCGCCGGACCCGGGCGGGGCTGGCTCCGCCGTGGGGATCAACCTGGACGCCGCCGCGCCGGGGGGCGCGGCGAACGCCTACTGCACCATCGCCGACGTGACCGTCAGCGGCTTCGGCGGGGCCGGCATCAGCATCGCCAGCCCGGTCGCCAGCGCGCTGAGCCGGGTGGTCTGCCAGCTCAACGGCGGGGCCGGCATCAGGCTGCACGGCGCCGCGGCGGCGGCCGGCTGCTCGGTGACGATGGACTCCTGCCACGCCGACCGCAACGGCGGCGCCGGCTATGACCTGTCCGGCCTGGACTACTGCTTCGTGAACGGCTGTGCCTCGGACCGGAACTCATACGGCTACCGGCTCAGCTCCTGTCGCGGGGTCGCGCTGACCGGGTGCGGCGCGCAAGACACGGTCAATGACGGCTTTGTCCTCTCCGGGGGCGCCGGCAACACCCTGACGAGCTGTTTCATCGCCAACAACCAGCACTACGGCATCCATGTCACCGGCGGTGAGACGGCCTGCACGCTCACCGCGTGCGTAGAGTACGCCGCCACCGGGGCCGTGTACGCCGTCCTGGTCGACAGCGGGTGCTCGGCGGCCTGTCTCAACTGCTCCCTGGCCACGGGCAGCGAGGTGGCCGACACGACCGTCCTGTGCGACGGGGCTGGCCGGCTCTCGGTCGCCGGGCCCGCGAGCCTGACCACGGCCAGCCTGACCGGCCCGCTGACGCTGGGCGGCGGCGCCAGCCTGACCGTCCCGGAAGGGGACAACGCCCGGATGGGGACGGCGACGCTGCGGGGCACGGCCGAGGTCGCCGTGCCGACCTCGGCCGTCACGGCGAGATCGCGGGTGTTCCTCACGATCCAGGCGCCGGCCGGCGCCCCGGGCACCCCCTACGTCACGGCGGTCAGCGCGGGCCAGTCCTTCCGGGTGAGGTCGACCAGCCCGTCGGACAGGTCGCAGGTCGCCTGGTTCCTCATCGATCACGCGTAGCGGCCGCGGGCCGTCACGCGTCCGTGGAGAACCGGATCGCGGTCGGCCCGATCTCCACCTCGGGCCAGACCCGCAGCCCGCACGCCAGTTCGTTGCCGGATGCGATCCTCGCCCCGTCCCCGATCATGACGTTGTCCAGGACGGCGCCGTCACCGATCTGGGCGCCCCGGCCGATGGCGCTGGAGCGGACGATCGCGCCCGCGCCCACGGTCGCGCCGTCGAACAGCACGCTGCCGCCGACCTCGGCTTCCGGGCCGATGTGGCAGCCCGCACCGACGACGGTGCCGCCGCCGACCTTGGCCCCCGGCGCCACGACGCCGCCCGGCAGCACCAGGACCTCCCCGCACGGGCCGGGCAGGGCCGGAGAGACCAGTTCCCCGAGCACCAGGTCCCGCGACCCGCGGACGAAGGCCTCAGGGGTGCCGACATCGAGCCAGTAGGAGGTGTCGACGTAGCCCAGGACCAGCTCGCCGCGGCTGATGAGCTCGGGAAAGGTCACCCGCTCGACGGACACCCGCTGCCCCGGCGGTATCCGTTCGTCGATGACGGCGCGCCGGAAGACGTAGCAGCCGGCGTTGATCTGGTTGGTCACCGGATTCGGCGTCTTCTCCAGGAACGCCGTGACCCGGCCGTCGGCGTCGGTCGGCACGCAGCCGAACCGGGACGGATCCGGGACCTCGACCAGGTGCAGGGTCAGCGCGGCGCCCGCCTTCTCGTGCGCGGCCACCTGCCCGGCGAGGTCGTGGCCGGACAGGATGTCCCCGTTGAGCACGACGACGGGATCGCCCGGGCCGCAGCGCAGGCCGGACGCGGCGTTGCGGATTGCCCCGCCGGTGTCGAGCGGCGTCTCCTCCTGTATGTACTCGATCTGCAGGCCGAACGACGAGCCGTCACCAAAGGACTCGGCGAACATCTCCGCCCGGTAGAAGGTGGCCATCAGCACGCGGGTGATCCCGGCCGCGGCGGCCTTGGCCAGCTGGTGCGCGAGGAACGGGACTCCGGCCGTCGGCAGCAGCGGCTTGGGCACCGCGTTCGTCAGCGGACGCAGCCGCGTGCCCTGGCCGCCGACCAGCAAAATCGCCTCGAGCCCGCGGGCGTGCTGGTCGGGCAGGCCCGGGGCGGCGGGAAGGCCCGATTCATCGGGGAACTGGGATTTACTCGGCATGAGCAGGGAGGCTACTACTCGTGCCCCTGCACCGCTGCGCGCTCGTAGGACGCCATGTGCGCCTCGGCCGACGCGGCCCAGGTGAACTCCAGCGCCCGGGCGTGGCCCGCGGCGCCCAGGTCCTCCCGGCGGCCCGGGTCCTCGATCAGGGCGCGCAGCGCGGTGCGGATGTTGTCCGCATCGGGCTCGGTGTAGGCGACCGCGTCCCCGCCGACCTCCGGTAGCGACGTGCGGTGCGTGGTCAGCACCGGGGCGCCCGAGGCCATGGCTTCGAGCACCGGCAGCCCGAAGCCCTCGCCGGTGCTGGGGAACGCGACGACCAGCGCCCCGCCGAGAAAGCCGGGGAGGTCGGAGAAGTGCAGGTAACCGGGCCGGACCAGGCGCAGGTGGGCAGGCACGTTCGCGACCGCCTCGTCCACTTCCTCGCTCCAGCCGCTGCCGCCCGCCAGGACCAGGGCGGGCGGCTCGCTGAGGTCGGCGACGGCCTCTGCCCACCCGTTGATCAGCGCGGGGACGTTCTTGCGCGGCTCGAGCGCGCCGAGGTAGGCGACGTACGGCTTGCCGTGCAGCCCGAGACGGTCGGAGACCTGGCTGAGCCTGACTTCCTCCGGCCGGTCGAAGACCGCGTGGTCGACGCCGTGGTAGGCGACGTCGATCCGGGTGGGGTCGGCGCCGAGCACGCGGACGAGTTCGTCCCGGGTGGCCTTGGACGGGACGATGAGCCGGGTCGCGCGCCGGGCCGAGGTCCGGATCGCGGCCTTGTAGAACGTCGCGGTCACCGGGCTGTGCGCGTCCGGTTCGGTGAAGAACGTCAGGTCGTGGATGGTCACCACGATGGGCGCGCCCGGCCGCAGCGGCATCGAGTAGTGCGGCGCGTGGATGACGTCCGCGCCGACCTGCTGGGCCACCAGTGGCAGGCCGCTCTGCTCCCAGGCCAGCCGGGCGGGCCGGTGGGCTATGGCGGGCGGGCCGGCCACGATGCGTGCGCTCGGAACCAGGCGGGCGTATCTCTCCTCGTCAGCACGCTGGCAGGCCACGGCGAGGTCGGCTCCCGCTGCCCCCAGGGCACTGACCAGCCCGTCGACGTAACGGCCGACCGCGCCGCGGTCGGCAGGCACGGCAGTCGCGTCGACAAGCACACGAGGCGCCACGACCGGTCCGGCTCCTTTCGCCAGGCCTGCTGGGGCATGCGGGACTGCCAGCAGGCGAGCTTTTGCTCTGGATGTCCCGTCAGCACCGAGCGTACGCCCTCTGCGGCGGCGGCGTGTCCGTGCCGCAGTGCGGTGCCATGATTGGCCGCACCCGGCCGCCCGCGCTACGGGCCCGGCGAGGCCGACGGCGCCGGCGAGGCCGACGGCGCCGGACTGCCCTGGGCGGCCTTGGTCGCGCTGTCCAGCGCGGCCTTCATCTTGGCGATGTCGCTCGCGTAGGCGGTCAGGTTGTCATTCCTCAGGTCGCTCTGGGCGTCGCTGTAGTACGACTCGGCCAGTTCCAGGTCCTTCAGCACGGTCGCGTTGGCCGGGGCCGGGCTGCCGCTGCCCGGCGTGCTGACTCCCGGCGGGGCCGGCGCGGACGAGGTGCCGAACGCCTTGGCCAGCGCCTCCTGCAGGGTCGGTTCGTATCCCACCTGGCCGTTGTAGTAGACGAGCATCCCCTGCAGCGTGGGGTACGCCCCCGAACTGCCGGTGGCCACCTGGGACACGTAGACGGGCTCGAAGTACACCAGGCCGCCCCCGACCGGCAGGGTGATCAGGTTCCCCTCGGTCACGTCGGACCCGCGCTGCCGCAGCAGGCTCAGCGCCGAGGCCACCTGCGCGTTGGACTCGAAGTCGTTCTGGACCTGCTGCGGTCCCCGGATTGTGGTGTCCTGGGGTAGCTGCAGAACCCGGATCGCGCCGTAGCCGCGGCTGCGCGGATTGCTGTTCACCTCCATGAACCCGGCCATGTTGGCCCGGCCGCGCGGGGTGAGCGAGGTGGAGAGCGAGAACTGCGGCTGCGGCTGCCCAGGCATCGTCATCGTGAGGTAGTAGGGCGGCTGGCTGGAGTGGTTCGGCGCGACGCCGCTCGGGTCGTTGGGCACGGCCCAGAAGTTCTGGCCGCCGTAGAACTCCTGGGCCTGCGTCACGTGATACTGGGCCAGGATCTGCCGCTGCACCTCGAACAGGACCGGCGGGTAGCGCAGGTGGGGCATGAGGCCAGCGGGGATGTCGCGGCGCGGCTTGATGACGCCGGGAAAGGCCTTCATCCAGGAGTCGAGCACGGGATCGTTGCCCCACTGGTACAGCGTGACCGCGCCAGTGTAGGCGTTGACCACGGCCTTGACCGAGTTGCGGATGTAGTTCACCTGGTCGCCGGGGCCGACCGCCGCGCCGCCGGGACTGTAGCTGTTCGAACTGGCCTGCTGCAGGCTGACCCGCTGGGAGTAGGGGTAGTTGTCGGTGGTCGTGTAGGCGTCCACCACCCACAGGATCTGCCCGCCCACCACGACCGGGTAGGTGTTGCCGTCCAGCGTGAGGAACGGTGCGACCTTGGTCACCCGCGACAGCGGGTCCCTGACGTACATGATCTTCGAGTTGCCGTCGATGGCCCCGGACAGCAGGATGTTCAGCTCGCGGAACTTGATCGCGTACAGCAGCCGGTTCAGCGCGGATCCCACCGGGACGCCGCCGCTGCCGGTGTAGGTGGTGTTGGCCTGGCCGCTCGCGCTCTGGTTGGGGTAGTCGAGTTCGGGCTGCCGGCCGCCGACGATCGCGTAGTTGGTCTCCTGCTCGCCGAAGTACACCCGGGGCTGGCGCACGTCCAGCACCCCGGACGGCGGGATGTCGCTCTCGGTGAAGGACGGGTTGCCGCCGCCGGCCGTGTCGTCGGCGGACGCCGCGACGAACCCGAACCCATGCGTGTAGACCAGATGGGTGTTGATCCAGTTGGCCTGGCCCGCCGGCGGCCCCGACATGTCACGGACGCCGACGATCATGTCCTGGGGCACCGGGCTGCCCGGGAGCGCGTACCGGTCGACCGACAGCACGTCAGGGAACGTGTAGTAGCCCTTGACCTGCTGGAGTTGCTGGAAGGCCGCCGAGACCACGCCCGGGTCCATCTGGCGCACGTCGGGGACCGCGGCCGCCTGCTGCGCTAGCTGCGCCGCCGGCTCGAACGACTCAGCCGGATACGGAGTCACCTGCACGTTCGACAGCCCGTACGCGCTGCGGGTGCTGTGGATCTCGCGGCTGAGGTACGGGGTCTCCTTGACAAGCTCGTTGGGCTTGACCACGAACTGCTGCACGATCAGCGGGTAGACGCCGCCGATGATCACGGCCGAGAACACGAGCAGGCCGAATCCGACCGCGGGCAGCAGCGCGTTCCGGCGCGCCGCGCCGGCGAAGAACAGCGCGGCACAGATCACCGCGATCACCGCCAGCACGGTCTTGGCCGGCAGGACCGCGTTCACGTCCGTGTAGGACGCGCCGGTCTGCACCACGCCGCGCTGCGAGAAATCGATGCCGTAGCGGTCCACCCAGTAGGCGACGGCCTTGAGGAGGACGAAGATGCCCGCCAGGACGAACAGATGAGCCCGGGCGGCCTGCGTGGCCCGTTGTCCGCGGACCTGCAGCCGCAGCCCGCCGTAGAGGTAGTGCACCGCGGCCGCGGCGACCAGCGAGAGCAGGACGGCGGCGAACAGGAAGCTGAGCGCCATCCGGATGAACGGGTAGTCGAAAACGAAGAACGATATGTCCAGTTTGAACTGCTGATCCTTGACGCCGAACGGGGTGGCGTTGACGAACATGAGCCAGATACGCCAGTCGCCCGCCGCGGCCAGGCCGGAGATGAGCCCGATCAGGCCGACAATCGTGCCGGCCACGAGCCGGCGGCGGGGATCGATGGCCGCCCGGTACGCCTCAAGTCCCTGCTGCTCGGCTGAGGCCGGGCGCTCCGCCGGGCGCAGCCGGTAAGCGAGCCTGATGTTGAGGCCTATCACCGCCATCATGAATACGGCCGTGACCGCGAACAACGCCCACTTGACGCCGTAGGTGGTGTCGAAAACCGAGGTGTAATGGACGGAGCGGAACCACAGGAAATCGGTCCATACCCCGGCGGCCACGCTCACCAGGACGATCAGCGCTACGAGCGAGACCAGGCCCGGTATCACATATCGCGACCAGCGAGGAAGCACGATGGGGCGGCTGGCCTGTGGGCCGGAGCGACCAGCGGACTGGAAGGCCACGCCTCCCCCTTATCTCGGCTCAGGAACCCGGGGACGTTAGCACGAGGGAACGGGCTTGCCCGCCTTTAGCGCATTAAGGTCGGCAATGGCACCGGCCAAGGAGCTTACCTTGATCAGGCGCATTCCGGCGGGCACCGCTCCCGCGGTGTCCGGGCAATTCTCCGCCGGGGTCAGGAAGACCGTCGCGCCGGCCGCGCGCGCCCCGACCATTTTCTGCTGAATGCCGCCGATCGGGTCCACGGTGCCGTCGGCCTCGATCTCGCCCGTGCCCGCGATGAACTTCCCCCCGGTCAGGTTGTCCGCGGTGATCTTGTCGATGATGCCGAGCGCGAACATCAGGCCCGCGCTGGGACCCCCGATGCTCCCGACGCTGATCGACACGTTGAACGGGAACACGAAGCTCTCCACGAGCTGCACGCCGATCTCGGGGACCCCCTGGACGTTTTCCGTGGCCAGCCGCACCGGAATGGTCTTGCCGTGCCGCACGACGGTCAGCTCGACCGGGGCTCCCGGCTTACGCTGCTTGACCAGCATCCCGGCATCGGCGCTACAGGTCACCGGCTTGCCGTCGACGGCCGAGATGACGTCCCCGGCCTGCAGGGCGCCCGCCGCCGGCATGCCCTTGATGGTCGCCTGGACGGTGTCGACCGTCTTGAAGCTGATCTTGAGCTGGCAGAGCGCAGCGGCCGTGGCCACCTCCTGCGAGTTCGCCATCTCCTCGGTGTCTTCCTTGGCCACCTGCTGCGAACTCTGGCCGGGCGTGAAGATCTCCTGGACCGGCACCACGGCCTCGTCCGGACTCAGCCAGGCGCGCAGCGCCGCGAAGATGTTGAACTTGGTCCCGGGACCGCCGAGGAACGACACGGTCACCATGTTGAGGTTGCCCTTGGTCGGGTACGTCCGGTGGCCCTTGACCTGGATCAGCGGCTTGCCGCTCAGGCTGCCCAGCGTGTTCAGGGTCGGGCCGGGGGTCAGAGCCACGTAAGGAACGGGCGCGGACACGGCCACGGCGATCGCGATCAGGCACCCGGCTGCTGCCACCAGCAGGGTCGCGGCTCGGCGGGACATGGACGAAGACTACGCGCTGTTGACCCACTCGCTTTCGCCGCCGGCGAACTCCTGGTGCTTCCAGACCGGCACGCTGCGCTTCAGGTCGTCGATCAGCGCCCGGCAGGCGTCGAAGGCCTCGCCGCGGTGCGGGCAGGACACGGCGACCACGACCGCGATGTCCCCGACCACCAGATCCCCGACCCGGTGCACGGCGGCCACCGCGGTGGCGCCAAAACTGGCCGCGACGTTCTCGGCCACCCGCCGCAGTTCCGCTTCGGCCGAGGGATGGGCGCTGTAACCGAGCCGGACCACAGGGCGGCCGTGGTCCTGTTCCCTGACCGTGCCGACGAACAGGGAGGTGCCCCCGGCACCCCGATCCGAGACCGCGCCCAGTACCTCGTCCACGGACAGCGGGGCGTCCCGCAACTCAGCCAGCCTCACCACGTCCACGAGCCCAAGTTATCGCGAACGCTCATGTCCCCCGTCGGCGCCGCCGGGCCCGGTGCACGATCGCCGCGGTCCCGATGACGGCCACCGTGGCCCCGGCCGCCGTGATCGTCGCGTCCTTGCGGTCCAGCCGGCGCCCGGCCACCGCGTGGTGCCCGCTGCGCTGCGCGAGCAGCACGCCGAGCGCCGTCTCGTTGTCGAACGCGGGTTTCCACCCGGCCTGGCGCAGCGTGGCGCAGTCGACGACCCACGGGTAAACCACGAAGTGCAGGTCGGTCACGGGAGCCGGGGTGATGCCGGCGCGGTGCAGCCGCTGCGCGGTCCCGAACGTCAGCCCGGCCGGCAACTCGATCCGGCGCAATCCGGAAAGCTCTTCCACCTGCTCCTGTTCCAGCCACCCGTCGCACCCGACGGCGAACGCGCCGGTCACCTCGCTGGTCGCGGCCAGTTCGAGCGCGCTGACCAGGTCATCCACGTGGCAGAACTGCCAGCGCGACGCGCAGCCCTTCACCGACAGCAGCCGGGGAGCCTCGAAATGCCGGGTGATCAGGGTGTCCACGCCCTCGCCGACCAGCGCGGCGGGGCGGACGACCGTCACGGCCATGCCCTGGTTGGACGTCAGCGACCGCTGCGCCAGTTGCTCGATCTCCAGCAGGTCGCCGACCACGCTGCCGTCGGGGTCGGCGCCCAGCGGGGCCGATTCGTCCAGGGGGACCGGATTGTCCGGGCGCGCGCCGTACACCATCGCGCTGGTCAGGAGCACGACCCGGCCGACCCGGCCCGCGGCCGCGGCGGTGAGCACGGTCTGCGCGCCGCGGACGTTGAACGCCCGCCGCGAGCGGCGGTCGGAGCCGGCGGCCAGGTCAAGGTCGGTGTGCACGACCACGTCGACCCCGGCCAGCCTGCCCGCCAGCGCCGGGTCGCGGATGTCCACCACCCGCCAGGTCACGCCCGTCGCGTCGCCCCGGTGGCCGTCGAGCGCGATCACGCGGCCGATCCGGGCCGAGGCGGCCAGCCGGACCGTGAGCGCGTGGCCGAGGCCGCTGGCCGCGCCCGTGACGGCCACCACGGGACCGCGGCCGCCCCGGGCGCCAGGGCTACCGTTCGCGCCCGCCGTCCGGCGCTGTCCGCGGCTGCTCACCGGCTGTCCATGGCCTGACCGCAGGCCGCCCAGGCTGCGCCGTTGGCGAACCTGGCCTCTCGATTGCTCCCCACGACGTGCTCCCGGGATAACGTGGCGGACGTGGATCCTTCCATCCTGCCTGAGAGGCAGCGGCGATGACTGACCGTCCCTTTGGCTTTGGCATGCCGGGTGACCGTGACCGGGAACCCAACGATTCGGGAAACAGCCCTGGCGGCGGGGCTGGCGGGCCTGGCGGGGCCGGCGGCGGGCCGACCGGCCCAGGGGCGCCTGGACCGCTGGGGCCGCTGGGCGACCCGCAGCAGTTTGCCGACGCCCTGCGCCAGTTTGCTGACCTCATGTCCTGGCAGGGCGGGCCGGTCAACTGGGACCTGGCCAAGAATGTGGCCCGGCAGACCGTTGCGGCCAAGGGGGACCCGAGCGTCCTGGACATCGACCGCCGCAAGACGGTCGACGCGATCCGCACGGCCGACCTGTGGCTGGAGGACGCCACCACCCTGCCGACCGGGATCCGCATCGCGGCGGCGTGGAGCCGGTCGGAATGGGTCGAGGAGACCCTGCCGGTCTGGTCCAAGCTCTGCGACCCGATCGCGGCCCGGGCGGTTGACGCCATGGGCGGGATGCTGGCCGAGGATCCCGAGGAACTCGCCGAGGAACTCCCGCCCGAGATGCGCTCCGCGATGAGCGCGCTGACCGGAGGGCTCGGGGCGCTCGGCGGCCTCGGCCAGATGATGCGCAGCATCGGCGGGATGATGGTCGGCGGCCAGACAGGGGCCGCCGTGGGCGCGCTGGCCCAGGAGGTGGTCAGTTCCACCGATGTCGGCCTGCCGCTGGGGCCGGCCGGCACCGCGGCGCTGCTCCCGGCCAACGTCCGCGCGTTCGGCGAGGGTTTGTCCGTCGACGAGGACGAGGTGCGGCTGTTCCTGGCCATGCGGGAGGCCGCGCACCACCGGCTGTTCGCCCACGTGCCGTGGCTGCGGGCGCGCCTGCTCGGGGCCGTAGAGGACTACGCGCGGGGCATCACGGTCGACGCCAACGCCCTGCGTGAGGCCATGCCGCAGATCGACCCGGCCAACCCGGAGGCCCTGAACGAGGCGCTGTCGGGTGCCGCGCTGTTCCAGCCCGAGGACACCGAGCAGCAGAAGGCCGCTCTGGCCCGCCTGGAGACCGTCCTGGCCCTGGTCGAGGGGTGGGTGGCGACCGTGGTCGACACCGCGGCCGGAGACCGGCTGCCGCAGGCCGGGGCCCTGGCCGAGGCGATCCGGCGGCGCCGGGCCAGCGGCGGCCCGGCCGAGCGCACGTTCGCGACCCTGGTCGGGCTGGAACTGCGGCCGCGCCGGCTCCGCGAGGCGGCCGCGATCTGGCGCGGGCTGACCGATGCCCGCGGCATCGATGGCCGGGACGCGATCTGGGCCCACCCTGACCTGCTGCCCACCGCGGACGACTTCGACGACCCGGATGGCTTCGTCCGTGGCCGCCCCGAATTCGACATCTCCGACCTGGAGTCTCCCGCCGCCGAGTCCAGCCAGGCCCCCGACAGCAAGACCACGGACGGCGAGACCACGGACGGCGAGACCGCTCACGGCGAGACCGGGCCAGACCCGAAGGAGGATCCGCCGCGGGAAGACCCGCCGCCCAGCGGCTGACGCCCGTCGCCCCGTCCGTTCATGATCCGGGTTCATTCCTGCACATACGCCCCCAGATAATGAAATCGCCCGCCGGGTGGACTACGCGCTCCATTCGTGGCACTTAGTGGTGTCGGCGGCGGCGAATTCGGTGTCGTGCCTGCGGTCGGCCTGCCCCGCCCGGCGCTCGTGCGGCGCGGCGGCGGACTCCATTTTGAGAATGGCGCGCTCTCGACGACATTCGAGCCGATCTTGGCCGGTGCCGCCGCGCCGGGCGCGCCGTCGCTTTGCAGGAGGTTGTCCGTCACAGCGGACGATAAAGGGGAAAGGAGAGGTATCCACTCCTCTCCACTTTCAATGTATAGCGCACCGGGGGACTTGCCGCAAGACCCGGGTCGTGCCGCATAATCGCTGGCCGGGGGCCAGAACCCACGGGAATGGGAGTCGCGAAGTGCGCGTGTTGCCGACGTATGAGTCGCGCGGGATCGCCGAGCCCGGAGCCGAGCGACCTCAGATCGGAGCTGATGACGTGAACCCGCTGACTGCCAGCGCGTTTGACCTTCCCGATCGCCTCTCCGCCAAGGCTGACCCGGGGCTGATCGCCGACGACGAGCAGCACTTCGCGGCCATCGCGGAGAGCCTTGAGCAGTCGATCGCCGACCTGTCCGGCCGCCTCGCCACCGAGCGCAGGGCGCCCGGTGGCATAGGCCAGGAGGCGATGGACCGGGACATGGAGGTCCACCGGCTGACCGCTCGCCTGCGCGTCCTGCGTCGCTTCGGCCTGGACCTGTGCCTCGGGCGCATGGTCAGGTCGGACAACCCCGAGCCCGTGTACGTCGGGCGACTCGGCCTCACCGACAGCGCCGGTCGCCGGCTGCTGCTCGACTGGCGCTCCCCCGCGGCTGAGCCGTTCTTCGGAGCGACCCACGCCAACCCGATGGGCCTGGCCAGCCGCCGCAGGTACCGCTGGACTGTCGGCCGGGTCAGCGACTACTGGGACGAGGTGTTCACCGCGGACGCGCTTGAAGGGCACGCCGCGCTCGACGACCAGTCCGCCTTCATCGCCAGCCTGGGCGGCAGCCGGTCGCCCCGGATGCGGGACGTGCTCGGCACCATCCAGGCCGACCAGGACGCCATCATCCGCGCGGGATCTCGCGGCGCTCTCGTCGTCGACGGCGGCCCGGGTACGGGCAAGACCGTCGTCGCCCTGCACCGCTCCGCCTACCTCCTCTACTCCGACCCCCGCCTCGGTCACCGCCGGGGCGGCGTGCTGTTCGTCGGTCCGCACCAGCCCTACCTGGCCTACGTCGCCGACGTCCTGCCGAGCCTCGGCGAGGAGGGCGTGCAGACCTGCACGCTGCGCGACCTCGTCCCCGAGGGAGCGACGGCAACGGTCGAGACCGACCCGGACTTGGCCCGCCTGAAATCGTCCGCGGACCTGGTCGGGGCGATCGAGAAGGCGGTCAGGTTCTACGAGAAGCCACCCGTCCAGGGGATGACGGTCCAGACCCACTGGTCCGGCACCTGGCTGAGCGCCGACGACTGGGCCGAGGCGTTCGACGCACCAGAACCCGGCACTCCGCACAACGAGGCGCGCGACCAGATCTGGGAAGAGCTGCTCACGATCCTGATCGAGTCCCGCGACGGCGGCGTCCCGGCTGACCTGTTCCGCAAGTCGCTGCTGCAGAACCGGGATCTGCGCACCGCGCTCAACCGCGCGTGGCCGCTGATCGAGCCGGCTGACCTTGTCGGCGACCTGTGGTCAGTACCCGCCTACCTGCGGCTGTGCGCGCCCTGGCTCAGCCCCGATGACGTTGCGAAGCTGCAGCGCGAGGACGCCCAGGCCTGGACGGTGTCCGACCTGCCGCTCCTGGACGCGGCCCGGCAGCGGCTCGGCGATCCGCAGGCATCGCGACGTAAACGCCGGCATGACGCCGCGGTCGCCGCTGAACGCGAGCAGATGGCCCGGGTCGTCGACAACCTGATCGAGGTCGCGGACGACGAATACGGCGTAGGCCTGGTGACGATGCTGCGCGGCGAGGACTTCCAGGACGCCCTGATCAGTGAGGCCGCGTTGCCCGGTACCGATCCGGACCGGCTCGCCGGCCCGTTCGCGCACGTCGTCGTCGACGAGGCTCAGGAACTGACCGACGCAGAGTGGCAGATGCTGCTGCTCCGCTGCCCGTCCCGGAGCTTCACGATCGTCGGGGACCGGGCCCAGGCCAGGCACGGGTTCACGGAGTCGTGGCAGGAACGGCTCGAGCGAATCGGGTTCGACCGGATCAGCCTGGCCTCCCTGAGCGTCAACTACCGGACGCCGGAAGAGATCATGACGGAAGCCGAGCCGGTCATCCGGGCCGTGCTCCCGGACGCCAACGTGCCGACGTCCATCCGCAGCACCGGCGTCCCCGTCGCAGTCCGGCCCGCTTCGGATCTGAACCTGATCCTCGACACCTGGCTCGCCGCGCACGGCGACGGGATCGCCTGCGTCATCGGCGATCCCCCGTTCCCGGAAATCACTGCCCAGCCGACGTCCCGCGTCCGGTCGCTGACCCCGGAACTGTCCAAGGGGCTCGAGTTCGACCTGGTCGTCCTCATCGACCCGGAGGCATTCGGCACAGGCATCGAGGGAGCGGTCGACCGTTATGTCGCGATGACCCGGGCGACCCAGCAACTCGTGATCCTCACGAGCCCGTGACGCCGGCCAGGCCGATAGGCCAGGCAATTTGCCATCCACAGGCGGTGGACGGCGTCATCCCTGGTCCGCTCCTTGCCACCGGCCGGATGACCGTGAACTTCACAGGCGGATGCACCGGATGTCCACAACGACACTCCAGTCTCTCCCCACGTTGTCCACAGTGTTGTCCACAGCCCTGTGTTGACCGCGCGGGGCGCCCGGCCTAGCTTCGCCAAGCAGGAGTCCCCGGGATCCGGGCCGCACGTCTTCTGGGGAAGGGGGGCGAACGGCCCGCCGCGGAGCGAGCGGTTCACCCGCCGTCCCGTTTCGCGCCCGGGGACCCCGGCCAGCCCCCTATCGGACCGCCCCCGCGTGTCCCGGGGGCTCCGGGGGGTCGCCCCCCGGGCCAGCACTGTCGGTATCGGGTGTCACCCTGTGGCATGTGAGGCCAGCCCTGAAGCCCGGACTACTCCCGGTATGGCGCGATCGCGACACGCTGCAGATCGGGATCGACTCGCGCCGGGCGGTGGCGCTGACGGGCATGGCGAACGCGGCGTGGGTGATCACCCTGCTGGACGGCAGCCGCGACCGGCTCCAGGTCATCGAGGCCGCCGCCGGACACGGGATCCCGGCGGAAACCACCGAGCGGGTGCTGGCCCTGCTCGCGGCGGCGGGCGCGCTGGACGACTTCCCGGCCGGCACGTTGCGGGTGTTACCCCAGCCGGTCCGCGTGCGCCTCGCGCCGGAACTGGCCGCGGTGTCGCTGGCCCGCCAGGACGGGGACGGCGGAGCGCGCACGCTGGCGCGCCGCCTGGCCGCGCAGATCTGGGTGCACGGCGGCGGCCGGGTCGCGGCGAGCCTGGCCAGCCTGCTGACCGCCTCGGGCGTCGGCCGGGTCAGCCACGCCGGATCCGCGCCGGCCGCGCGGCCGGACCTGGCCATCCTGGTCGGCCGGCCCGGCATGGACCTGCGGGCCGACCTGATGCGCCGGCAGGTGCCGCACCTGGCCACGTCGGCCGATGAAGCGATCGGCATCGTCGGGCCGCTGGTGCTCCCCGGCCGCTCCGCGTGCCTGAGGTGCCTGGACTTGACCCGGACGGACCGGGACCCGGCCTGGCCGCTGATCCTGGCTCAGCTCGTCGGGCGCCCGCCGGAGCCGCTGGCGTGTGATGCGCCGCTGGCGGCGGCGGTCGCGGCCCATGCCGCGGCTCAGGCCCTGGGCTTCATCGACCAGCCCGCCGAGGCGGCCGCGGCGGTGAACGGCACCCTGGAACTGGTGCTGCCGTCCTGGCAGTGGCGCCGCAGGACGTGGCCGGCCCATCCCGATTGCGGCTGCGACCGCCGCCGCGGCTGACCACCGGGCCATCCAGGCCACAGGCCCTGGCCGCCCGGTCCACCGAGTCCGCCGGTCCGCGTCCGCCGGTCCGCCCTGGCCGCCCAGACCCGCTGGGCCGCGCGTGCCGCTGGTCACATTGGCCGGGCCCGGGGCACAACGGGCGCCTTCAGCGCGTTTGCTTATGGCAGGCACCGGCCCGGTGGCGGACAATGACATCTTGACGTTGCCCCGCCGGGGACCGGTGCGCGGCAGAAGGGAGCACGATTTTGAGGTTCGCGCGTCACAGCCAGTTCGCCGGGGGGGTGAAGCGGCGCCTGGGGCCCGGCTCGGCCCGCGGCGTGCCCAGCCCGCGATATCCGTGAGCGACCTCCCCCGCCGGGCCGTGACCCGGACGGCGAAACTCGCCACGCTGCCGGCCGGCCTGGCCGGCCGGACCGCACTCGGCCTCGGCAAGCGCATCGGCGGACGCCCGGCGGAGATCGTGGCCCAGGAGATTCAGCAGCGCACCGCGGAGCAGATCTTCCGGGTCCTGGGCGAGCTGAAGGGCGGCGCCCTCAAGCTGGGCCAGGCCTTGTCGATCTTCGAGGCCGCGCTGCCGCCGGAGATAGCGGGTCCGTACCGGGCCACGCTGACCAAGCTGCAGGAGGCCGCGCCGCCGCTGCCGGCCAGCACCGTGCACAAGGTGCTCGTGGCCGACCTCGGTGCGGACTGGCGGGACAGCTTCGCCGAGTTCGACGACACCCCGGCCGCGGCGGCCTCCATCGGCCAGGTGCACCGCGCGCGGTGGCGGGACGGCAGGCCCGTCGCGGTGAAGATCCAGTATCCGGGGGCCGGGAAGGCCCTGATCAGCGACTTCACCCAGCTCAGCCGCCTGGGCCGGCTGTTCGGCGTGCTGATGCCCGGGCTCGACGTGAGGCCGCTGCTCGACGAGTTGCGCAAGCGGGTGGCCGAGGAACTCGACTACCGGCTCGAGGCCGCCTCGCAGGAGGCGTTCGCGAACGCCTACGCCGACGACCCCGAGTTCTACGTTCCGCACGTGGTGGCGGCGACCGACCACGTCCTGGTCAGCGAGTGGATGGACGGAACGCCGCTGTCGAAGGTCATCGCCGCGGGCTCCCCCGAGGACCGGAACCGGGTCGGCATCCTGCTGGTCAGGTTCTTGTTTTCCGGTCCCGCACGGGCCGGGCTGCTGCACGCCGATCCGCATCCGGGCAACTTCCGGCTGCTGGATGACGGACGGCTAGGCGTTCTGGACTTCGGCGCGGTGGACCGGCTCCCGGACGGGTTCCCCCGGTTCTTCGGCAAGCTGCTGCGCCTCATGCACGAGGACCGTGACATCGAGACCGTGGAGCACGAACTCCGGGTGCACGGGTTCCTGCGGGAAGACGTCACCGTGGACCTCGAGGCGCTGCACGCCTACCTGGCCCCGCTGGCCGAGCCGTCCCGGGTGGAGTCCTTCGCGTTCAGCCGGGAGTGGCTGCGGGCCGAGGCCTCGCGGGTGACGGACATGAGGTCGGCCGCGATCGGCCGCCGGCTGAACCTGCCGCCCTCGTACGTGCTGATCCACCGGGTCTCGACCGCCGGGATCGGCGTGCTGTGCCAACTCGGCTGCGAAGGGCCGTTCCGCGCCGAAGTGCTCAAGTGGATGCCCGGCTACGACGATCCGGCCGGCCTCGGCCTCGACCTCGACTCCGATCCCGGTCCCGAGCGCCCGGACGGCCAGGCCGATGACGCCGTCGCCCCGGATGCCGCCGAGCCGGACGGCGCCCGGGCCGGCACGGCCAGCCCCGGACGCTAGCAAAGCGAAGGGCCCGGGAAGGGCGAGCTTCCCGGGCCCCCGGCCCGTGAGATCACGAGCCTTGTTCTGCGGCTAGCTCACCGCGCAGGCGCATGGCCTGGTGCCGTGACTGGCTGAGCGCGCGCCGCGCCCGCGTGACCCGGCGGTCCGCCCGGTCGAGTGCGTGCACCCGGTAGGCCTGACGCTGCGCCGCCGCGTTCGTCAGCATTTCGCGTTGTCGTTCCCTGACCAATTCATGGGCTGGATACATCTGGATTCACCACCGTTTGAAGAACTTCTCGATGTCCGTGGTGACAGTCAGGCCGCCACCTCGTCCTTCCTGGGCCGCCCCCGTGGCCGCTTGCGTGGCACGATCTCGCCGCGCAGGAACAGCTCGCCGCCCCACACGCCCCAGGGCTCCCGGCGCTCGATTGCCCCCGCGAGGCAGGCCAGGCGGGCCGGGCAGCCCTGGCACAGGGCCTTGGCGCACTCCACGTCGACCGGGGACTCGGCGAAGAACAGGTCCGGGTCATCCGTGCAGGGCAGGACGCAACCGCTCGGTGCCCCGGCGATGTTCACCGGGATTGGGGTGCTGGGCTGTGCCACCGCGATAGCCGGGCCGACCACCGGGGCCGGTACTGCCTTCGCGATCGCCGCTGCCTGCGCAGATTCCGCCTCGAACCCCGCCTTGTCCTCCAGGACGGCGGTGGTACCGGGCCGATGCATCGGTGCCATCCCCTCTCATCTGCTCGTCTTAAGGTCTCTCACGCGTCTGACAAAACGGTGGCCTCGCATGACGAAGGCCGCGGACCCTTTCTCGGGTCCGCGGCCTTGAGAGGTTCTGGCCGGTCTTGGTTTAGACCGGTACCGGTTCCCTCTCTGGATGCGGACCCTTGGCACCGCCACTGGCAGCGGCGATGCGGGTCGTGGTCGGGTAGTCCTTGCCGGGGTTGCGCTGTCCGACCGCCATGCCCGGGCCGGCAGCCTGGAGGCGCGGACCGAAGGCAGCGGCAGCCCAGGACGCGTGCGGGCGCGGGCGCACGAAGGCGACGGAGCCGTTACGCTGCTGGGAGGTCCGGACGGCGGCTGACAGCAGGCAGGCACCCGCTGCGAACGGCGTGCGCGCGTCAGCGCTCTTCTCGGAATCCGAGATCGTGTTCAGCATCCTGGGCACCTCCTTCTGTAAGGCGTCATCGGTAGACCCGCGGACATGGGAGAAGCCTACGTAGCGTCTCCGCGGTGGGGCAACTTATTTTCCTGACGGAAATCTGACGGCCAATTCCGGACGGTCAGGAGGTCCTTACCAGGCCTTCCTGAACCACGGAAACCACGAGTTCGCCGTCGCTGGTGTACATCTCTCCGCGCGCGAGCCCGCGGGCGCCGCGGGCCACCGGAGAGTCCTGGGCGTACAGCAGCCAGCGGTCAGCCCGCAGCGGGGCATGGAACCACATCGCGTGGTCCAGGCTCGCGCCGGTCGTCCGCCCGTCGGTCCAGGACAGGCCGTGGGCGAGCAGCACCGAGTCGAGCAGGGTCATGTCGGAGGCGTAGGTCACCAGGCACACGTGCAGCAACGGGTCGTCCGGCAGGTCACCGTCGGCCCGCAGCCAGACGAGGTTGCGCGTGGTGCGCAGCGACGGATCCCGCTCCGCCTCGTAGGTCAGCGGCCCGATGTGCCGGATGTCGATCGGGTTGTGGCCGTACCACTCGCGCACGCTCGGGCCG
>DATAVV010000107.1:0-5904 GCA_036267555.1 Streptosporangiaceae bacterium | reverse complement strand
GTCACCGTAGGGCACGACGGTGAACCCCGGGGTGTAAGGACCGAACGAGCCCCGGGCGTCCTCGTCGGTGGAGAAGCTGATGATCGTCGTGGTGCGCCCGTGGAAGTTGCCCGCGAAGGCCACGATGACGGCCTCGCCCGGGGGCACGCCCTTGACCTCGTAACCCCACTTGCGTGCGGTCTTGATCGCGGTCTCCACCGCCTCGGCGCCGGTGTTCATCGGCAGCACCATCTGCATCCCGGCCAGGGCGGCCAGTTCGGCGCAGAACGGGCCGAACTGGTCGTGCTCGAACGCCCGGCTGACCAGGGTCACCCGCTCCATCTGGCGCTGGGCCGCGGCCATCAGCCGGGGATGGCGGTGCCCGAAGTTGATCGCCGAGTACGCGGCGAGCAGGTCCAGGTACCGGCGGCCCTCGACGTCCGTCACCCAGGCCCCCTCGGCCCGCGCGATCACGACCGGCAGCGGATGGTAGTTGTGCGCGCCGTGCGCGGCGGCCTGGGCGCGCAACTGCTCCGCCGCGGGCCTGACGTCGCTACCAGCCATGTTCACCCTCCCTGAGACCAGCCGTCCTTACCCGGAGCCAGAGCTAGCGCAGTTCGAGGGTGCAGCACTTGGGACCGCCCCCCGACTTGAGGAATTCTGCCAGGTCAACCCCTACGGGCTCGAAGCCCCGGCCGGCGAGTTGAGCCGCGAGGCCGGTCGCCTGCTCGGGCAGCACCACGTGCCGCCCGTCGCTGATCGCGTTCAGGCCCAGCACCTCGGCGTCCTCGTCCTTCGCCTCGATCAGCTCCGCGAAGTGGCTGGTCAGCACCGCCTTGCCCGCGTCGTCGAACGCAGCGGGGTAGTAGGCGGCGGTGTCGGCGTCCAGCACGCACAGCGCGGTGTCCAGGTGGTAGAACCGCGGGTCCACCAGCCGGACGCTGAGCACGGGCAGGCCGAACAGCGCCTCGAGTTCGCCCGCCACCGCCGGGTCGCTGCGGAAGCCGTGGCCGAGCAGGATCGCCCGCCCGGCGAACACGATGTCCCCCTCACCCTCGTTCACGCTGCGGGGCGAGCGGACCGTGGCGTAGCCGCCGCGGGTGAACCAGTCGAGGTACGCCTGGGCCTCGGCGGCCCGCTGCGGGTACCGGAACCGTGCGCCGAGCACCTTGCCCCCGATCACGGTGGCGCCGTTGGCGGCGAAGACCATGTCCGGCAGGCCGGGCTGCGGGTCGATGGCGCGCACCGTGTGGCCCAGGCGGACGAACGCCGCCCGCAGTTGCTGCCATTGCCGCAGCGCCCGCGCGGTATCGGGGGGTATGTCGGGGTTCATCCAGGGGTTGATGGCATATTCGACCGTGAAGTACTCGGGCGGGCACATCAGGTAGGTCCGGGGCCGCGCGGCGCGGCGGCGCTTGATGCCATCCGTATGGGTCATGCGGCTCCCCCTCGGCTGGACGCTGCTGATGATCTAGGCGCAATTTCAGCGTAGGAGCGTGAGAGGCGGCAGCGTCCACGCAATTCATGTGCGCTGACGCTGATCCGTTGCGTCCTGAGGGCTCAGATCGAAGATCTGTTGTGCGCCGGGCGGGCGGCGTCGAGGGCGACTGCAGCGGCGGATGTGCCGGCCGCTAGACCCGGCCGACCTCGCGGGCCAGGTCCAGCCCGACCAGTTGGTCGGCGTGCGCGAACAACTCGAACTTCGCGCCCGGCCGAACCTGGCCATCGCCCGCTAGCCGGCCCAGGACGCCCAGAGCCGCCGGGGTATCCAGATCAGCGTCGAATGCCGCGTTAATCTCGCTCGATATTGAGGCGGGCATGGCCTGGCTGGGGGAGGTCGCCCACTGCGCGACGAGCCCGCGCCATTCGCGCAGCCTCCGGTCGGCATCGTCCAGCGCCGCGGCGGTGAGGTCGAGCGGCTGCCGGTAGTGGTGCTCGAGCAGGGCCAGCCGCAGCGCGAGCGGGTCCAGGCCGCGGCCGGTCAGGTCGGGCAGGCGCGGGCCGTGGTCCGGCGCGGCGCCCTCGAAGCGCAGCCGCCCGGCGTGGACCCACTGCCGGACCACCGCGTGCCCGGCCGCGGTGTCCGACACGGCACGCTCGTGCTCGTGGTGCACGCACCGGTCGATGCCGCCCGCGTGCACGTCGATGACCTCGCCCAGGTTCTGCGCCGACAGCGCCGCGCACTGCGCGGATCGCGCCGGGAACCCGGCACCCCAGGGCGATGCCGCCGCCCGCTCGTCGCCGTCCGCACCGGTCCACAGCGTCCAGTGGGGCGGGGTCTCACCCTGGCCGGCCACGTCCTGGCCGGCCGGGTCCTGGCCGCAGAGGTCGCCGTAACCGGGATAGGACAGGGCGTCGAAGATCACCGAACCGCCCGGCGCCGGGTAGGCGTGCCCGCTCTCGATCAGCCGGGAGATCAGCGCGGTGATCGGGCTGGGGTCGGCCGAGGCCCGCGGCGACGCCTCGGCCGGGCGCAGGTTCAGCGCCGAGCAGTCGGCCTGGAACGCGTCCAGGTCCGGGCCCTCGCCGGCCGCGTCGGCGATGCCCTGGCAGGTCGCCGCGACCAGGCGGTGCCGGTACTCGGCGTGGCGCCGGATGAGGTCGGCGACCAGGCCGGAGCGAAGTTCGTCCAGGTCCGGGCGGCCGGGGGCGGCCGGGCCGCAGCTATATATGCGCAGCAGGCCGCCACGGGCCGGCTGGATCGCCTCGACCTGCTTCGTCAGCGTGTTGTAGAGCTCGAACACCCCGCCAGCCTACGGAACCCGGTCACGCCGGCCGGCCAGGCCGGGCCGGCCAGCCAGGGCCGGGCTGGTTACGCCAGCGCGGCGAGGCGGGACACGGCGGCCGCGACGCGCTCGTCGGTGGCGGTGAGCGCGACCCGGACGTGCCGGGCGCCCGCCGGGCCGTACATCGAGCCCGGCGCGACCAGGATGCCGGCCTCGGCCAGGGCCGCCACCGACTCCCAGCAGTCCCGGCCGGGATGCGTGGCCCACAGGTAGAGGCCGGCCTGCGAGTGCTCGATGACCCAGCCGGCCGCCTCGAGCGCGGGGCGCAGCGTGTCGCGGCGCGCCCGGTACCTGGCGTGCTGGGCGTCGGCGTGCGCGTCGTCGGCCAGCGCGGCCGCGGCGGCCGCCTGGACCGGCGCGGGCACGATCATCCCGGCGTGCTTGCGGATCTCGAGCAGTTGCCCGACCAGATCGGGGTCGCCGGTCACGAAGCCGAAGCGGTAGCCGGCCATCGTGGACCGCTTGGACAGCGAGTGCACCGCGAGCAGCCCCTCGTGTGATCCGCCGCACACGTCGGGGTGGAGCACGGACACCGGCCGGGCCTCCCAGGCCAGCTCGATGTAGCACTCGTCCGAGGCGACCAGGGTCCCGCGCTCGCGCGCCCAGGACACCACCTTGCGCAGGTGCTCGGCGGGCAGCACCCGGCCGGTCGGGTTGGAAGGGGAGTTCAGCCACCACAGGCCGACCGGCTCGGGACCGAGCGAGACCAGCGCGTCGGCGGCCACCGGCCTGGCCCCGGCGATCCGCGCGCCCACGTCGTAGGTCGGGTAGGCCAGTTCGGGGTGGACGACCACGTCGCCCGGGCCGAGCCCGAGCAGGGACGGAAGCCCGGCGATCAGTTCCTTGGTCCCTATCACCGGCAGCACGGCGCCGGGGTCGACCGCGACCTCGTGGCGGCGGGCCAGCCAGCCGGCCGCCGCCTGACGTAGCGCGCTCGTGCCGGCGGTGGCCGGGTAGCCCGGCGCGTTGCAGGCAGCCACCAGCGCTTCGCGCGCTACGTCAGGAACGGGATCGACAGGAGTGCCGACCGAAAGGTCGACGATGCCGCCGGGATGAGCCAGCGCCCTGACCTTGTAGGGCTCGAGCGCATTCCAGGGAAACCGGGGCAATCGGGTAACGAGAGTCGGCACGCGACGTCCCCCGGCCAGCGGCGGTTATCAGTGCGGCTGCGGCGGCAGCGACGCCACGAGCGGGTGATCGCCGTGGATCTTGCCAACCTTGGACGCGCCGCCTGGCGAACCGATGTTCGCAAAGAAGTCAACATTGACCCGGTAGTAATCTCTCCACTGGCCGGGCACGTCATCCTCGTAGTAGATCGCCTCGACCGGGCAAACCGGTTCGCAGGCACCACAGTCGACGCACTCGTCCGGGTGGATGTACAGCATGCGCTCGCCCTCGTAGATGCAGTCCACAGGACATTCTTCAATGCATGTCTTGTCCAACAGATCTACGCAGGACTGGGTGATGATGTACGTCACTTTCTCACTCCTCTTCCGTCCCCACGGACCGCAGGCTATCAGCCAAGCACGAGGCTCCCTGGCGGAGCCGGAGAAACTGCTTTGGCCCATCCTTGCTTACCGTTGGCGGCCGTCCATTGGTAGCCCTCGTATTGGAGGTTGTCGATCCGGTACTGCTGGGCGTGGGAGACCAGCCACGCGGCCACCGTCCAGCCCATGGGTGCGCTCCGGACCTGCACGATCATCCCCGGATCCGCGGTCGGGCGGGTGGCCTGCGGCCCGAACGCGTGGGCCAGCCCCGAGGTCGCGGCGTCGACCCGCGCGTCCCCGCTGATCTTCTGCGCGTACCAGCACCAGACACCGTGCGGGTCCTGCCCGGTGAACGCGGAGGTCAACTGCGTGGCCATCTGCTGGTACTGCTCGTAGGCCTGCCCGTCGGCGCTGTGCTGCACGGCCTGCGCCGCCTGCGGGACCGGCATCTGCTGGTACCCGGGCACCTTGGCCAGGGCCTGGAAGAACCGCGACGTCGCGTACACCGGGTCTTCGAGATCGCGGCGCGGGCCCCAGCCCTCCGATGGCCGCTGCTGGAACACCCCGACCGAGTCGCGGTCGCCGTAGCTCAGGTTGCGCAGCTTCGATTCCTGCAGGGCCGCCGCGTACGCCACCGTGACCGCGCGCGTCGGCATCGCCTGCTTCTGCGCGACGCCGGCTATCGTGGCCGCGATCCCGGCCTGGCCGGTGTCCAGCGAGATGGCCTCGCCGTCGCCGGCGGCCGTGCAGTCGGTGCCCTGAAGCAACGGCGCGACGCTGCGGAACGCCACGTACAGGCCGAGCACCACGACCACGACGATGAGCAGGCTGACGCCGGAAAATATGCGGCGCCGTAGGCGGCGGCGTGTTTTAGGCATCCTTCTGAAGTTACCCGTTGGCCGGCGGGCTCCGCGCGCCCGATATCAACCCGGGCCGGGAGAGCCCGATATCAACCCGGGCCGGGAGAGATTGTGCGTAAAGACCTTCAGCCATAACGCGGCGACAGCGACCCCGGGCGCCTCCCCGGCCGCCCGGGCCGCGCGGCACCCGCCTGGCCCGTCAGCGCAGGTGCCGCGGCAGCGGGGCTACGTTATGGGATCATGAGCGTGCACCCGGAGCCTCACCGCCGCCTGCGCCGCCAGGGACCAGCGACGCTGCGTGGCAAGCACATCCCGAAGACGACCACCGACCAGCGGCTGCTCGATCTGCGCGGGCCCAGTGACTGGGTGCATACCGACCCGTGGCGGGTGCTGCGGATCCAGGCCGAGTTCGTCGAGGGTTTCGGGCTGCTGTCCGAACTGGGCCCGGCCGTCACCGTGTTCGGGTCGGCGCGGACCCGCCCGGGGAGCCCGGACTACCAGCGTGCGCAGCAGATCGGCACCGGGCTGGCCCGGGCCGGCTACGCGGTCATCACCGGGGGCGGGCCCGGGATCATGGAGGCGGCGAACAAGGGAGCGGTGAGCGCCGGCGGGGTGTCGGTCGGCCTCGGCATCGAGCTGCCCCTGGAACAGGGCCTCAACGAGTACGTCGACATCGGCCTGGAGTTCCGGTACTTCTTCGTCCGCAAGACGGTGTTCATCAAGTACTCGCAGGCGTTCGTGGTGCTGCCGGGCGGGTTCGGCACGCTGGACGAGTTGTTCGAGGCGCTCACG
>DATAVV010000106.1:0-15723 GCA_036267555.1 Streptosporangiaceae bacterium | reverse complement strand
TCAGCGCCGTGCTCGCGTCCCGCCGCTCCATCTCGTGCAGGGCCGTGGTGATCAGCCGCGCTCCCGTGCTGCCCACGGGGTGGCCGAGCGCGATGGCCCCGCCGTTGACGTTGACCCGCTCCGGGTCGGGCTTATGCACCTGCATCCAGGACAGCACGACCGACGCGAACGCCTCGTTGACCTCGTACAGGTCGATGTCGCCGATCGTCATGCCGCTGCGCTGTAGCACCCGTTCGGTGGCGGCCACCGGCCCGTCGAGATGGTAGTAGGGCTCGGCGCCGATCAGGCACTGGGCCACGATCCGCGCCCGCGGGCGCAGGCCAAGGGCGCGCGCCCGGCCCTCCTCGAGCAGCAGCACCGCGGCGGCGCCGTCGGAGATCTGCGAGGACGTGCCCGCGGTGTGCACGCCGTCCTCGAGCACCGGCCGCAGTTTGGCCAGCGCCTCCAGGCTGGTCTCGCGCAGGCCCTGGTCGCGGTCGACCGTACGGGTCTCGCCGGTCGGCTTGCGGTCCGCGTCCAGCACCGGCGCCTGCACGGGCACGATCTCGCGGTCGAACCGCCCGTGGGTCCAGGCCAGCTGGGCCAGGGTCTGCGAGCGCAGGCCGAAGCGGTCCACCTCGTCGCGGGACAGGCCGCGCCGCTCGGCGATCCGCTCCGCGGCCAGGTACTGGTTCGGCATGTCGATGTCCCAGGTGGCGGGCCGGGGCGTGCCCGCGTCGATCCCGACGTTGGTCCCCAGCGGCGCCCGGCTCATCGCCTCCACGCCGCACGCGATGCCGGCCTCGATGGCGTCGGCCGCGATGAGGCCGGCCACGAGGTGCGCCGCCTGCTGCGCCGAGCCGCACTGGGCGTCCAGGGTCAGGCAGCCCGTCTGGTACGGCAGGCCCGCGTGCAGCCACGAGGTGCGGGTGATGTTGCTGGACTGCTCGCCCGCCTGGGTCACGCAGCCGCCGGCCACCTGCTCCACCCCGGCGGGGTCGATGCCCGCGCGATCGAGCAGCCCGCGCTGGGCGTGGCCGAGGATCTCCGCGGCGTGCATGCCTGCGAGTACCCCGCCGCGCTTGCCAATCGGTGTCCGGACAGCCTCCACGATCACCGCAGTGCCCACCGTAGCTCCCTGTGCGTTCGTCCGGCTGTGCCGTTGTCCTTGTGCGTCCGGACCGGCTTCCTCATAGTAGAACGTGTTCCCGGATCAGGCACGACCCGCTGTTCACGTAGCAAGCCAATCATGATTCAATCAAAACTGGAACACGTTCTAGCGGAGGGCGGAGCAGTCATGGCCGAGCCGAACATCCCGCCGGGTTTCGACCTGACCGATCCCGACCTGTACTCGCGCCGGGTGCCGATGGCGGAGTTCGCCGAGTTGCGGCGGACCGCGCCGGTCTGGTGGCACCCGCAGCCGCGCGGCACGGGCGGGTTCGACGACGAGGGCTACTGGGCCGTCACCCGGCACGCCGACGTGGTAGCGGTCTCCCGGGACAGCGACCACTACTCCTCCTGGGAGAACACCGCGATCATCCGCCACCAGGATGGCGCCACCCGGGACCAGATCGAACTGCAGCGGTTCGTCCTGCTCAACATCGACCCGCCGCAGCACACCCAGTTGCGGGGCATCGTCTCGCGCGGCTTCACCCCCCGGGCCATCAACGACCTGCGCTCGACCCTGTCGGAGCGCGCCGGGCAGATCATGCGGGCGGCGCTGGACAGCGGCAGTGGCGACTTCGTGACCGACGTCGCGGCCGAACTGCCGCTGCAGGCGATCGCGGAACTGATCGGCATACCCCAGGACGACCGGCGCAAGGTCTTCGACTGGTCCAACGACATGGTCGGCTACGACGACCCCGAGTACACCGCCGACCCGGCCGCGGCCGCGGCCGAGCTTGTCGGCTACGCGATGGCGATGGCCGAGGACCGCCGGCAGTCCCCCCGGGACGACATCGTCACCAAGCTCGTCAACGCCCACGTCGACGGCGGCCAGCTTTCGTCGGACGAGTTCGGCTTCTTCGTGATCTTGCTGGCCGTGGCGGGCAACGAGACCACCCGCAATGCGATCTCGCACGGGATGCTCGCCTTCCTCGAGCACCCCGACCAGTGGGAGCTGTTCCGGGCCGAGCGGCCGGAATCCGCGGCCGACGAGATCGTCCGCTGGGCCACCCCGGTCACGGTGTTCCAGCGCACCGCGCTGTCCGACACCACGCTGGGCGGGCAGCAGGTCAAGGCCGGCCAGCGGGTCGGCCTGTTCTACCGGTCGGCCAACTTCGACGAGGAGGTCTTCGACCACCCCGAGCGGTTCGACATCCGGCGCAGCCCCAACCCGCACCTCGGGTTCGGCGGCAGCGGAGCCCACTTCTGCCTCGGCGCCAACCTGGCCCGGCTGGAGATCGACCTGATCTTCAACGCGATCGCCGACCACATGCCGGACATCCGCCAGGCGGGCGAGCCGGAACGGCTGCGCTCGGGCTGGCTGAACGGCATCAAGAAGCTGCCGGTCAGCTACGACTGAGCCGCACCGGCGCCGCCGCCGCCACGGGCGGCCGACGCCACGGGCGGCCGGGACGGTTCCGGTGCCGGGGGAGTACCGGCGGGCGCGGGGTCAGCCCGGGGTCGAGGCCACCACCCACATCGAGAAGTACTGGGAGCCGCCACCGTAGGCGTGCCCGAGCGCCACGGCGGCCCCGGGCACCTGATGGTCGTCGGCCTTGCCCATGACCTGCAGCGCGGCCTCGGCGAAGCGCAGCAGGCCCGAGGCGCCGATCGGGTTGGAGCTGAGCACCCCGCCCGACGGGTTGACCGGCAGCTTGCCGCCGATCTCGGTCTCGCCGGCCTCGACGAGCCGCCAGCCCTGCCCCTCGGCCGCGAAGCCCAGGTTCTCCAGCCACATCGGCTCGAACCAGGAGAACGGGACGTAGATCTCGGCCACGTCGATCTCCTCCAGCGGGTTGCGGATGCCCGCCTGCCGCCACAACGCGGCGGCGGCGTCGGCGCCCGCCCGCGGGTTGACGTGGTCCTTGCCCGAGAACATCGTCGGCTCGGTGCGCATCGACGTGGCCCGGATCCAGGCCACCGGGCGGCCGTCGGCCTGCGCCGCCCCGGCCGCCGCCTCGTCGCCGATGACGACCGCGCAGGCGCCGTCGGAGGACGGGCACGTCTCGTCGTAGCGGACCGGGTCCCACAGCATGGGGGAGGAGCGCACCGACTCCAGCGTGATATCGGGCTGCTGCAGGTGGGCGTAGGGGTTGCGGCTGCCGTTGCGCCGGTCCTTGACCGCCACCATGGCGCCGATGTGCTCGGGGGCGCCGGAGCGCCGGATGTAGGCGCGGATGTGCGGCGCGAAGTACCCGCCCGCGCCGGCCAGCAGCGGCATGCTGAACGGCGGCATGATCGACAGCGCCCACATCGCGTTCGACTCCGACTGCTTCTCGAACGCCACCGCGAGCACCCGCCGGTGGACGCCCGCCTGGACCAGGCTGGTCGCCACGTTCCCCGTGGCCCCGCCGACCGATCCCGCCGTGTGCACGCGCAGCAGCGGCTTGCCGATCGCCCCGAGCGCGTCGGCCATGTACAGCTCGGGCATCATCACGCCCTCGAACAGGTCGGGCGCCTTGCCGACCACGACCGCGTCGATGTCGGCCAGAGTGGTTCCCGCGTCGGCGAGCGCCCGGTCCACCGCCTCGCGGCACAGCCCGGCGATCGAGACGTCGGTGCGCCGGGACCGGTGCCGGGTCTGGCCGACGCCGAGGACCGCCGCCCTGTGCTTCATCGGGCCTCCATCACGCAGACGAGGTTCTGCTGCAGAGCCGGGCCGCTGGTGGCGTGGGCGAGCGCCCGTCCCGCGCCGCCCGACATGATCTGCTGCGCCGCTGACCCGATCCGGGCCAGGCCCGCGGCGAACATCGGGTTGCCGCAGAGCGCGCCGCCCGACGGGTTCATGCGAACCCCGTCGCCCAGCCCCAGGGCGGCGCGGAGCAGGATCTCCTGGTGCGTGAACGGCGCGTGCACCTCGGCCACGTCCAGACCGCCCCCGCCCGCCCTGCCGCCCTCGCCCGCCCTGCCGCCCTCGCCCGCCCGCCCGGCCGCGACCGCGGCGGCCGCCGCGGACGGCGCCGCGGTCAGGTCGCGCGCGCCCAGCGACGCGGAGTCGATCCGGTGCTCGAACCCGGTGATCCAGGCCGGCCGCTCGCACAACTCGCGCGCCCGCTGCTCCGACGCCATGATCACGACGGCGGCCCCGTCGCCGACCGGCGCGCAGTCGTGGGCGCGCAGCGGGTCGGCGATGTAGGGCTCCGCGAGCAGCTTCTCGGCCGTGACCTCGCCGGACACCTGCGCCTTCGGGTTCGTGAGCGCCGCGCCGCGGCTGCGCGCCGCGACGTCGGCCATCTGCGCCTCGGTCCACAGCCAGGCCTCGATGCCGAGCCGGGCCTGCAGGGCCGCGATGCTCACCGAGTCGGGCCAGAGCGGGGCCGCCAGGTAGGGATCGAGTTGCAGGGCCATCACCCGCCGCAACTGCCCGGCGGAGGACTTGCCGAAGCCGTAGGCCAGCGCGATATCCGCCTCGCCGGCCAGGATCTTCACCCAGGCCTCGTAGAGGGCCCAGGCGCCGTCCATCTCCACGTGCGACTCCATGATCGGCGGGAACGCGCCGATCGCGTCCACCGCCTGCACGAACGAGAATGCCCGCCCGGCCAGGTAGTCCGAGGAACCCGAACACCAGAAGCCGACATCGCCCTTGGTCAGCCCGGTGGCCTGGAGCACCTCGGCGAAGATCGGCACCAGCATCTCCACGCCGCTGGTGGTGCCTTCGCCGTGACGCACGACCGGGGACTGGGCGAAGCCGACGACGGCCACGTCCGTCACTGCGCTGCCCTCCTCATCGAGTGCCGTCCTTCACAGGTGGTGGGCATAGGACTCGTACGGCGCGTCCGGCTCGCCGGTGGGAAAGAAGTGGTCGATGTTCTCGGGCGTGGTGCCCCACAGGTGGCGCGGCTTCCAGAACGCCCGTACCCGCATGCCCATCCGGACCTCGCCCGGATCGCAGCCCAGTATCAGGTGCTGGAACGGGATGTCGGCCCCGTCCAGCAGCACCGCCGCGGCCACGTAGGGCGCCGCCACGCGCTGCCCCGGGTAGTCCACGTTCACCACGCAGAACGTGGTCACGACGCCGGTATCGGGCAGTTCGACCTCCTCGGCGGTCGGCACGCCGCAGGTGGGGCAGGCCCCGCGCGGCGGGATGTAGACCTTGCCGCAGGCCGGGCACCGCTGCGCGAGCAGCTTGCCTTCGGCCAGCCCGCGCAGGAAGGCGCTCTCCCCGGCCGACGCGACGTGCTGGTAGTGCAGCTTGACCGGCGTCGTCACCATTTTTATGCTCGCCGAGCCTTCTGCCGGAGGTTCCGGCTCGCTCCCGTCACCGGGCTCGAAGCACACGATGTCGCGGATGTGGCCGACCGGGCTGTCCGCCCACCGCGCCCGCACGCGCATCCCGGTCCGCATGGCCTGCGCCGATCCGGCGTCCACGGCGTGCAGCATCGCGGTGTCCGCGCCGTCCAGGCGGATCAGCGCCCACGCGAACGGGCGGGTCAGCGGCTGGCCCTCCAGCGGCTCCGGCACCCAGGACCAGGTCGTCACCGTGCCGTCGGAGCCGACCGGGACGAGTTCCTCCGGCGGGGCCGACGTCACCGGGTCGTACTCGAACGGCGGCGCGTGCACCCGGCCGTCGGCGCCCCGGGCTCCGAGGATGCGCCGCCCGGCCAGGCCCGCCATGAACTGGCTCAGCGTCGGGCCGAGCGAGCGGGTGTAGTCGAACCCGATCTCCAGTGGCGCGGTCAAGGGCTGATTCACGGTCAAGAGTGAAACACGTTTCTTTGCTAGGCGGCAACAACACGACCATAGCCTGGCAGGTGGGTGCTTGTCCGAAAGTAGAACTTGTTCTAAGTTTGGGAATCGTGAGCCAACCTATCGGCCTGTGGGCGATCGCCGAGACCATGCCGGACCGGACCGCCGTGATCGACCCGGACGGACGCCTGGTGACCTACGCGGAACTGGCCCGCGAGGCCGACCGCTTCGGGCGCGGCCTGCAGGCGCTCGGACTGGGACACGGGGACACGGTCGCGGCGCTGCTGCCGAACAGCGCCACCGCGCTGGCCGTGTACTTCGCCGCCATCGAGACCGGCCTGTACGTGGTGCCGGTCAACTGGCACCTGTCCGCCGCCGAGGTCGCCTACATCCTGCGCGACAGCGGGGCCAAGGCGTTCGTGGCGCACGAGCGGTTCGCCGCGGTCGCCGCGGAGGCGGCCGACCTGGCCGGCGTCGGGCCCCGGTTCGCGGTCGGGGCGGTGCCGGGCTTCGCGCCGGCCGCCACGCTCGGCGACGACGGGCCGGCCGCGCGCCCGGCCGAGCGCACGCACGGCGCGCCGATGCTGTACACATCGGGCACCTCCGGCCGGCCCAAGGGCGTGCGCCGCCCGCTCACCGGCATGGACCCCGACGCCGCGGCCACCATGATGGCGACCTGGTTCTTCAGCCTGTTCGACCTGGCGCCGTTCGACGACCACGTGCACCTGTGCTGCTCGCCGCTGTACCACACCGCCGTGCTGAACTTCGCGGCGATCTCGCTCCAGCTTGGCCACCCGGTCGTGCTGATGGACGGCTGGGACGGCGAGCACATGCTGCGCCTCATCGAGACCCACCGGGTGACCCACACCCACGCGGTGCCGACCCAGTTCCGCCGGCTGCTCGCGCTGCCCGACCCGGTGCGCGCCAAGTACGACACGACCTCGCTGCGCGCGGTGATCCACAGCGCCGCGCCGTGCCCGCCCGAGGTCAAGCGCAAGATGATCGAGTGGCTGGGCCCGGTCATCGTGGAGTACTACGCCGCGACCGAGGGCGGCGGCACGATGATCACCTCACCGCAGTGGCTGCGCAAGCCGGGCTCGGTCGGCCTGCCGTGGCGCGGCTCGCAGATCAAGGTCCTGGACCGGGCCCGGCACGAGGTGCCCGCGGGCACCCAGGGGCTGGTCTACATGAAGATGGGCTCGTCGACGTTCTCCTACCACGGCGACCAGGAGAAGACCGACGCCGCGTGGGCGGACGAGATGTTCACCGTGGGGGACATCGGCTACCTGGACGAGGACGGCTTCCTGTATCTCTGCGACCGCAGCAGCGACATGATCATCTCGGGTGGCGTCAACATCTACCCGGCCGAGATCGAGTCGGAGTTGAGCTGTCACCCCGCCGTGGCCGACGTGGCCGTGTTCGGCATCCCCCACGACGACTGGGGCGAGCAGATCAAGGCCGTGGTCCAGCCGCTCGCCGGGATTGAGCCCGGCGAGGCACTGACCAGGGAACTGCTGGCGTTCCTGGCCAGCCGGGTGGCGAAGTTCAAGCTGCCGCGGAGCATCGACTACGTCGACGAACTGCCGCGCGACCCCAACGGCAAGCTCTACAAGCGCAAGCTGCGCGACCCGTACTGGGCCGGCCGCGATCGCGCCATCTGACCGATGTGCCCGGGCCCGCTGACCGTGTGCCCGGGCCCGCGCCGTCCGGCCCGGACGGGCTTCACCCTGGAATGGGACGTGGCCGTCAGTGACGCGGTCCCGCGCTTCTACCCCGATGGGCACTGCCCGAGCGTCCCCGCTTACTACCACGTCGCCGCGTCGAGAAGGAACTGAGAGAAGGAACTGAGATGCCCCGAGTGGACGACAGCTACCTGGAGTCCCGGCGCCGGCAGATCATGGACGCCGCGATCACGTGCTTCGCGCGGGACGGGTTCCACCGCACCACCATGCAGGACATCGTGGCCGAGACCGGGCTGAGCGCGGGGGCGATCTACCGCTACTTTCCGTCCAAGGAGGACATCGTCGCGGCCATCGCCACCGAGCACCGCACGGCCGAGGCCGCCGCGTTCGCCGAGGTGAGCACCAGCGACGACGTGGGCGACGCGCTGCGCCTGCTCGCCCAGGCCACGCTCGGGCGCCTGGCCGAGCCGGATGAGCAGCGCTGGCGGCGGGTCACCGTCCAGGTCTGGGGCGAGGCGCTGCGCAACGACCGCGTGATGGACATCGTCCGCGACGGCCTCGACGAGCCGATCAAGATCCTTACCGAGTTGTTCCGGCACGGCCAGCGGGACGGCCGGATGTCGGCCGGGATCGACCCGGAGGGCGCCGCGCGGGTGTGCGCCTCGATCTTCGAGGGCCTGGTCCTGCAGCAAGCCTGGAACCCGCAGCTTGACGTCGACGCCTACATCGGCGCCGTCCTCGCCCTGATCGACGCCTGGTCGGCCCGCAGCCCTGACCGGGAGCCGGAACCTGCCGCACCGCATGCGTGACCTACGACGCAGAACGTTACATATGCCGGTTTGCGGCCTAGATCGGGAAACGGGCCCGCGGGCTCCAGGGCAGGCCGCCGCCGGCGTTTGCGCACCCGCCTGACGGGCAGCGAAAGGCCAGGCAGAACAGGTGGGCGCGCGATGAATCCGATCGAACGGGCGATCAGGAAGGTAGACGCCACGCAGCGGCGTTTCACGCCGGCCGCGTTCGTCTACGGCGTGGTGAAGAAGTACGGGGACGACAACGGCGGGGTGCTGGTCTCCAACCTCGCGTACTCGGCCTTCGTGTCGATGTTCCCGCTGTTGCTCGTCCTGGTGACGATCCTCGGCCTGGCCTCCGCCGTGGACGCCTCGTTCCGCCAGGACGTACTCAACACGGTGGCCAACCAAGCCCCGGTGCTCGGCAAGCAGTTGACGGGGAACGTGCACGAACTCAAGCGCTCCAGCATCATCGGGCTGATCGTGGGCCTGGTCGGCCTGCTCTGGGGGACGACGGGGCTGGCCCAGGCCGGCTTGTTCACGATGGAGCAGGTCTGGAACCTGCCCGGGCCTGCCCGGCCGGGTTTCGTGCAGCGCCTCGGCCGGGCCCTGCTGTTCATCAGCCTGCTCGGCGCGGGCGTGATCGGCACCACGCTGCTGGCCAGCCTGGACACCTTCGGCCACCACACGCTCGTGATCGTGATCCTGGCCGAGGTGCTCGCGTTCGTCGTGAACATCGGCATGTACCTGGGTGCGTTCCGGGTGCTGACGCCGAAGGGCGTGCCGAGTCAGCGGCTGGTGCCCGGTGCGGTCGTCGGCGGGATCGCCTGGACGCTGCTGCAGATCCTGGGCACGTACCTGGTGCATCACTTCCTGCACAGCGACTCGGCCTACGGCATCTTCGCGACCGTGCTCGGCCTGCTGGCCTGGATCTACCTGGCCGTCGAGATCACCGTGTACTCGGCCGAGGTCAACGTCGTCGTGGCCCGGCGGCTCTGGCCGCGGTCCATCATCCAGCCGCCGCTCACCGAGGCCGACCGGGCCAGCATGGCGATGCAGGCGCTGCAGAACCAGCGGCGCAAGGAGCAGATGATCGAGGTCACGTTCGACGACCGCAAGCCGGGCGTGTCCGCGCCGCGCAGCACGCCGCAGACGCCCGACGAGGTCGCCCCGCCCGGCAAGCCCCGGCGCCGCCGGAGGCTGCGGGTCAGGAAGAACGCGGCGGACGACCCGGGCGCGGCCAGCGCCGGTGACTCCGGCACCGACGATGCCGCGGCCGGCGACCGTGCGGCGGCCGGCGACCATGCCGGCGACCATGCCGCGGACCCCGGTCAGGCCGGGCGCTAGCGGTCGTTGAAGTGCGGACGGCGCTTCTCGGCGAAGGCCCGCGGTCCCTCCTTGGCGTCCTCGCTCGCGAACACCGCCTTGCCGATCTCGGCCTCCAGCTTGAACGCGTCGTTCTCGGCCATGCCCTCGGTCTCGCGGATCGTGCGCAGGATCGCCCGGACCGCCACCGGGCCGTTGGCCGCGATCATGTCCGCGATCTCCAGCGCCTTGGCCAGCGCCTGGCCGTCCGGCACGACGTGGCCGACCAGGCCGATCTCGCGGGCCTCGGCCGCGCTGATGTGCCGCCCGGTCAGCAGCAGGTCGGCCGCGACCGTGTACGGGATCTGCCGCACCAGGCGCACGGCCGAGCCGCCCAGCGGGAACAGGCCCCAGCGTGCCTCGGAGATGCCGAACCGGGCGCTCTCGCCCGCCACCCGGATGTCGGTCGCCTGCAGGATCTCGGTGCCGCCCGCGATCGCGGGCCCCTCGACCGCGGCGATCAGCGGCTTGGTCAGCCGCCGCCCCTTGAGCAGCGGCTCGATCACGGAAAGATCAAATTCATTGTTCTTGAACGCGGCACTGGGGTGGGTCTTGGTCATCGCCTTCAGATCGGCGCCCGCGCAGAACGCCCCCCCGGCGCCGGTCAGCACGCACGCCCGGATGTCCGGGTCGCCGTCCGCCTCGTCCCAGGCCTGGCGCATGATCGCCATCATGGGCGTGGAGAGCGCGTTGCGCGCCTCGGGGCGGTTCATCGTCACGACCAGGACGTGGCCGCGCCGTTCGACCAGGGCGTGCGCGGGGGGGTCTGGCACGGGGGGGTCTGGGGGGGTCGCCCCCCCGAGGCCAGCAGCGGGAGGGTCTGGGGGGGTCGCCCCCCCGAGGCCAGCACTGCCGGGTTCAGACGTCGAGGTCATCGCGGCAATATTCTCCTTACGCATCCGCCTGGGACTTGCCCGAAACGATAACACGTTCTACTTTCAATCCCATGGCGCGCTGCTGCGCCGGGGTTGCTGCTTGATCGTGGAGGATCGCGCGCGTATAACACGCACCATGCTCCACGATCATGGCCTGTGAGAGGAGAAGCGTGCGGACCTCGCTGTGCGAGTTGCTTGAGATCGAGCACCCCATCGTGGGGTTCACCCCGTCGGAGCACGTGGCCGCGGCGATCAGCCGGGCAGGCGGTCTGGGCGTGCTGGGCTGCGTGCGCTTCAACGACCCCGAGGAACTGGACGCCGTGCTGGGCTGGATGGACGCCAACACCGGCGGCCGCCCGTACGGGGTCGACGTCGTGATGCCCGCGAAGGTGCCCACCGAGGGCGCCGCCGTGGACCTGGACAAGATGATCCCGCCCGGGCACAAGGACTTCGTGGACCAGACGCTGCTCAAGCTCGGCGTCCCGCCGCTGCCGGATGACTCGGCCGAACGCGACGGCGTGCTCGGCTGGCTGCACTCGGTGGCCAGGCAGCACGTGGAGGTGGCCCTGGCTCACCCCGCGCGGCTGATCGCGAACGCGCTCGGCTCGCCGCCGCCCGACGTGATCGACCGGGCCCACGAGCGCGGCATGCGGGTGGCGGCGCTGGCCGGGAAGGCAAAGCACGCCCGCTCGCACGTGGCCAGCGGCGTGGACATCATCGTGGCCCAGGGCTACGAGGCGGGCGGCCACACGGGCGAGATCGCGAGCATGGTGCTGGTGCCGGAGATCGTCGACGCGGTCGGCCCGCAGGTGCCGGTGCTGGCCGCGGGCGGTATCGGCTGCGGCCGCCAGGTCGCCGCGGCGCTCGCGCTCGGCGCGGTCGGCGTGTGGATGGGCTCGGCCTGGCTCACCACCGAGGAGTACGCGCTCACCGCGGCCGCGCCCGCGATGCGCGAGGCGCTGCTCGCGGCCACCTCGTCGGACACGGTGCGCTCGCGGATCTACAGCGGAAAGCCGGCCCGCCTGCTCAAGAACCGGTGGACGCAGGCCTGGGCCGAGCCGGGCGCGCCCGAACCGCTCCCGATGCCGCTGCAGAACCTCCTGGTCAGCGAGGCCCACCAGCGCCTGATGCGCTCGGGCCAGCCGGACGTGGTGCCGATGCCGGTCGGGCAGATCGTCGGGCGGATGAACGAGGTCCGCTCCGTGGCCGACGTGATCGACACGCTGCTGCGCGAGGCCGACGAGGCCCTGGACCGCCTCGGCAAGCTCCGCTAGCCCCGCCAGCCCGCTAGCCGGCCCGGCCCGGCGGAGATAGCCGAGGCCCTGATCAACATCGACGTCCTGGCCCAGGCGATCGCTCTGGGCGCCAGGAACGCCCGCTGGCACGATCCTCTCGCAGTGACCTCGCCCTGACCCGCGAACACGCCAGGGAGGCCGCTGGCTGGCCATGTCAGTCACCGGGCTTGTCCTGCCTGGCGGACCCTGCCAGCCCAGCTAGCGCGGCGTGCGCTCAACGGCGCAAGACCACCCGCGGCGTTCCGCCGCGAACGGCTAGGCCGCGAACGGCTAGAGTGCGCGCGTGGCCAAGGTTCATCCGGGTGCGACTCTCACGCCGCACTTTCGTGACTTCCTGCCAGGGTGGGTGGCACGTCAGCCGTGGTATCTGGGAACCGGCACCCCATCCCTGGCGCCGGTCGGCTACTTCCGGCTGGAGGACCCCGCCGGCCAGGTCGGTATCGAGACCCATCTGGTGACGGACGGCACGGTGCTCTACCAGGTCCCGATGACCTACCGCGGCACAGCCGTCACCGACGGGGCGCTCGCTGCGGCACATGCGCTCATCGCCACCGCGGAGCACAGCGTGCTCGGCACTCGCTGGATCTACGACGGCGAGGCAGACCCCATCTGGCGCAGCGAACTGCTGCGCCTGGTCGCGATCAGCGGAGTCTCCGATCCGAGCAGCAAGCACGGCGTTGGGCACGCTGAGGCACGCGGCCACCGGCTCATGCCAGGAAACCTGACCGCTGACACGGTCACCATCGAGCTGTGCCGCGTCGTGACCAGGCACTGGCCAGCCAGCGAGGTCGGCATCGCTGGCGTGGTGATAGGCACCTGGTATCCGGATGGCCCCGGCACACGGGTTGCCACCGGCCGCCTTGCCGCGGTGCGCGAAAAGACCTAGCCGACCGCCCGGCGCACCGCGACACTGGCCAGCAAAGAATCTGCGCTTGCGGCACGGTCACGATCCTTCAGCGCCCTTGCGTCGCGTCGCGCACCTATCCGCCGCAGCCCGGATCGCATCTCACGGGGCCATGTTCAATGAGAAATCCGGACCATCCCGTGAGCACGGACCAGATTGACTGAGACATGCCGCAATAGCGTTCTCATCTAAGTTGACCCGTCCCCAGGTCAGCACCCCCCGATTTGCCAGGCATCGGACGTGGCAGCTCAACCACGAGAGACCAGAGCGGTGCCGCGACGCCGCGCGCGCGACCAGATCTCGTACGCCAAGATGGCCGCCTTGAGCAGCACGTACTCACCGGGCCGGTAGCAGCGCGCAGGTTCCAGGCGAGTGACGAGATCCGGCCTGATCCTGGCGACGTAGCGATGCGCTTTGCGTGCGTGGAAGGGATCGGAGGCGATCTTGATGGCGGTGAACTGCTCGGCTAAAGGCAGGCTGTAGCTGATGTTGTCCCAGGTGGACCGGGCTTGATCCTCCAGCATGATCTGCTGCGCCGGCACGCCGAGTATGTCTTGGGCGTAGCTGGCCATGACCTCGGCCTCGGATCTGCGTCCCCTCGTCGCGGCGCCGGTCATGATCAGGATCGACGACCGGCCAGGATCGAGCGAGCGGACGGCGATCCGGCACCGCCACCGCTGGACCGCGTTCGTCCGGCCGTCACGGCGCGGCGGAAAGCCCAGCACGATGACTGCCTCGCTGGTCCTGCCGTGGGCGCTCCGCCCGGCCCGGCACGACGCCACCACGCCGCGCATGGCCAGGTAGTGCGACATCTCGGCTACCGCGACGCTCAGCAGCGCTCCGGCTGCAACCACGCCCAGGGTGGTCATGCCTGATGCTATTTCGCAAAACGGGCCAACATCGATTATCTGCGCTAAGCCAGGAACCGTGGGCAGTCAGGGGCGCGGGCCGGCTGGTAGGCAATACTTCAGGCATGGGCGAACGCAATGTGCTGGGCGGTGAGCTTGAGCCGTGCGGCGACGACCCGGTGACCGGGTTCTACCGGGACGGCTGCTGCAACACCGGCCCCGAGGACCTGGGCAGCCACACGATTTGCGCGGTGGTGACCGCCGAGTTCCTCGAGCACCAGCGCCGGATCGGCAACGACCTGTCCACGCCGGTGCCGCAGTACCGGTTCCCCGGCCTGGTGCCCGGGGACCGCTGGTGCGTGACCGCGGCGAACTGGCTGCGCGCCCACGGTGACGGCGCGGCGGCCTACGTGGTGCTCGCCTCCACCCACGAGCGGGCGCTGGAGATCGTTCCCCTCTCCTCGCTGCGCGAGCACGCCATCGACGTCCCGCCGAGCCCTGAGACGCTCGGCGAATGAGCGAGGAGTTAGCCATGCCGTCCCGTGTCGAGTCGGTGCCGACCCCCGATGGATCGTTCGGCCTGAACCTGTGGCTGCCGGCCGCGGGCGGCGGCCCCGGAGTGCTGCTGATCCAGGAGATCTACGGCGTGAGCGACTACATCATCGCCGTCGCCGAGGACCTGGCCGCGCTGGGCTACGTGGTCGGGGCACCGGACCTGTTCTGGCGGCTCGAGCCCGGTTACCAGGCCGAGCACGACCAGGAGGGCCTGACCCGGTCGCTGGAGATGGGCTCGCGCTTCGACGCCGAGCAGGGCGTGTCCGACGCGGCCGCCGCGCTCGACCACCTGGCCGCGCTGCCCGAGGTCGACGGCGGCCTCGGTATCATCGGGTTCTGCCTCGGCGGGACCATCGCCTATTTCCTCGCCGCGCGGACCGACCCGGCCGCCGTGGTCTCGTTCTACGGGTCCGGCGTGCCGGACAGCCTCGAGGCGCTGGACCTGATCACCAGCCCGCTGCAGTTCCACTTCGGCGGGAGCGACCCCTACATCCCGCGGGACCAGGTCGCGCGGGTGGAGCAGGCGTCGGCGGGGCGGGACAACGTGGAGATCCACGTCGAGGAGGACGCGGGACACGCCTTCCACAACCGGAAGTCGGCCATGTTCCACCTGCCCGAGCCCGCGGCCCGGGCGTGGCAGCGGACCGAGGAGTTCCTGGCCCGCCACCTCCCCACCCGCCGCGGCGCGAGCACGAGTGCCTGAGCCGCCGCTGGCCAGGAATGCGGTGCGGGCCCTGGGCGTTGTCTCAGCGTCATCCCCTGGCACCCGGGGGAACGATACCTAGACCATGACGCTGACGCTGACCGAACAGATCCCGCAGGCCGCCGAGCCCGACGATCTCTTCAACGCCTTCGAAAGCTGGGCCAAGCTGCAGGGCCTGCCCCTGTACCCGCACCAGGAAGAGGCGCTGATCGAGATCGTGTCGGGCGCCAACGTGATCCTGAGCACCCCGACCGGGTCCGGCAAGAGCCTGGTGGCCGCGGGCGCGCACTTCACCGCGCTGGCCCAGGGCGAGCGCAGCTTCTACACCGCCCCGGTCAAGGCGCTGGTGTCGGAGAAGTTCTTCGCGCTGTGTGAGATGTTCGGGCCGGCCAACGTGGGCATGATGACCGGCGACGCGAGCGTCAACGCCGAGGCCCCGATCATCTGCTGCACCGCCGAGATCCTGGCCAACATGGCGCTGCGGGACGGCGAGCAGGCGGACGTCGGCCTGGTGGTCATGGACGAGTTCCACTTCTACGCCGACCCCGACCGCGGCTGGGCCTGGCAGGTGCCGCTGATCGAGATGCCGCGGGCCCAGTTCCTGCTGATGTCGGCCACGCTCGGCGACGTCGGCCGGTTCGAGCGGGACCTGACCCGGCGCACCGGCCGGCCGACCGCGGTCGTGCACTCGGCGGCGCGCCCGGTGCCGCTGCTGTTCTCCTACGTGATCACGCCGCTGCACGAGACGCTCGAGGAACTGCTGGCCACCCGGCAGGCTCCGATCTACATCGTCCACTTCACCCAGGCCGCCGCGATCGAGCAGGCCCAGGCGCTGATGAGCATCAACGTCTGCACCCGGGCCGAGAAGGACGCGATCGC
>DATAVV010000105.1:0-5694 GCA_036267555.1 Streptosporangiaceae bacterium | reverse complement strand
GCGCGCCTGAGCCGTCCCCGCCGCAGCGGGTCCTGGTCCTCGGCGGGGCCCGGTCGGGCAAGTCCCGCCACGCCGAGCTCAGGCTGGCGGCCGAGCCGGAGGTCACCTACCTGGCCTCGGGCCCCTACCCGGCCGGGCTCCAGCCCGGGGCGGATTCCGACTGGGCGGAGCGGGTCGCGGCGCACCGGGCCCGGCGGCCCTCGTGGTGGCGGACCGTCGAGAGCTCCGACGCGGCCGGCGTCTTGGGTAAAGAATCGGGAGCTGTCCTTTTCGACGGGGCTGGCACGTGGCTCGCGGCAATGCTGGACGAATCAGCCACAGAATGGTCTATTGCCGCGAAAGTGGACGAACTCATCGACGCCTGGCGGCAGACCAGGGCCCGGGTGGTCGCGGTGAGCGACGAGGTCGGCCTCAGCGTGCATCCGGAAACCCGGGCCGGGCGGGTGTTCCGTGACCAGCTTGGCTGGCTGAACCAGCGCCTGGCGGCCGAGTCCGAGCAGGCCGTGCTGATGGTCGCGGGACGGCCTGTCGAGCTGTCCTTCCGACCACTCACCTAACCGGAATCGCCACTATTCACGGATTCGGAACGCGAACGGCACGAGACCGCCCTCAGGAACTGTTAAGTTCTATGCGCTAGCACCAGAGACTTGCCCCGCTGCGGCAGTTCTCAGATAGCCACGTGATCAAGGTGGTGACGACACATGACGCGCGTTGTCGTCGTTGGTGACCTCATGACGGACACAGTCGCGCACGCGGCACTGCCGCTTGCCCGCGGCAGTGATACGCCCGCCACGGTGACCATGCACGGCGGCGGTGCGGGGGCGAACATCGCCGCCTGGCTGGCCGTGGACGGGTCCGAGGTAGCCTTCGTTGGGCGGCGTGGCGCCGACATCGCCGGCCGCAACCGGGACATGGAACTCATGGGGTACGGCGTGGACGCCCGGCTGGTCATGGACCCGGAGCGGCCCACGGGCACCTGTGTGGTCATGGTCACGCACAAGGGTGACCACACCATGCTCTCCGACCCGGGAGCGAACGCGGCGCTGTCCCCCGACGACCTGCCCAAGGACCTGTTCACCCCAGGAAGCCACCTGCACATCTCGGGCTACACGCTGCTCAACGAGGGTTCGCGGGCGGCGACACTGGCCGCGTTCGGCCACGCGAACCGCGCCGGGATGACGGTCTCGGTGGACTGCGCGTCCACCGCTCCCCTGGAGCGGGTCGGAGCCGAGCCGTTCCTGCAGCTCACCAACGGAGCCAGCCTGCTGTTCGTGAACGGCGACCAGGCCCGGGTGCTCACCGGCCGGGACCAGCCCGAGCAGGCGGCGCGGGTGCTGAACGCCTGGTATCCGCAGGTCGTGATGAAACTCGGGTCCGACGGCGCGCTGTTCTACGCCAACGGCCGCCCCGACCCGGTCCGGGTACCAGGACCCCCGGTCGAGCGGATCGTGGACGGGACCGGCGCCGGTGACGCCTTCTGCGCGGGGTTCCGGCCGGCCTGGCGGGACAAGAAGCCGCCGGGTGAGGCGCTGGCGAGCGGTTGCCGCCTGGCGGCCCGGGCCATGAGCCTCGTGGGCGCGCGCCCGGCGCTCTAGCCTTGCCTGGTGCCTGACAGCTCCGCGTCTCTCGGCGACTCCGCGTACCTGAGCGACCTGTTCTCGCTCGACGGCCGGGTCGCCCTGGTCACCGGCGGCAGTTCGGGTATCGGCGCGGCGATGGCGCGCGCACTGGCGCGCGCCGGGGCCCGGGTGGTGCTCATCGCCCGCGGCGCCGACGGGCTCGCGGCGACGGTCAGCGACCTGCGCGCCGCAGGCGCGAAAGCGGACTGGATCGCCGCCGACCTCGGGGACCGCGCCGATCTTGAACGCGGCGCCGAGGAGGCCGTGGCGGTTTTCGGCGAGCCCGATATCCTCGTCAGCTCGGCCGGGATCAATCTGCGACCGCACATGGACTCTCTGACGGCCGCCGACTGGGATCAGACCATCGCGGTCAACCTGACCGCGCCGTTCCTGCTCGGCCAGCGGTTCGGGCCGCGGATGGCGCAGCGCCGCTGGGGCCGGATCATCAACATCGCATCCCAGCAGGCCGCCCGGGCGTTCGGCCACAGCGGCGGGTACGGCGCGTCCAAGGGCGGCCTGACGTCGCTGACCCGGTCGCAATCCGAGGCCTGGGCCGGCCGCGGCGTGTGCTGCAACGCGGTCTCCCCCGGTTTCGTGGTCACGCCGCTGACCGCCGAGGTATCGAGCGACCCGGCCCGCCTGGACGCGCTGGCCGCGCGCACGATGATCGGGCGCAACGGCCAGCCCGAGGACTTCGAGGGCATGGCGGTGTTCCTGGCCAGCCGGGCCAGCGACTACGTGACCGGGCAGGTCATCTGCGTGGACGGCGGGTTCTCCGCGACCTGACGTCCGCGTGCCGTCCCCCGCAAACCCCGGCGGGGCAGGCACAATGGCGGTCATGGCCAGACGCACTACGACAACCCCGCCTCCCGAGGACTTCGAGGAAAACATCGTCGACATCGACGTGACCGAGGAGATGCGGGGCAGCTACCTCGAGTACGCCTACTCGGTGATCTACCAGCGCGCGCTGCCCGACGCCCGGGACGGGCTCAAGCCCGTGCAGCGCCGGATCCTGTACCAGATGAGCGAGATGGGGCTCACGCCGCAGCGCGCTCACGTCAAATGCGCGCAGGTTATCGGTCAGGTCATGGGACGGCTGCACCCGCACGGCGACTCGGCCATCTACGACGCGCTGGTCCGGATGGAGCAGCCGTTCGCGATGCGCCTGCCGCTGATCGACGGTCACGGCAACTTCGGCTCGCTAGGCGGCGACGACTCGGCCGCCGCGTACCGGTACACCGAGGCCCGGCTGGCCGCCGCGGCCGTGGAGATGACCCGGTCACTGGACGAGGACACCGTGGACTTCGTGCCGAACTACGACGGCACGCTGACCCAGCCTGAGGTGCTTCCGGCCGCGATCCCGAACCTGCTCGTCAACGGGGCGGCCGGGATCGCCGTGGGCATGGCCACCAACATGGCCCCGCACAACCTGGGCGAGGTCGTGGCCGCCGCCCGGCACCTGATCGCCAGCCCGGACGCGAGCCTGGACGAGCTGATGCGGTTCGTGCCCGGGCCCGACCTGCCCACCGGCGGGAAGATCGTGGGGCTTGAAGGGATCAGGGAGGCCTACGAGACCGGCCGCGGCATCTTCCGCACCAGGGCCGCGGCGCGCGTCGAGAAGCTCACCCCGCGCCGCACCGGCCTGGTCGTCACCGAACTGCCCTACGGGATCGGCCCGGAGAAGGTGATCGCCAGGATCAAGGACCTGGTCCAGGCCAAGAAGCTGGCCGGCATCTCGGACCTCAAGGACCTCACCGACCGGCATCACGGGCTGCGCCTGGTCATCGAGGTGCGCAGCGGGTTCGTGCCCGAGGCCGTGCTCGAGGAGCTGTACCGGCTGACCCCGATGGAGGACACGTTCGGCATCAACAACGTCGCCCTCGTCGACGGCCAGCCGCGCCTGCTGGGCCTGCGCGAGCTGCTGCAGATCTACGTCGGCCACCGCATCGAGGTGGTACGGCGCCGCACCGAGTTCCGGCGCCGCAAGCGCCAGGACCGGATGCACCTGGTTGACGGGCTGCTGGTCGCGCTGCTCAACATCGATGAGGTCATCCAGGTCATCCGCACCAGCGACGACGCCGCGGCGGCCAAGCAGCGCCTGATGGAGGTCTTCGACCTTTCCGAGATCCAGGCCCAGTACATCCTGGACACGCCGCTGCGCCGGCTGACCCGTTACGACCGGCTGGAGCTGGAGCGCGAGCGCGAGACCCTGCAGCGCGAGATCGCCGAGCTGACCGCGATCCTGGAGTCCGAGGCGCGGCTGCGCGAGGTCGTGTCGGCCGAACTGGGCGAGATCAGCGAGCGGTTCGCCACCCCCCGGCGCACGGTGCTGCTGGAGAGCAGCGGGGCGACCAGGACCGCCGCGGTGCCCCTGGAGGTGGCCGACGATCCGTGCACGGTGCTGCTGTCCTCGACCGGGCTGCTGGCCCGGACGGCCGACCACGCCGACAACCCCGATCCGGAACGCGCGGCGGCCGCCGCCCCCGACCGCAAGGGTCACGACGCCGCGGGGCCGCGCTCCGCGCACGACGTGATCGTCTCGTCCGTGGCCGCCACCGCGCGGGGCACGATCGGCCTCGTGACCTCGCACGGCCGCCTGATCCGGCTCGGCGTGCTCGAGTTGCCCGCGCTGCCGCCGAGCGCGCACTCCCCCGGCCTGGCCGGCGGCGCGCCGATCAGCGAGTTCCTGTCGCTGGAGCGGGACGAGACCGTGGTCGGGCTGGCCGCCGCGGACGCCTCGGGCCCGGGCGCCGGCACGGGCCTGGCCCTCGGGACCGCGGCCGGCGTGGTCAAGCGGGTCACCCCGGACTACCCGCAGAACGCCGCCGAGTTCGATGTGATCGCGCTCAAGGACGGCGACCGGGTCGTGGGCGCGGTGCAGCTCACCGACGAGGCCCAGGACCTGGTGTTCATGACCAGTGACGCGCAGTTGCTCAGGTTCGGCGCGGCGTCGGTCCGGCCGCAGGGCCGGTCCGCTGGCGGCATGACGGGCATCCGGTTGAGTCCCCGCGCCTCCGTGGTGTGGTTCGGGGCCGTCGACCCGTCGCGGACCGTGCCCGCCCCGCCGGTCGTGGTCACGGTGGCCGGCAGCGCCGGCGCCCTGCCCGGCACGGCGGCCGTGACCGTGAAGGTGACGCCGTACGCCGAGTACCCGCCCAAGGGCCGGGCCACCGGCGGTGTCCGCTGCCACCGGTTCCTCAAGGGCGAGGACGTGCTGGTACTGGCCTGGGCCGGGACCGGTCCCGCCCGGGGCGCGACCGCGGCCGGCTCGGCGGTGGACCTGCCGCCCGCCGACGGCCGGCGGGACGGCTCGGGCGTCCGGGTCCGCCACCCCGTCGCCGCCCTCGGCGGCTCCGCCCCGGCGTAACCAGGACGGGCCCGGGACGCGCGGCGCTACATGTCGATGCGGGACGGGTCGAGCTCGGCCGCGCCGCCGATGATGAAGTCCCGGCGGGGCGCCACGTCGCTGCCCATGAGCAGGCCGAAGATGTTCGTGGCCGCGGCCGAGTCCTCGATCGTGATCCGGCGCAGCGTGCGGTGCCGGGGATCCATCGTGGTCTCGGCGAGCTGGGACGCGTCCATCTCGCCCAGGCCCTTGTACCGCTGCGGCGGTTCCTTCCACCGCTGGCCCCGGCGCTCAAGCTGCAGCAGGGCGCGGTGCATCTCGGCGTCGCTGTAGGTGTACATGTACTTCTGCTGGCCCTTGCGCGGGTTGATCAGCTCGATCCGGTGCAGCGGCGGCACCGCGGCGAACACCCGGCCCGCCTCCAGCATCGGCCGCATGTAGCGGTGGAACAGGGTCAGCAGCAGGGTCCGGATGTGCGCCCCGTCCACGTCAGCGTCGGCCATGAAGATGATCCGCTGGTAGCGGGCCGCGTCCAGGTCGAAGGCGGCGCCCGAGCCGGACCCGATGACCTGGATGATCGCCGCGCATTCGGCGTTCTTGAGCATGTCGGTCAGCGACGCCTTCTGCACGTTCAGGATCTTGCCCCGGATCGGCAGCAGCGCCTGGAATTCGGAGTCCCGGGCCAGCTTGGCCGTGCCCAGGGCCGAGTCGCCCTCCACGATGAACAGC
>DATAVV010000104.1:0-3852 GCA_036267555.1 Streptosporangiaceae bacterium | reverse complement strand
TGGCGCCAGGAAGCACCGCGGCCTGACCCGGAGTCAGGAAAGGCATGATGTGCGTATGCGCAACGAGCTTCCCCCGGGCGGCACGGCCATGCAGGCCCTGCCGCCCGAGGCGAGGCCGGGCGACGCCCTGGCCATCGAGACCAGCGACCAGTGGTCGCGCAGGCGCGTGCTGCTCATCCGCTTCTTGTGCACGTTCTTCCTGATCGCACCGTTCTTCTCGGCCGGAGCCAAGCCGTCGGCGGCCCAGGTCGCGTTCCTCGCGCCCGCCACGCTGGTCCTGATCGTGGTGGTCAACTGGTGGGTGGTCGGCCTGAAACGGCCGATGGCCGACCCCATGGCCTGGACGTTCGTGCTCGTCACCATCGGGTTCGCCATCGCCGTCCTCGCGGTGGGCGGGCTGAACTGGATCGGCGCGACGTTCCTGGCCGGCGCGGCCGCGGGCCGCGTCTCGGCCTCCAGCCGCGTGGCCGGGATCGGCGCCCTCCTGTGCGCCGCCGGCGCCTTGAGCGTGGGCCTGGCCCAGGGCGTCGACTACGGCAGCCTCATCGAGCTCGGCCTGGGGCCGCCGCTGGCCGCGTTCTTCGCCTACTCCGCCGCGCGCCGCAGCGAACTGGTCGGCAAACTGCAGGAGACCCGGGCCGAGCTGGCCCGGATGGCGGTCGCCGAAGAGCGGCTACGGATCGCGCGCGACCTGCACGACCTGCTCGGGCACAGCCTGTCGCTGATCACCATCAAGGCGGAACTGGCTGGACGCGTGATCGGCACCGACCCGGGGCGCGCGGCCAGGGAGATCACGGACATGGAGGACGTGGCGCGCCGGTCGCTCAGCGAGGTACGCGCCGCCGTGACCAGCTACCGCCAGCCGAGCCTGGCCGGCGAACTGGCCGCCGCCCGCCAGATGCTCGCCGCGGCCGGGATGGACTGCCAGGTGCAGGCGCCCGCGCCGCTCAAGCTGTCCCAGGACACCGACGCGCTGCTCGCCTGGACGGTACGGGAAGGCGCCACGAACGCAGTGCGGCACTCGGGCGCGCGCGCCGTGAAGATCACCGTCACGGTCACGGCGGGCGAGGTGAGCGCCGAGGTGGCCGACGACGGGGTCGGGCCGTCCTGGGACCGCGATCCCGGCGAGCACGGCTCCGGGCTCACCGGCCTGACCGAGCGGGCCCGGGCCGCTGGCGGTGAGATCAGTGCGGGCGAAGGGCAGGCGGGCAAGGGCTTCCGGCTCCTGGTCCGGGTTCCGGCGCGCTAGACGGGCTAGACGCGGGCGGGGCCCATCCGGATGAGCGGCCCGCCATCATGGATACATGAGCTTGCGCATCGTGATCGCTGAAGACCAGACCATGGTCCGGCAGGCCCTGGTGGCCCTGCTCGAACTCGAGTCCGACATTCAGGTGGTGGCCGAGGCGGCCGGCGGCGAGGAAGCCCTGGCCATGGCGCGCAAGCACCAGCCGGACGTGGCCGTGCTGGATATCGAGATGCCAAGACCGGGCGGCATCGAGGTGGCCCGGGCGCTCACGGCCTCGGGTTTCCCCGGGAAAATCGTGATCGTGACCACCTTCGGGCGCCCCGGGTACCTGCGCGCGGCCATGGCCGCGGGGGCGGCCGGCTTCCTGCTGAAGGACGCGCCGGCCGCGCAACTGGCGGAGGCCATCCGGCGCGTGGCCAAGGGCGAGCGGGTCGTCGACACCGCGCTGGCCGCCGCCGCGCTGACCGAGGGCGAAAGCCCGCTGAGCCAGCGCGAGACCGACGTGCTCGCCGCGGCCGCCGGGCACGAGACCATCGCGGAGGTCGCCGCCCGGGTCAGCCTGTCACCCGGCACTGTGCGCAACCACCTGTCGGCCGCGATCCAGAAGCTGGGTGCCCGCAACCGCGCCGACGCCGCCCGCATCGCCCAGGAAAAGGGCTGGTTGTAGGGGAGGAGAGGCTGGTCGGGCACAATCTCAAACATGCTGCTGGCTGACGTTGTCGATGCTTCGAGGGCGGTCGGGGCTACGTCCGCCCGCAGTGCCAAGATCGGGCAGATCGCGGCGCTGCTGCGGCGCGTGCCGCCGGGCGAGATCACCGTGGCCGCGGCCTTTCTGTCCGGGGAGCTGCTGCAGGGCCAGATCGGGGTCGGCTACGCGGCGATCGGCGAGATCCTGCGCGCCGCCGGGCCGCACGCCACGGCGGCCGGTCTCACGCTGACCGACGTCAATGCCGCGTTCGGGCATATCGGCGCCGTGACAGGAACCGGCTCGCAGGCGCAGCGGCGCGGACTGCTCACGGCCCTGTTCGCGCGGGCCACGGAGCCAGAGCGCGATTTCCTGGTCAAGCTGCTGGCCGGAGAACTCGGGCAGGGCGCGCTCGAGGGCATCATGACCGACGCGGTCGCCAAGGCCGCCGAGGTCCCGGCGGAAGAGGTCCGGCGCGCGCACCAACTGGGCGGGTCGCTGCCCGACGTCGCGCTGGCCGCGCTGGGCCACACCGGGACGGAGGGATCGCTGGCCGCCCTGCGGGAGTTCAGGCTGCAGGTCGGCCGGCCGGCACGGCCGATGCTCGCCGCCTCGGCCCCCGACGTCGCCGCGGCGCTCGGCCGGATCAGCCCGGCCGCGGCGGAATGGAAGATCGACGGCATCCGGATCCAGGTCCACCGCCACGGCGACCAGGTGCGCGTGTTCACCCGGACGCTGGATGACATCACCACCCGGGTGCCCGAGATCGTCGAGGCGGCCAGGTCCCTGCCGGTGACGGCCGTGGTCCTCGACGGCGAGACGGTCGCCCTGACCCCCGAAGGACGACCGCGCCCGTTCCAGGTCACCGCGGCCAGGACGGCGAGCACCGCCGACGTCGCGCGACTGCGGGAACAGACCCCGCTCACCGCGTTCCTGTTCGACCTGCTGCACCTGGACGGCGCCGACCTGATCGACGCCCCGGCGCGGGAACGGCAGGGCGCGCTGGCGCGGATCGCTCCCGAGGAGCTGCTCACGCCCCGGATCGTCACCGCGGACCAGGCGGCGGTCGAGGCCTTTTTCGCCGACGCGATCGGCCACGGCCACGAGGGGCTGGTGCTGAAGTCGCTGGACTCGCCGTACCGGGCCGGGCGGCGGGGCAGCGAGTGGATCAAGGTAAAGCCCCGGCACACGCTGGATCTGGTCATCCTCGCCGCCGAATGGGGTCACGGCCGGCGCCGTGGCGTGCTGTCCAACCTGCACCTGGGCGCGCGTGACCCGGAAACCGGCGGCCTGGTCATGCTGGGCAAGACGTTCAAGGGACTGACCGACGAGATGCTCGCCTGGCAGACCGGCCGGCTGCTCGACCTGGCCGACCCGGCCGGACCGCGGCCCGAGAGCGAGGACCGCCGCGACGCCTACGGGGTGGTCAGGGTCCGCCCCGAACTGGTCGTGGAGATCGCGTTCGACGGGGTCCAGGCCAGCCGCCGCTACCCCGGCGGCCTGGCGCTGCGCTTCGCGCGGGTGCTTCGGTTCCGGCCCGATAAGAACGCGGCCGAGGCCGACACCATTGACGCAGTCCGCGCGATCTGGTCCGCGCCGGGCGCATCCTAACGGGCCGGGCTGGATCGCCAGTGTGAATGTGCCGTGGGCGCCGTTGTTTTCGTAGCAATGTTTCGTTCACATCAAAGACCAGTGCGGTAATGCGCGTTAGGGCCGCCCGGAAAGCCGACATACCGCGCATAGCCGGACGGTGGCCGGGATGGTTCCGCGCCATTCCGAATAACGGCAGGCTGCGGGTACACTTTGCGTCTCACCTGATATCTGCCCCGGTGGCGGCCCGGGCTGAGACCCCGACCGGGCGGCCTGGGTCTGATGCGGAGGGGGTCGCAGTGACGGCAGAGCGAGAACGTCGTTGGCATAG
>DATAVV010000103.1:0-2611 GCA_036267555.1 Streptosporangiaceae bacterium | reverse complement strand
GGCCCTCGACGCTGCCTGCGCCGCCCGGCTGGTCGCCGAGACCGACGGGCCGCCGGCGGGATATCGCTTCGTGCACGCACTGGTCCGGCACACCGTGTCCGACGGGCTCGGTGCCGCCCGACGCATGCAGTTGCATCGAGCTACCGGCGCTGCGTTGGCCGCGGTGACCGGCGACAGCTGGCGCGAGCACGCCGCCGATCTCGCCCGGCACTGGCTCGCCGCCACCCCGCCGGCCGGAGCCGGTGCCGAGGAGGTCGGGCGGACCCTGGACTACGCCCAGGAGGCCGCCGGGCGCGCCGCCGCCGCCCTGGCCTACGAGGAGGCGGCCGCGATCCTGGGCCGATCCGTGCCGTTGCTGCGACAACTCGACGACCCGGCTCGACGGGCCGAGCTGTTGGTCAGTCTCGGTGAGGCCCAGCACCACGCCGGGGAGGCCGCGCACCGCGCGACCCTGCGCGAGGCGGCCGGCCTGGCCCTCGACCTGCGCCTCGGCGTCCTCGCGGAACGCGCCGTGCTGGCCAACCTGCGCCCGGTCAACGTGCTGGCCGCGGTGGACCCGGACCGGGTCGGGTTGCTGGAATGCGTCCTGGACTGCCTCGGCCCCGCCGACACCGCCGCGCGGGCGCGCGTGCTCGCCGCCCTGGCGTCCGAGCTGCATCACACCGCCGATCCGCGCCGCCACGACCTCGCCCGGGAAGCGATCACCGTGGCGCGGCGCCTCGACGACCCCATCTGCCTCGGCCGGGTGCTCGCCGTCGCCGGATTCTCCTTGTGGGGGCCGCACACCCTGGCCGAGCGGGTGGCGATCGCGGCCGAGCTCGGCGCGCTGGCCGAACCTTTGGGCGAACCGGTGCTGCAGATCGACGCCGGGCTGGCGCTCTACTACGCCGCGGCCCAGGACGGGAACTTCGACCGGGCCCGGGCCGGGTTGGCTTCCGCGACCCGGCTGGCGGAGGATCTTGGGCAACCGGCGATGCGGCTGCGCGCCCTGCTGGCGCAGCAGTCGTGCGCCATGCTCGAGGGCCGCTTCGCGGACTTCAAACGTCATGCCGCCCAGGCGCTGCGCTTCGGCGAGGCGTTGGGCAACCCCGACGCGCCCGGGATCCTGCACGGCGACGGGGCCACCGCCCGGCTCCTGCTCGGACACTTCGACGAGGCGGCCGAGGGTTTGGACGCCGCGCGCGCCGCGCTCCGCCTGCCAACGGCGTTCTCCCATTCGTGGGGTGCCTGGATCTACGCGGAGGCCGGCCGCCAGGCTGAGGCACGCGCCCTGCTGGCCGAACTCGGGTGCCCGTCGCTGGAGCAGGTGCCACACAACTACGCGCGGTTGGCCGTGCTGACCTTCCTGGCCGGGGCCGCCGGCGCCCTGGAAGACCGCGACCTGGCCGCCCGGCTCTATCCCGAACTGCTCCTCCATGCCGACCAGTTCGTGCTGGCCCAGGTCAGCGCGCTGGGGCCGGTCGCGCACTACCTGGGCGCGCTCGCCGCGGTACTGGGGTGGGTGCAGGAGGCCGACGCTCACTTGCGCCACGCGGCCGAACTGGCGGAGCGCACCCGGGCCCGCGGCCTGCTGGTGCGGACCCGGCTGGAGTGGGCCCGCGTGTCACTCACCCGCGGCGACAGCAGAGGCGCCGCAGCACTGGCGGGGGCGGCGCAGGAGCTGGCCACCGAACTTGATGCCCCGGAACTGGCCCGGCAGGCGGCCGAGCTCCTGCACCGCATCGATCACGCGCGCAGGACGGGCACGGCGTAGCGGCGGATTGCCGAACTGATGGTGCGTCAGTTGTTGGTCCAGGTCGTCCGGCAGGTTCAACTTGCCGAGCGCCGCCACCGCTTCGGGCTGCATTTTCTGCGCGGACAGCCACCGGAGCAGGACGTGGGTGTCGAGCAGCAGCCTCATGGCCCCGCACCGCGGAACAGGGCGGCGATCACCTCGTCGGCCGCGTCGAAGCCTGCGGCGATCTCGACCCGGCCCTCCCAGCCGGCTCGGCTGCGGCGGGCGGTCCGTGGGACGGCCCCCCAGCAGGCGGACGGACGGCGGTAAGGTCACCGGAGTTCACAGGCGGATGCAGGGAAGGTGGCGCCGTGTCGGCAGGCGAGGTCGCGGGACTTGTCGTGGCCGTGGCCTGGGCCGTCCTGGTCCTGTTCCTGGCCTACGTCCTGATCGCGCTGGGCGGCACGCTGCGGGCGCTGACCAAGGTGGTCGCCGACATCGGCGACTCGACCGTCCCGGTGCTGCACGAGGTCACCACCACCGTGGCGACCGCGAATCTGGCCTTGGACCGCGTCGAGACGATCACCACCAACGTCTCCACGATCACCAAGAACGCCAGCGCCCTGTCCTCGATCGCGGCGGTCTCCTTCGGCGGACCGCTGGTCAAGGTCGCCTCGTTCTCCTACGGCGTGCGCCGGGCGCTGGGCGGCAAGAAACAGCGCGAGGTCGAGAAGCGGGTCAAGGACCAGATGCGCCGGGAGAAGCGGGGCGGGCAGTCCGAGCGACGCAAGGCCAGCGCCGCGGCGCGCAAGGCGGCGAAGCGGGCCGCCAAGGCCCGACGATGAGCGAGCGCAGCGAGTTCATCAATCAGCACAGCGCCGTTTTGTTCATCGGCGT
>DATAVV010000102.1:0-20107 GCA_036267555.1 Streptosporangiaceae bacterium | reverse complement strand
CCGGGGTGCTCCAGCGAGCGCAGCGCCTTCTGCAGCGCCTCGGGGAACGACCGCCCGATCGCCATCGCCTCGCCCACCGACTTCATGTGCGTGGTCAGCACCGGGTCCGCGCCGGGGAACTTCTCGAACGCGAACCTGGGCACCTTGACCACCACGTAGTCGAGCGCGGGCTCGAAGCTGGCCGGGGTCTGGCCGGTGATGTCGTTGCGGATCTCGTCCAGCGTGTAGCCGATGGCCAGCCTGGCCGCGATCTTGGCGATCGGGAAGCCGGTCGCCTTGGAGGCCAGCGCGCTGGAGCGGGACACCCGCGGGTTCATCTCGATCACGACCATGCGCCCGGTGGCCGGGTGCACCGCGAACTGGATGTTGCAGCCGCCGGTGTCCACGCCGACCGCGCGGGCCGTGGCGATGGCGATGTCGCGCATCTGCTGGTACTCGCGGTCGGTCAGGGTCATCGCGGGCGCCACCGTGACCGAGTCGCCGGTGTGCACGCCCATCGGGTCGATGTTCTCGATCGAGCAGACGATGACCGCGTTGTCGGCGCGGTCGCGCATCAGCTCGAGCTCGAACTCCTTCCAGCCGAGGATCGACTCCTCCAGCAGCACCTCGGTGACCGGGCTGGCGTCCAGGCCCGCGCCGGCGATGCGGCGCAGGTCCCGCTCGTCGCGGGCGATGCCGGACCCCGAGCCGCCGAGCGTGAACGAGGGCCTGACCACCAGCGGGTAGCCGAGTTCGGCCGCCGCCCCCGCGCACTGCTCCATCGTGTGGCAGATGCGGCTGTCGGGGACCTCGGCGCCGAGCCCGGTGACGATCTGCTTGAACCGGCTGCGGTCCTCGCCCGCCCGGATCGCCTCGATGTCGGCGCCGATCAACTCGACGCCGTACCGGGCCAGCGTGCCCGCCTCGTGCAGGGCGACGGCCGCGTTCAGCGCGGTCTGGCCGCCCAGCGTGGGCAGGACCGCGTCCGGCCGCTCCTTCGCGATCACCCGCTCCAGCACGTCCTGGGTGATCGGCTCCACGTAGGTCGCGTCGGCGAACTCCGGGTCGGTCATGATCGTGGCCGGGTTGGAGTTGACCAGGCTGACCCTGATGCCTTCCTGCCGCAGCACGCGGCAGGCCTGGGTGCCCGAGTAGTCGAACTCGCAGGCCTGGCCGATCACGATCGGGCCGGAGCCGATCACCAGGACCGAGTTCAGGTCAGCCCGCTTCGGCACGACGCATGTCCTTCCCGCGCCTCACCGGGCACTGTCCATCAAGGCGGTGAAATCGCTGAAGAGGCCGGCCGCGTCGTGGGTGCCGGGAGCGGCCTCGGGGTGGTACTGGACGCTGAAGGCCGGCGCGTCCAGCAGCCGCAAGCCCTCGACCACGCCGTCGTTGAGGTTGACGTGGGTCACCTCGGCCGGGCCGAAGCCGGTCTCGAACCGCGGCGGCGCCGGCGGCCGCATGACCTGGCCGTCGCCGCGCCGGGGCACCGCGGCGGCTGGATCCGAGCCGGGCATGGCCACCGCGAAGCCGTGGTTGTGGCTGGTGATCTGCACCCGGCCGGTGCGCAGGTCCTGCACCGGCTGGTTCACGCCCCGGTGGCCGAAGCGCAGCTTGTAGGTGTCCAGGCCGATCGCCCGGCCCATGACCTGGCTGCCGAGGCAGATCCCGAACACCGGGACCCCCGCGCTGAGCACCCCGCGCATGGCCTCGACCGCGTAGCCGAGCGCGGCCGGGTCGCCAGGACCGTTGGAGAAGAACACCCCGTCCGGGCCGGACGCGAGGATCTGCCCCGCCGTGCTCGCGGCGGGCAGCACCGTGACCTCGCAGCCCAGGCGGGCCATGGACTGCGGCGTCATGCTCTTGATGCCGAGATCGACCGCGGCCACGCGGTACCGCACCGGCGCGGCGTCGTCGGGACGGACCACGTAGGGCTCGGCGGTGGACACCTCGCGGGCCAGGTCGGCGCCGGTCATCCGCGGGCTGGCCCGCACCCGCTCCAGGAGCCCGGCCGGGTCGGGCTCGCTGGTGCTGATCGCGGCCCGCATCGCGCCGCGATCGCGCAGGTGCCGGGTCAGCGCCCGGGTCCCGGTGATCGCGATCGCGGTGACGCCCTGGCCGCGCAGTTCGTCCTCCAGGCTGCGCACGGCGCGCCAGTTAGAGGAGATCCTGGCCGGCTCGCGGATGACGTAGCCGCTCACCCAGATCCGGCGCGACTCGGGATCGTCGTCGTTCACGCCGGTGTTGCCGATGTGCGGCGCGGTCATCGCCACGATCTGCCCGCAGTAGGACGGGTCGGTCAGCGTCTCCTGGTAGCCGGTCATGCCGGTGTTGAAGACCATCTCACCGAACGTCTCGCCCTCGGCGCCGTAGGCGGTGCCGCGGAACACCGTGCCGTCCTCGAGGACCAGCAGGGCCGCCGGCGCACCGCTCGCCGTATTGGCTTTCCTGAACGCGGCGCGCGGGCCGGTCGTGTCGCCTGAAGCCGTCATCACCAGGCCAGTTTTCCGTCGAGCACGGTCGGCTTCCCGCGCAGGAACGTGGCCATCACCCGGCCCGGCAGCACCATGCCGGCGAACGGCGTGTTGCGGCTCTTGGAGGCGTGGTCGGCGGGGTCCACGGCTTCGCGCGGGGCGGGGTCGTAGAGCACCAGGCTGGCGGGCTCGCCCGGCGCCAGCCGGCCGTGCCCGCTCAGGCGGCCGATCGCGGCGGGCCGCGCCGACACCCGGTCGGCCACGCCCGGCCAGTCCAGCAGGCCCGGCTCCACCAGTGCCTCGTGCACGACGCGCAGCGCGGTCTCAAGCCCGGTCATGCCGAACGCCGCCGCCTCCCACTCGGTCTCCTTGTCCTCGAGCGGGTGCGGCGCGTGGTCGGTGGCCACGCAGTCGATCGTCCCGTCGGCCAGGCCCTCCCGCAGGGCCGTGATGTCCTCGGCGGTGCGCAGCGGCGGGTTGACCTTGAACACCGGGTCGTAGCCGGCCGCCAGGTCCTCGGTGAGCAGCAGGTGGTGCGGTGTCACCTCGGCCGTCACCTGCCAGCCCTTGGACTTCGCCCACCGGATGATCTCCACCGACCCGGCCGTGGAGACGTGGCAGACGTGCAGCGCCGATCCCACGTGCGCGGCCAGCAGGCAGTCGCGGGCGATGATCGCCTCCTCGGCCACGGCGGGCCAGCCGGTCAGGCCGAGCCTGGCCGAGATCTCGCCCTCGTTGACCTGCGCGCCGTTGGTGAGCCGCGGCTCCTGGGCGTGCTGCGCGATCACCCCGCCGAACGCTTTCACGTACTCCAGGGCCCGCCGCATCAGCACCGCGTCGTGGACGCACCTGCCGTCGTCGGAGAACAGCCGCACCCGCGCCGGCGAGTCGGCCATCGCGCCCAGTTCGGCCAGTTGGCTGCCGCCCAGGCCGACCGTGACCGCGCCGACCGGGTGCACGTCGCACCGGCCCCCCTGGCGGCCGAGCCGCCAGATCTGCTCGACCACGCCCGCGGTGTCGGCCACCGGCTCGGTGTTGGCCATCGCGTGCACCGCGGTGAAGCCGCCCAGCGCGGCCGCGGCGGTCCCGGTGGCCACGGTCTCGGCGTCCTCGCGGCCCGGCTCGCGCAGGTGCGCGTGCAGGTCAACCAGGCCGGGCAGCATGATCAGCCCGTCCGCGTCCAGGTGCTGCGCGCCCGCCGCGTCAAGGCCCGTCCCCGTCTCGGTGATCAGCCCGTCACGGATGAGCACGTCCGCGGGGTCGCCGCCCAGCAGCCGGGCCCCCTTGATGAGCCAGTCTTGCGTCATTGCTGTTCCCCCGAACCACCCAGGAGCAGGTAGAGCACGGCCATTCGCACGCTGACCCCGTTGGCCACCTGCTCGACGATCGTGGAGCGGACGGAGTCCGCGACCTCGGCGGCGATCTCCACGCCCCGGTTCATCGGCCCGGGGTGCATGACGATCGCGTGCTCGGGCAGCAGCCCCATGCGGGCGGCGTCCAGCCCGTAGCGGCGGCTGTACTCGCGCACGCTCGGGAAGTAGGCCGCGTTCATCCGCTCCTGCTGCACCCGCAGCATCATCACCACGTCGGCCTTGGGCAGTGTCAGGTCCAGGTCGTAGCAGACCGAGCAGGGCCAAGCGCCGACCGCCACCGGCAGCAGCGTGGGCGGCGCCACCAGAGTCACCTCCGCGCCCAGCGTGCTCAGCAGCAGGACGTTCGACCGGGCCACCCGGCTGTGCAGCACGTCGCCCACGATCGTCACCCGCAGCCCCTCCAGCTGGCCGAGCCTGCGGCGCATGGTGAACGCGTCGAGCAGGGCCTGGGTCGGATGCTCGTGGGACCCGTCGCCGGCGTTGACCACGCTGCCCTTGACCCAGCCCGCGAGCCGGTACGGCGCACCGGACGCGCTGTGCCTGATCACCACCGCGTCGGCGCCCATCGCCTCGAGCGTCAGCGCGGTGTCCTTCAGGCTCTCGCCCTTCGCGACGCTGGAGCCCTTGGCCGAGAAGTTGATGACGTCGGCCGACAGCCGCTTGGCCGCCGCCTCGAACGAGATCCGGGTCCGCGTGGAATCCTCGTAGAAGAGGTTCACGACCGTGCGGCCGCGCAGCGTGGGCAGCTTCTTGACCGGCCGGTCGGCCATCTGGGCCAGTTCGTCGGCCGTGTCCAGGATCAGCAAAGCGTCGTCCTGGCTAAGGTCGCCGGCCGAGATGAGGTGGCGGTTCATGAGCCCTCCTCCTGGTCTCCCGCGCCGGGACTCGCGCCGGGGCGGCCGCCTGGGCTGACGCCGAGCAGCACCGCGTCCTGGCCGTCGACCTCGGTGAGCAGCACCCGGACCGTCTCGCGCTGCGAGGTCGGCAGGTTCTTGCCCACGTAGTCGGCCCGGATCGGCAGTTCCCTGTGGCCGCGGTCCACCAGGACCGCGAGTTGCACGGCGCGCGGCCGGCCGAGGTCGCCCAGGGCATCGAGGGCGGCCCTTACGGTCCGGCCCGAGTAGAGGACGTCGTCGACCAGGACCACGATCCGGTCGTCGATGCCCGCCGCCGGGACTTCCGTGTGCCCCAGCGCCCGGGCCGGACGCAGCCGCAGGTCGTCGCGGTACATGGTGATATCGAGGGACCCGGCCGGGACCGGGCGTCCCTCAACCTGTTCGAGGCGCTGCGCCAGCCGGCGGGCGAGCGGCACCCCTCGCGTCGGGATGCCGAGCAGGACCACGTCGTCGCCGCCGTTGGTCCGCTCCAGGATTTCGTGCGCGATCCGGGTCAGGCCCCGCCGGATCTCATCGGGCTCAAGGACCGTCTTGGCCCGTTGTGAGGGATCGAGGCGCGAATCTCCCGACCGCGCACCGGTCGCATGGATCATGGGACCTCCTTTCCCGCCTCACCGGACGGGTCTTAAAGGACGTCAGTTCGGACCACCGTACCAGGCAGAAGCGCGCAGGCCAGCCACGAAGCGCGGCGCCACCACGCGAAACCCGCGGGAACCCTGCGCGGAGGCTCGGGCGGAAGCGCGGCGGGACCCGAAGGAAGCGCCGCCGAAGCCGGCCGGGCGCGGCCCGAACCTGTACGGGGCGTGACCGCGCGCGTCCTATATCAATCGATGTCACGATCTAGTAACATCTCACCCGTCGCGACCAGCGATTACGGGTGAACACGACGGCCGCAAACCCAGGTGCGGCAGGCTTTATCGCCAGGTGGCCGCAAGGACGGACAGACTCCCGGTGGATGCGCCACCGCGCGTAAGTTCATCCGCTTTTTGCCATTCGGCTTGACCTTGTCGGCCTCGCGGCCTACCGTCACTGTGCGTAACCATCACGATCACCTACGACAAGGCCAGGGGGCCCAAGACATGCCATCTGACTACGCGAAGACCCTTGGGGCGCGCCTACGCGCGATCCGCACCCAGCAAGGACTCTCGCTTCACGGAGTTGAGGAGAAGTCTCGCGGCCGGTGGAAGGCTGTCGTCGTTGGGTCCTACGAGCGCGGAGACCGGTCAGTCACCGTGCAGAAACTGGCCGAACTCGCCGAGTTTTACGGCGTTCCGGTATCCGAGTTGCTCCCCGGTGACGTGCTTCCGACGTTGCTTGCGCCGTCACCCAAGTTGGTCATCGATCTCGAGCGCATGTCTCAGCTGCCTAAGGACAAGGCCGGCCCGCTGGCTCGGTACGTGGCCACCATTCAGAGCCAGCGCGGTGACTACAACGGCCGGGTGCTGTCGATCCGCCAGGAAGATCTGCGCTCCCTGGCCGTCATCTACGACAAGACCCCTACCGACCTCACCGAGGAATTGATCAGCTGGGGCATCCTCGACTCCGACGCCCGCGGAGCCATCGAAACCTTCTGAACCCCCTCGCACCACCCCCCACCCCACCCGAACCGGATCCCTCCAACCCCCCGTCGCCCAAGCCGCTGCCGTCACGTGGGCCGCCCGGCTTGGGCTGTGTGCCGTCCGTCTCGTCGCTTCCTGCCGTGTCCCGCGGCAGGCACCTGCGACCAGCGCCAACCGGCCGCGCCTGATCGCCAGCGCACTGGATGGCCTGGTCACCCTGCGGGTCAAGCCCGGACCAAGAGACGCCAGCGGTCCACTTTCATGATCAGGGTTACTCGCGTGCTGTATGCGCACGCCATCGACCCAAATCATGAAAATGTGCCCCGTACCCCCACCAGGTGATTCCCCTAATGGCATCACCAGTCACACGGCACCCAGCACTCCCGCGAGCAACACAAGATCCGTTTTGGTGGACACTTTTCGGCGGTATACGCCGAAAAGTGTCCACGATAAAGGGATCTTGCATCGCAGCCGGGAACGAGGGGTGCGTGCGTCAGTTGGGACATCGCAGGGGCCGACCGGGCTGGCCGCCAGCAGGCCCGGCCGACTCAGCACCGGGCGAGCGGGAGTAGTTAGCCGGCCAGCCGGGCGGCCCGCAGCTGGGGTTGACAACCGGTACAGGCAGGGGCCAGCCGACGGCACACAGCTGGGCCAGCCGCCGGCACACAGCCGGGCCAGCCGCCGACCAACGACCCGCATCGCGGCCAGCCGGCGCGGGCAGGCCAGCCGGCGCGGGCGGGCGGGCCGGCGCGGGCGGGCCAGCCGGCGCGGGCGCGGCCGACGCGGCGTCAGCCGGCGGTGCGCAGTGGGAGGAGCGGCTGGGGGGAGACGCCGAGGGCGTTCTCGGCCAGCGAGAGGAACATCTCCGCGTCGCGGAGCAGGTCGTCGGCTTCGCGGGCCGTGACCGCGCGGGGCAGGCCGGCTTCTGCAGCGGCCCGTTTGGCTGCTCCCGCGGCGAAGAACGCGGCCCACTCCGCGAGAGCAGGCTCAACCTTCGGCAGCAGTTCCCAGACGCTGAGCGGCCGCCTGCGGCGCGTCGAGGTCCCCGGTTCGGCCCGGGCGGCCACGATCGCGGCCGCGGCGCGGAGCGCGGCCAGATGCGCGGACACGTACCTGGCCCCGGCCGACCCTTCGCTCTCGGCGGCGGCGAGCCCGTGCCGGGCTGATTCCAGGAGAGCCAGCGCTGACGACGCGACACGGCGTGGCCTGGCGTCGCTTCTGGCGTCGCTCCTGTCCCTGCCCGCCTGGACGTCTGTGCCTATGGCAGCTGTATTCACTGCAGCTCCTCCCATCAGCGGCACCTCTGGGGTGGCCCGGCACCGCCGCCTGGCCGGGCGGGGCGCTTCCCCACGCCCCGCCCGATGGGCGGTGCCCGGCGTCCCGGCGAGGCGGACCTCACCCGGCGCCCTACTCTCTGTTATTCGAACAGAAATTCGTTCGAGTGTCCAGCCGTTTGCACCTGCGTTCGAACTTACAAGGCGGGTCCGACAAAACGGGGACCGGCTGGAACCGGCGGGCTGCGGACTGGAATACGCTGGCCGCCGTGCGAGGGACCACCCCGCTGCGGGAACTCAGCCAAGCCGCGTTCGTGGCCGAACTTGACGCGCTCACCGCCGTGTATCAGGCGGCGATGATGCCTGACCCGGTCCAGCTTCCCGGCCGGCGCTCGATCATGGAACGGCACGCCAGCTACGACGGCTTCCGCGCCCTCGCCGTGACCGAGGACGACCTCGCCGGCTTCGAACAGCCCGGCTCCGGGCCTCCCGGCTTCGGGTCCCCCGACCGCGAGCAGCCCGGACGACTCGAACAGCCCGGCCCACACCGGTCCGGCCCGGGGCCGTCCGGGCTGGGGCAGTCCGGCCCGGGGCGGCCCGGTGACGACCGGGGGGCGCCGGGCGGTTGGCGACGGTTCGGCTGGGGCCGGTCCAGCGGCCGGCCACCGTCGGCAGCACCTAGTCCGGCCGACACAGGCACACCCGGTCAGGCCGGTGTGCCTGGCTGGGTCGGCGCGCCCAGCCAGAGCAGCGCAGGCATGCCCTGGCCCGGCGGCGCGCCCTGGGCCGCCGACCTGCCCTCGTCGACCGGCCCACCCGGCCAGAGCGGCGCGCCCGGCCAGAGCGGCGCGCGCAGCCTGAGCGGCGTGCCCGGCCAGAGCGGCGCACCCGGCCAGAGCGGCTCTGGCATGTCCTGGGCCGCCGGCCCACCCAGCCAGAGTGGCCCAAGAATGCCCTGGCCGGCCGACCTGCCCCGGCTGGCCGGCACCCCCGGACCGGGCGCCACACCTGGACCCGAGTCCGCCCCCGGACCCGGCGCCATCCCCGGACCCGGCGCCACGCCTGGACCGGGCGCCACGGGCCGGCCTGGCACCACGCCCGGACGGATCATCGGCTTCAGTTACGGGTTCCGCGGCGCGGACGGCCAGTGGTGGCACGACGTCGTCGTCGCGGCGCTCACGGCCAGGTCGGGGGCCGAACTGGCCAGAGCGTGGCTGGCCGACTCGCTGGAGATCGCCGAGGTGCACGTGCACCCGGATTACCACCGCCGCGGCATCGGCCGGAGCCTGGTGCTCGGGCTGACCGCGGGGCGCCTGGAGCGCACCGCGGTGCTGTCGACGCAGGACGCGAACGCCACGGCCCGGCGGCTCTATTCCCGGCTGGGCTTCGGGGACCTGATGACGGGCTACAGCTTCCCCGGCAGCGCCGTGCCCTACGCGGTGATGGGCGCCGTGCTGCCGCTGCGGGTGGCTGCCGCTCCGACGCCGCCCAGGCCCAGCAACTCGTAGATCTCCTGGGTCGCCCGCGAGCCGTTCAGCGTGTAGAAGTGCAATCCTGGCGCGCCCTCGGCCAGCAGCCGGTCGCACATGTCCGCGGCGAACTCCACCCCGATCTTCCGCACCTCGGTGCGATCGTCGGCCACGGCGTACAGTCGCTCCGCCAGCGGTTCGGGGAACCGCGCGCCGGACATCGCCACCATGCGGTCGATCATCGTCACGCTGGTGATCGGCATGATCCCGGCGATGATCGGCACGTCACAGCCGCGGGCCGAGACGCGGTCCCGCAGCCGCAGGTAGTCCTCGGGGAAGAAGAACATCTGGGTGATCGCGAACTCCGCGCCAGCCCGGCATTTGGCCACGAAGTGCTCGATGTCCGACTCTTCGTCCCGCGACCGGGGGTGCCCCTCGGGAAAAGCGGCCACGCCCACGCAGAATTCTCCGGACACCTTGATCAGCCGGACGAGTTCCTCGGCGTACTCCAGGCCCTCCGGGTGCGCGACCCACTCGTCGTTGGGCGCTCCGGGCGGGTCGCCGCGCAGGGCCAGCACGTTGCGGACCCCGACGGCCGCGTACGAGCCGATGACGTGGCGCAACTCGGCCACGGAATGGTTCACGGCCGTGAAGTGCCCGACCGGGGTGAGGGTGGTCTCCTCGGCAATCCGGCCGGTGACCCGGACCGTGCGGTCGCGGGTCGAGCCGCCGGCGCCGTAGGTTACCGAGACGAACGTCGGCCGCAACGCCTCCAGCGCGCGGATCGCCCGCCACAGCTTCAGTTCTTCAGCCTCGGTCTTCGGCGGCATGAACTCGAACGAGTAGGACTGGCCGCCGGAGGCCAGCAGATCCCTGATCGCTGGCGCGACGGCGAGTTTTCGCTGCGGCATACCGATCAGGTTAACGGGGAACTGCGGCCCGCGAGCCCCGGCAACCGGTTAACCCGGGACGAGTCTCAGAGCCGGCGGCCGACCGCCCCGTAGCACCACCGCGAGCCGTCGCTGTCGGCCAGATCGGGGTCCTCGGCACCCCACTCGCCCACGTAGGTCACGGCGGGCTTGCCGCCGTCGTAGGGCGGAACCAGTTCGAGTCCCTCGAAGAACCGCTCCACCTCGTCCCGCGTGCGCATGTAGATCTGCTCGGTCGCGTTGGCGTAAATGTCCAGAATCGCCGAGACCGCGGCGGGCGGCTTCTGGTCCGCCGTGATGTGCGTGAGCGCCACGTAGCTGCCGGGCGCCAGTTCGGCCACGTAGCGGGCGACCAGGCCGTACGGATCGGAGCCGTCGGACACGAAATGCAGCACCGCGGTCATCAGCAGCCCCACGGGCTGGCTGAAGTCGAGCAGTTCACGCGCCTCGGGACTTTTGAGCACGCTCTCCGGGTCACGCAGGTCGGCGGTGATCATCTGGGTGTTGCCCTCGCCGGTCAGCAGGGCATCGGCGTGCACGCGGACCAGCGGCTCGTGGTCCACGTAGAGCACGCGAGCGTCCGGAGCGGCCTTGCCCACCGCCTGGTGGGTGTTGTTCTGGGTCGGCAGGCCGGACCCGATGTCGAGGAACTGGCGGATCCCCATGTCGCGCGCCATCCAGAGGGCCGCCCGCTGGTGAAATCCCCGGTTCGCCCAGGCCGCGTCGGCCAGTTCCGGCATCCGGGCCCGGATCTTCTCGGCCGCCGCGCGGTCGGCCGGGTAGTTGGCTTTCCCCCCGAGGTAGAAGTCGTACAGCCGCGCCGGGCTCGGCGTCTCCGGGTCAACGCCCGGCGGGACCGGTTGGGCTTCGGTCATTCTTCTCCTTCGAGGGGTCGTCACCACCAGCCTGACATGCCGGAGGCGAAGCACAACCCCCGGTGCGCACGGCAAAACCGTACCCGCAACGGTTTGTCACCGTCGAACGGGTCTGACTCAAATCTGTAACAGGTTCTCGCGGAATCCGCACCGCACTGGCCGGTACCGGCCGCACCCGCGACGGGCGCGGGCCGGGGGCCGGGCTAGTCTCGCGAGCATGCCGACCGGCCATGCGGACCTGCCTCGCCTGCGCGACCAGGCCGGGCGGGCCCTGGACGCGTTCACCGGGCGGCAGCGCCAGGAACTCGGCGGCATCAGCCCGGACCTGGCGCCGTGCCTGGACGCGATCACCGGGCTGCTGGCGGGCGGGAAGCGGCTGCGCCCGGCGTTCTGCTACTGGGGGTGGCGCGCCGCGGGCGGCGAGGACGAGCCGGGGATTCACGCGGCCGCGGCGGCGCTCGAACTGCTGCACGCCAGCGCGCTGGTGCACGACGACCTCATGGACGCCAGCGACACCCGGCGGGGCCAGCTGTCGGTGCACCGGCGGTTCGCGGCCCGGCACGCGGCGGGCGGCTGGCGCGGGCCGGGCGACGCGTTCGGGGCCGGGACGGCGATCCTCATCGGGGATCTGCTGCTGGCCTGGACCGGCCAGATGTTCCACGGCAGCGGGCTGCCGCCCGAGGCCCTGCGGCGCGGGCAGCCGGTGCTCGACGCGATGGGCACCGATGTGATCTGCGGCCAGTACCTGGACCTGCTCGGCCAGAACCGCGGGGACGACACGGTGGCGAGCGCGCTGCGCGTGGTCCGGTACAAGTCGGCCAGCTACACAGTCGAGCGCCCGCTGCAGCTAGGCGCGGCGCTGGCCGGGGCCGCCGACGGGCCGCTGGCCGCCGCGAGCACGGCGTACGGCATCCCGCTGGGCGTGGCGTTCCAGCTTCGCGACGACGTGCTCGGCGTGTTCGGTGACCCGGGCGTGACGGGCAAACCGGCCGGAGACGACCTGCGCGAGGGCAAGCGGACGGCGCTGGTGGCGCTCGCGCGCGAGCGCGCCACCGCGGCCGAGCGGGAACGGCTCGGCCGCGGGCTCGGGGACCCGGCGCTGGACGAAGCGGGCACGGCGGAACTGCGCACGATCATCACCGGGACCGGCGCCCTGGCCGCGTGCGAGCGCATGATCGAGTCCAGCGTCACCGAGGCGCTGCGGGCGCTGGCGGACGCGCCCATGACCGCGGAGGCGAAGCTGGCCCTGACCGATCTGGCCGTGGTGGTGACCGACCGCAACGGCTGACGCGGGAGCGCACCTGACCAGCGCGCACGTCACCAGCGCGCACGTCACCAGCGCGCACGTCATCGCCAGCCCGCGCCGCGCCGCCAGCCGTTGCCGCCGGCCCGCTGCCGCCGGGGCCGCCCGCGCCGCTGCGCCGCCCGTACCGCGTCAGGACGCCAGACCCCGAAGGGTCAGAACGCCAGGGCCTGGGCCCTCCGGTTCACCTCGGTGCCCCGGTTCTCGGCTATGGCCTGGATCGGCGTGCCGGGAAGCGTCTCGTCGACCGTGAACAGCCAGCGCAACGCCTCGGCCTCGTCGAAGCCGCAGTCGAAGAGCAGGGTGAGCGTGCCGTGCAGGCCCCGGACGACCTGGTCGCCGTCCAGGAAGGCCGCCGGCACGCTGAACACCCCCGTCGGGCGCTTGACCGCAAGCAGCTTGCGGTCGCGGAGCAGTTGCTTGGTCCGGCTTATGGACAGCCTGAGACGGTCGGCGACCTCGGGCAAGGTCAGCCAGTCACCGACAATGGCGTCGGCCGGGGGGTTGATCTGGGCCACGCAAAAAGTTTCCCACGTTCAGGCGGGCGTCAAACCAGCGGTTCGAGGGGCCGCCGATCGCGTCGCCGGGAGCGGTGACAGGATCGTTCGTCATGCCGGACCAGGAGAGCCTCTCGGATGCCCGCCGGCGGCCCCGGCGGCCGCCCGCGCTGCGCCCGGGCGACCGGGTCGCGGTGCTGTCGGTCAGCAGCCCGGCCGATCCCGCCGCGCTGGCCGTCGGGCTGGACGCGCTGCGGTTCGCGGGCCTGGAGCCGGTGACCTACCCGTCCGCTCACGACCAGGGCAGCCTGCGCCGCTACCTCGCGGGCGACGACCGGATGCGGACGGCCGACCTGCGCGCCGCGTTGACCGATCCAAAGATCGCCGGGATCATCTTCGCCACCGGCGGCTCGGGCGCGCAGCGCACCCTGGAGGCCATGGACTGGGAAGGCCTGGCCGGGCTGGAACCCAAGGTGCTGGCCGGCTACTCGGACGTGACCGCCGTGCTGGAGGCGGTGGCCAGCAAGCTGGGCTGGGCCTCGCTGCTGAGCCCGATGGCCGTGTCGTCGGGCCCGGTCATCCATTACTCGTTCGGCTCGATGCTGCGCACGCTGATGCATCCCGAGCGCGCCACCGACATCCGCTACCCGATGGCCACCCGCGTGACCGGCGGAACCGCCCGCGGCGTCACCCTGGGCGGGAACCTCACCCTGCTGACGTCGTCGCTCGGCACCGACACGTCCTGGCCCGCGCGCGGCGGCATCCTGCTCGTGGAGGAGGAGAACGAGGCCGACTACCGGCTGGACCGGATGCTCACCCAGCTACGCCGGTCCGGGTACCTGGACGGGGTGGCCGCGATCGTGGCCGGGACGTTCGCGGGCTGCGGCGAGCCGGCCGCGGTCGAGGAGATCCTCACCGAGCGGCTCGGCCGCCTGGGCGTGCCGATGATCGCGTGGGCCAACGTCGGGCACGGCGGCTACTTCCAGGCGTTCCCGGTCGGCGTGGCGGCCGAACTCGACGCCGACGCGATGACCCTGCGGCTGCTCGACCCGCCGCTGCGGCACCCGCCGCCGCGGCCGGCCGGCTGAGCCCGGCGCCCGGTTCAGTCCGCAGCCGTGGCGCGCACCGGGATGTCCGGGTCGGCGATCCTGGCCGCGTCGACCGCGGCCGCGGCCTCGATGAGGCGCCGGCCCTGGGCCAGGTCGCGCGGTATGCCGACGGTCAGCAGCGCGACCAGCACCCCGCCGCACAGCCAGCACGCCGACCACTTCGGGCCGGCCGGGTCGCCGCGCAGCACGAGCTGGTCGGCGCCGCCGTGGAACCCGACGTACTGAACCATCCGCCCGAACTGCTCGGACCAGAAATACGGCACGGGATCGTAGGGCTCGGCCGCGCCGAGCAGGTTCTGCGCCAGCACGGCCGGCGCGCGCAGCGCCACGTCCCAGTGCTCCGTCCGCAGTCTGCGGTTAAAGCGCATCGACCAGAACGCGGCACAGTCGCCGGCCGCGTACACCCCGGCCACCGTGGCGCGCAGTTGCTCATCCACGGCGACCCCGCGGTCCAGCGCGATACCCGAGTCTTCGAGCCAGGAAACGGCGGGTCGGACGCCGACCGCGGTGACGATCTCGTCGGCGGCCAGCCAGCCGCCCCCGGCCAGGGCCAGGCCGCCCGGCTCCACCGAGGCGACGGGCTGGTTCAGGGCCAGTTCGACGCCGGCCTTGTCGTACCAGGGCGCGGTGTAGGCGCCGACCTCGGCGCCCAGGGCCGTGGCCAGCGGGGCATCCCCGGCCTCGACCACGGTCACCCGGCAGCCGCGTGCGGCCGCGGCGGTGGCAAGCTCGGCGCCGATCCACCCGGCGCCGACGATCGCCAGGCGCAAACCGGGGCGCAGCCGCTCCCGCAGCGCCAGCGCGTCGTCGAGCGTGCGCAGGAACCGCTGCGGCCCGGGGCCGGGCAGCGCCACCGGCGTGGCCCCGGTGGCCAGCACCAGCCGGTCGTAGCCGTGCTCGCCGCGGTCGGTGCGCAAGACCCCGGCCGCCTCGCCGCTCTCGCTCCCACCGCCGCCGCCCGTGCCGCCCGCGCCGTCCAGCCCTACCGCGGTCTCGCCGAGCCGCAGGGACACATCGAGCGCGGCCCAGTCGTCGCGCAGCGTGGTGTCGGAGATCTCGCCGGCCAGCAGCCGCTTGGACAGCGGCGGCCGGTCGTAGGGCGGCCGGTCCTCGGCGGCGACCAGGGTCACCTCGCCGGCGTAGCCCCTGGCCCTGAGTTCCTCGACCGTGCGCAGGCCGGCCAGGCCGCCGCCCGCCACCACGATCCGCCCAGGCCGGACCGGGTCGGCCAGGGTCATGTGTCACCTCGCATCGGCTGCCCGCGCATGCCCGGCAAGGCTACTATGGTGACGTTTTGCGACCGGATTGTATCTCTAAGTCATGTGAAGGCTATACGGGGGCTGTTACCTGCGCGCGCGTGCGTAACGACCCTTACACTGCTCCCGATGGATACCACCCTTTCCAGCCTTCAGGCCGGGCAAATGCTCGACGGCCGGTACCGGGTGGGCTCCTGGATTGCCCGCGGTGGCATGGCCACGGTCTACATGGGCACCGACACCAAGCTGGACCGGACGGTCGCGCTCAAGGTCGCTCACCCCGAGCTGGCCGGCGATCGCGAGTTTGTCCGCCGGTTCAGCGACGAGGCCCGGTCGGTGGCCCGGTTGTCCAGCCCCAACGTCGTCGGCGTCTATGACCAGGGTGCCCACGGGGACCTGCTGTACCTGGTCATGGAGTACGTGCCCGGCCGGACGCTGCGGGACCTGCTGCGCGAGCGCGGCAGGCTCAGCCCGCGCGAGGCGCTGGACATCATCAGCGGGGTGCTGTCCGGGCTGGCCGCCGCGCACCTGGCGGGCATCATCCACCGGGACGTCAAGCCGGAGAACGTCCTGCTCGGAGACGGCAACACGATCAAGGTCGCCGACTTCGGGCTGGCCCGGGCGGCCTCGGCGATCGGCCACACCCGGACCGGGATGATCATCGGGACCGCCGCGTACCTGGCGCCCGAGCAGGTTTCGCGCAGCACCTCCGACGAGCGCACCGACGTTTACGCGGCCGGCGTGATGCTGTACGAGATGCTCACCGGGTCTCAGCCGCACACCGGGGACTCTCCGCTGGCGGTGGCCCACAAGCACGTCAGCGACCAGGTCCCGGCCCCCTCCCGTACGGTGCTCGGGCTGCCGCCGTCGCTGGACGCCCTGGTCGCCATGTCGACCAGCCGGGATCCCGACCTGCGGCCCGCGAACGCGAGCCAGTTCCTGCACGCGATCACCGACGCGCGGCACGGCATGCCGATCGGCGGCCGCGGCGCGGCGCGCGCGGCCGGGTCCGCCCCGTCGGCGCTGCTGCCCGCGCCGCTGCCGCCAGGGACCGCGGCCGAGGCTCCGCAGGCGCCGACGTCGGGCGGGCGTCACGCCCAGCACGCCAGGGGCGCGCCGTCCGGGGCGGACCCGGACGGGGCGGACAACCTCACGGGGGACGTCGGGTTCCCGTTCTTCGACGAGTCCGGCCGGGCTCACGGCGGCCCGACCGGCAGCCAGTACAGCCCGATGCCCGGCGGCTACGGCCCGCCCGAGGGTCCAGGCGGGACCAACCACACGCTGATCGTCCCGGCCGGCGGGCATTCCTACCGTGACGACGTCCCGTACGCCGGCATGCCCTACCGCGGCGGCGACGGCCCGCCCGACCACGGCCGGATGGAGCGGTACCGCGAGCGCGCCGAGCCGCTGCTGCAGCGCTGGCTGTTCAGCCGCCGCCTCGTTTACGTGCTGCTGACCGTCGCGGTGGTCGCGATCGTCGGCGTGATCACCTGGTGGGTCACGGACGGGCAGTTCGTGACCGTGCCCCAGGTCCGCGCGGAGGCGGCGAGCACCGCGCAGGCCGAACTGCAGAACCTCGGCTTCGCCGTGAAGGTCGGCCCCGGCCAGCACAACAACCAGGTCGCGAAGGGCGGGGTCATCCGCACCGAGCCAGCCATCGGCAGCAGCGTCAAGCGGGGCGCCCAAGTGACGATCATCGAGTCCACGGGCCCGGTCATGATCAGCGTCCCGCAGGTCACCGGGCTGAGCCAGGCCGCGGCCGTGGCCCAGCTCAAGAAGCAAGGCCTCACCGTCGGCGCGATTGCCACCACCGCGTCGGCCACGATCCCGGCCGGCGAGGTGATCAGCACGACCCCGGTCGCCGGCACGGTGTGGCCGCAGCCCAAGCCGGTGAAGATCGCGGTCAGCGCCGGACCGCCGCTGCCCAACTTCGTCGGCCAGCAGTTCGGGGCGGCCCAGGGCCTGGCGCAGCAGGGCGGGTACCAGCTCAATCAGCAGAACGTCAGCAGCACCCAGCCGACGGGCACGATCATCAGCCAGTCGCCCCCGGCCGGCAGCCCGATCTCCAAGGGCGAGGTCGTGAACGTGCAGGTCTCGAGCGGCCCGCCGATGGTCGCGATCCCCAACGTGCAGGGGCTGAGCGTGGACGCGGCCACGGCCGAACTGCAGCAGGCCGGCTTCCAGGTCGCGGTCAACACCGGACCGTTCCAGGGCAAGACCGTGGCGAGCTTCTCCCCCACCGGCCAGGCACCCAAGGGCAGCACGATCACCCTCACCCTGAACTTCTCGTTCCCCTAGCGCCGGCCGTCCCAGCGGTGCCTTACCGGCCGATCGGCGCGCACGCCAAGGTCACCGGCGGCCTGGCCGCGGGCAGCCTGCCGTACGCGGGCGAGGTGGGCGCCGAGGCGATCCAGGTCTTCGTGTCCAACCCGCGCGGCTGGGCGCCGTCGAACGGGGACGCCGGCCAGGACGCCGCGCTGCGCGAACACGTGGCCGCGACCGGGCTCGCGGTGTTCGTGCACGCCCCCTACCTGGTCAACGTGGGCTCGCCGGATCCTCTCGTGCGGGAACGCTCGGTGGCGGCGATACGGCACTCGCTGCGGCGCGGCCGGGATATCGGCGCCCGCGGGGTCGTCGTGCATACCGGGTCGGCGGTCGGCAGCGACCGGGACACGGCCCTCGGCCGGGTCCGCGAGTGCCTGCTGCCCCTGCTGGACGAGGCGGGCGACGACGAGCCGGACCTGCTGCTCGAGCCGATGGCCGGGCAGACCCTGTGCGCGGCCCTGCCCGACCTCGAGCCCTACCTGGACCGGCTGGACTGGCATCCGCGGGCGGGCGTGTGCCTGGACACCTGTCACGCGTTCGCGGCCGGGCACGACCTGGCCACCGCGCACGGCACGGCACAGGCCATGCGGGCGCTGCAGGCAGCCGCACGCGACCCGGGCGGACGGCTCAGGCTCATCCACGCCAACGACGCCAAGGACGGCCTCGGATCGGGCCGGGACCGGCACGAGAACATCGGGGCCGGGCAGATCGGCGCGGCCGCGTTCGGCCGCCTGCTGCACCACGCGGTGACCGAAGGCGTGCCGTTCGTGGTCGAGACCCCGGGCGACCAGGGCGGGCACGCCAGGGACGTAGCCGCGCTGCGCGCCCTGCGCGACGACGCCTAACGCGGCAGGCCGCAACGTTACAGGGGCGGGCCTTCGCCGGGGAGTTCCTGGTAGGAGTAGCGCTGCTCACGCCACGGGTCGGCGGTGTTGTGGTAGCCGCGCTCCTCCCAGAACCCCCGGCGGTCGTGGGTCAGGTACTCCACGGCGCGGACCCATTTCACGCTCTTCCAGGCGTAGCGGGACGGGACCACCAGGCGCAGCGGATACCCGTGCTCGGGCGTCAGCTCGGCGCCGTCGCGGTGCGTGGCCAGCAGGGTGTCGTCGGCGGCAAAGTCGGCGATGCGCAGGTTCGCGCTGTAGCCGAAGTCGGCCCAGACCATGACGTGGGTCACGGCGTCGTGGGGCGGGGCCACGCGCAGCAACTCGGCCGCGGCGATGCCCTCCCAGGCGATGCCGGGGATCGTGAACTTGGTGACGCAGTGGAAGTCGGCCACGATCCGGTGGCGGGGCAGCGACTCCAGCTCAGCCCAGCTCCACCGGTGCTCCTGCCCGGACGCCGTGGCGCCGAGCACGCGCAGGTCCCAGGAGCCGGGACGGAACTTGGGCACTGGACCGTAGTGCAGCACGGGCCAGCTAGCCGGGACGGACTGACCCGGCGGCAGCAGGACCGGCGCCTGCGGCGCGTCACTTCGCCGCGCGCCGGTTTCCGGTTGCCGTATCACCGGCTGACCTGCTCCCTCCTGCCCTCGCGCCGTCACGCCTGGGCCGACGGTTTGGTCGGCGCCGGCGTGTCCGGGGGGTTCCGGGGGGCCGCCCCCCCCGGGCGAAATCGCCACGGCGCACCGACCCCTCGTCCGCAGGTGGGGCTATCTTGCCACCCCGCCCCGGTGACCCTTCGCGCACCCGGCCGGTGCCCCGCGCCGGGGCGGATGCGCTAGGCTGCGCCCCCTGAACCTCACGGAGCAGGAAGCACGGCGGCGGTTCGCCAGCGCCCGGGTGGCCCGGCTGGCCACGACGACCGACGCGGGCCGGCCGCACATCGTCCCGGTCACCTTCGCCGTGGACGGGGACATCATCTACACGGCGGTGGACGCCAAGCCCAAGTCGACGCCGAACCTGCGCCGGCTGCGCAACATCCGGGGCAACGCGCGGGTGGCCGTGCTGGCCGACCGCTACGACGAGGACTGGGCCTCGCTGTGGTGGGTGCGCGCCGACGGTGCCGCGACGATCATCGAGGACCCGCGGCGGCTGGCCGCGCCGATCACGCTGCTGGCCGCCCGCTACCCGCAGTACCGCGACCAGCAGCCGACCGGACCGGTGATCGCCATCAGCGTGGACCGCTGGACCGGCTGGGCCGGCCGGCCGGCCGGATAACGAACCGGCGGCCATCACAGCCCGGCCACCGCCGGAATCACCTGGCTGCCGATGACCTCGAGCGGCTCGATCTCGGACACCCGCGCGACCTGGCCGATCGCGGCCTGGAATCCCATCTCGGCCAGCCCGGCAAGCTCGTCCACGATCTGCCCCGCCCGCTGCCCTCGCTCGCCTACGTCGAAGCGGTAGTAGCACGTCTTGACGATCTCGTCGTAATCGCGGCCCTCGGCCTCGCAGTGCGCGCGCAGCACGTCGAGCTTGCGGGCGAGATCGGGGCCGGTGAACAGGTTGCAGGCTTGCGCGTAGCGCGCCACGAACCGCAGCGTCTTCCGCTCGCCCGATCCGCCGATCATGATCGGCGGATGCGGCTTCGACAGGGCCTGCGGCGAGTTGAGCGGCCGGTCGAGCTGGTAGTGCCGACCGTGGAACGGGGTCTCGTCACCGCGCCACATCTGCAGGCAGATCTGCAGCGTCTCCTCAAGCCGTTCAAATCTCTCCGCGGTCGGAGGGAACGGAATGCCCAGCCCGAGCGTCTCCTGTTCGTTCCACGCCGCGCCGATGCCGAGCCAGGCCCGGCCGCCCGACAGCACGTCCAAGGTGGTGATGATCTTGGCCAGGATGCCCGGA
>DATAVV010000101.1:0-8617 GCA_036267555.1 Streptosporangiaceae bacterium | reverse complement strand
CCGGTGGCCAACCCCTCGCTCAGCCTGGCCTTCACGCCCACCTTCAGCGGCCAGAACGTGACGATCAAGCTCAAGCACTACATGTGGTCGAACGGGACCCCGGTGACCGCGCAGGACGTCGTGTTCTGGATCAACATGATGCGGGCCGTGCCGCAGGACTGGTTCGGCTCCGTGCCGGGCGGGTTCCCGACCAACGTCTCGGACATCAAGGCGGTCAGCGCGACCGAACTGACCATGACGATGAACAAGGCGTACTCCCCCACCTGGTTCCTGTACAACAGCCTGAGCCAGGTCACCCCGATGCCCGCGGCCTGGGACCGGACCGCGTCCGGGCCCAGCGACTGCGCGACGAATGTCAGCGACTGCGCCGCGGTGTACAACTACCTCAACACCCAGGCCAAGAACCTGAGCAGCTACGCGACGTCGCCGATCTGGAGCATCGTGGACGGGCCGTGGAAGCTGAGCGCGTTCAACTCCGACGGCCACGTCACGTTCGTGCCGAACAAGTCCTACTCGGGACCGGTCAGGCCGAAGCTGGCCCAGCTGCAGGAGGTGCCGTTCACCACCGACACCGCCGAGTACAACGTGCTGCAGTCGCCCAACTCCGGCACCAAGATCGACGTCGGCTACCTGCCCGAGCAGGACGCCCCGGCCAAGCCGCCCAGGGCGGCGACCGGGGCCAACCCGCTGGCCGCCAAGGGCTACACGCTGGCCCCGCTGTACGCCTGGGGCATCGGCTTCTACGTGCTGAACTTCAACTCGACCACCGGCAACGGGCCGGTCATCCGGCAGTTGTATTTCCGGCAGGCGCTGGCCTACCTGATGGACCAGCAGGGTGTCATCGGCGGCCCGATGCGCGGTTACGGCACGCCCACCGTGGGCCCGGTCGGCAACGTCCCGGTGACGAAGTTCCTGTCCGCGCAGGGCAAGAAGGGCGTCCCGTACCCGTTCAGCGTGGCCAAGGCCAAGGCGGTGCTGGCCAGCCACGGCTGGACGGTCGTTCCCGGCGGGAGCACGACCTGCGCCGATCCGCCCAAGTGCGGGCCGGGGATCGCCCAGGGCAAGGCCCTGAGCTTCAGCTTGCCGTACGCCAGCGGCCTGGGCTGGCTCGCGTCGGAAATGGCCGAACTGCAGTCGAACGCGGCGCAGGTGGGCATCAAGCTGAACATCCAGCCCAAGCCGATCAACCAGGTGACCGCGGTGGCCGCGGCCAACTGCGTGGCGGCCAAGACCCCGTGCAACTGGGACATGGCCGACTTCGAGGGCTTCACGTTCTCGCCTGACTACCTGCCGACCGGTGACGTGCTCTACCTGACCGGCGCGACGTCGAACTACGGCGGCTACAGCAACGCGCAGAACGACGCGATGATCGAGAAGACGCTGACCAGCGCGAATCTGTCCTACATGTACACCTGGCAGGACTACGCCTCGGCGCAGCTACCGCAGGAGTGGCAGCCGTTCCCCGCCTTGCAGCTCACCGAGATCGCGAGCAGCCTCAAGGGCGTCGCGCCGCAGTCGGGGACGTTGTCCATCAACCCGGAGAACTGGTACTTCGTGAAGTAAGAGGAACGCTAGGCCTGGCCGGTCTCGAACCGGCTGACCTTGCCGTCGCTCACCGTGAACGCCCAGCGGGTGCGCATCCGTCCCCACGTGTCGTTGCGGTAATCCGCGACCAGGGACCGTCCCTCGTCGGCGGCCGAGACGACCTCCAGGCGGCCACCTCATCCATTCCGGTCATGCCCTGCTCCCTCCTGCGGCTAAGCCGGAACCCAGGCCCATGATCGTGGTGCATCGGCGGCGATATTCGCGCGCCAGCAACCCAGATCATGGAAGAGCCCCGACCTTAACGGCAGCCGACGCGGGCGGCGGGCCACAGCGGCGGGCCACAGCGGCGGGCCACACCGGCGGGGCGGGGGCGCGAAGGGGCCCCGGGCGCGGGCTACGGGACGGTGGCGGCGAAGCGGGCGTCGACTTGTTCCTCGGTCAGGCCGAAGTCGGACAGGGCGTAACGGTGCGCCGACCGCATCCCCTGCTCGGCCTCCTGGGCCTGGCGCAGGGCGGCGCGCATGGCGTCGGCGGCCGCGCCGGACAGGGCCAGCCCGAACTTGCCGTAGACCAACTCGACCGCGGCGACGGGGTCGGCGGCGAAGTCGCCGTAGGCCACGTCACAGAACCGGGCCGGGTCGTGCCGGGCCCGCACGGCGGTGAACCGCTCCAGGCCGCAGGCCCAGGTTTCGAGCTGGTCCCGCCCGATCACCTCGCCGGTGAACGTGTCCGACCAGCCGGCGGTGGCCTGGGCGGCCAGGCTGCATACCGAGGCGATCGCGGTCCGGGGCGGCCGGTGCGTCTGCACGACCAGCGCGTCCGGGTAGACCGCGAGCAGTTCCTCCAGCGCGAACAGGTGACTGGGGTTCTTGAGCACCCAGCGCCGGCCGGCGTCGGGCAGCCCGATGAGCTGCAGGTTGCGCCGGTGCCGGCGGTAGGCGCCGGTCCAGTCCTGCCCGCGCAGCCAGGCGGCGTACGTCGGCAGGTGGGCCAGGCACTCGTAGGAGATCGACCGCATCGACTGCCGCAGCACCTGCCAGCACTCCTCGACCTGGTCGGCCGCCATGTAGTGCACGCCCATGAACTCGGGGTGCTCGGCGTGGTGACGCTCGAAGCCCGCCTGGATCTGCTGGTACACCGGGTGGTCGGGCCAGGTCTCGCGGGGCGGGCGAGGCCCGGGCGCCTGGGTCAGCCACATCTCAAGGCCCTGGTGCGCGGGGTCGGCCGCGAGCAGCCGGTGCAGCGCGGTGGTCCCGGTGCGGGGCAGGCCGGTGACGAAGATCGGCCGCTCGACGCGGACGTCCGCGTGCTCGGGCCAGGCGCGGAACGAGGCCTCGGACAGCAGCCGGGCCACCAGCGCGCCGCGCAGGAAAGAGCGCGCCACCCGCGCCCCGGCCGGGGTCAGGTCCGCGTCACGGGCGTAGGACTCCAGCAGCACGCCGAGCCCGTCGCGGTAGTCGTCCGCCCCGAAGTCGTCGAGCCCGGTGATCCGGGTCGCGGAGGCGTGCAGGTCCTCGGCGGTCCCGACGCCGTCCCGGCCGCTGCCCATGCCACCGCTGCTCATGCCACCCCCCTCAGTGGTGGAACTCGCCGCAGTTGACGTCCAGGCACTGGCCGGTGATGGCGCGCGCCATGTCCGAGGCCAGGAACACCACCGCGTCGGCGATCTCGTCGGGCTCCGGCAGCCGCCGCAGGTCGATCGTGGCCGCGGTCTCGTCGTAGACCTGCTGCCGGGTGACGCCCCGCTGCTTGGCCAGCTCACCGAAGTACCACTTCAGCGAGCCGGCCCAGATGTAGCCCGGGGCCACCGAGTTGACCCGGATGCCACGGGGGCCCAGTTCGGTGGCCAGGCTCTGGGCCAGGCTGAGCAGCGCCGACTTGGCCATCTTGTACGCGCCGAACGTGAGCCGCGAATGCCGCAGTACCGCCGAGTTGATCATCACGACCGACCCGCCGCTGTCGGCCAGCGCCGGCGTGAACAGGCGGGTCATCCGCAGCGCGCCGAGCACGTTGGTCTCGAAGCCGGCCCGGACCCCGTCCAGGTCGGCGTCGGCCAGGCTGGTGATCGGCGGGATCGCGAACGCGTTGTTCACCAGCACGTCTATCCGGCCGAACGCGGCGAGCGCGACCTCGGGCAGCCGCTGGGCCAGTTCGGCGTCGGTGACGTCGGTCACCGCGGTCACGGCCCGCCGGCCCAGCGCCGTGACCTCAGCGGCGGTCTCCTTGACGGTCCGGTCGGACCGGGCGGCCAGCACCACGTCCGCGCCCGCCCTGGCGCTCGCCGTGGCGATGGCCCGGCCCAGGCCCGGGCCGACCCCGCACACGACGACGACCTTGTCGGCCAGCAGCATCAGCCCAGCATCCTCTCCGCCACCGCGGCCTGCCGGGCGGCGATCCGCTCGGTCCACTGCGCGGGCGTGACCCGGGCCTGCTCGTAGTACGGCAGCCGCCCGGGCAGGTCGGCCAGCGGCATCACCTCGACCGCCGGGCCGTCGTCCGGGCCGAGGTCGCGGGCCAGTCGCTGCCAGCGGATCTGCACGTAGCCCCGGCGGTGGCCGGTGCGCTCCAGCCAGTTCACCACGCCGGGGTCGCGCTCGCTGATCACGAAGCGCATCCGGCCGTCCGGGTCGATCCGCGCCTGGTCGGCGGTGAGGCTGGTCTGGTGCGAGATGTAGTCCAGCGAGACGTACCACATGCTGCCGAGTTGGATGCCCTGGTACGGCGCCACGTCGCGGCCGGCCGCGGCCACTGTCACCACCATGACCTGGTCGTCGTCGAGGTCGTAGTGGCCTGCCGACGAGAACTGGCTGGTCAGCCCGCCCGGCGTGGACCGCGGCTCGGTCATCGTGTTGACGGGCAGCTTGAGGTAGAACCACTCGGGAAAGGCCAGGAACGTCTGCAGCCGGGACATCAGGATCTTGCCGGCCACCGTGTAGCGCTTGGCCTGCGCCGAGGTGTCGGCCAGTGGCGGCGCGGAGCCACGGCGGTCGGCGCGGTGAATGCTGACCGTGCCGCGCCGCTCGCGGGCCCAGTCGCTGTACACCTCGCGGACCAGGAGCATGGCCGCGCCGGGCCCGAGCGTCACGTAGCCGGGGCCCGCCTCGGCCCGCGGCGGCCCGAACCGCAGCGCGAACGTGCCGTCCGCGGCGATGTCGAGTTGCCGGTCGTCGAACGCGCTGAGGCTGTCCGGCACCTCCACCGGCGTGTAGTCGCCCGCCAGCACCTGGAAGCTCAGGTCGGCGGTGGTGCCGCGCCGCCCCGTGACCACGTACTCGGCGTTGTCGCGCAGGTAGGAGTGGAAATACAGGGTGTCGGGGTTGTCCAGGCCCAGCTTGGTGTAGGGCCCGGTCGACTGCGCGAAGAACGGGAAGTCGCGCTGGTAGGCCCAGGCCAGTTGCAGCGAGGACCGGATGCTGCCGGCCAGGTAGTCGTACCCCTCGACCAGGTCCTGCTCGGTCTGGACGTGCGGGGCGCCCTTGATGATCTTCTCGGCTTCGAGGACCGCGTCCGCGAATGACTGAGTGAGCAAGGGCGCCTCCAGACTAGAACGTGTTCTAGCTTACGGCACAGTACTGGCTTAAGACACAGGGTTGGCCTCGGGGCGGGGCGCCCAGCGATTCGAGGTGATCCGGAAACTCGGCAGGTCGTCGAAGGACATCATGGTCTCGTAGGTGCGCACGTAGCCGGTGTGCGCAATCCGCCACCGGCCGTCCTCGCCGCGCGCGAAGCGGTCCTCGTAGAAGGCCGCCCCGGTGATCATCATGCGGTACTCCGTGGCGATCACCTTGTCCTCGAATCCCCAGGTCCCGTGGGCCGTGTCGCCGTCCACGGTGATCTCGGGCTGGGTGGTGAAGTGCGAGGTGATGATGTCCGGGCCGAGCTTTTCCCGCAGGAAGCCCACGATCTGGTCGCGCCCGGCCAGGTCGATCGGCTTGCCCAGCGCGGGCGTCCCGTACTGGGCGGTGGCGTCGGGGGTAAACGTGTCCGCCAGGTCATCCCAGAGCTTGAGGTCGACACACCGCAGGTAACGGGCCTTTACCTGACGGATTTCTTCAAGAGCGACAAGGTCCATGGCACTAGCTTTCCCATTTAATGAGGTTCGGGCAAGAACCTGTTCTACTTTTCCGCCACAGATGGCTTCCCGCCGCCCGACCGGGCGCGGGCGTTGCCTCCCTGGCGCGGGTACCGCCGCGATGCCCGACCGGACCCCGCAATAGCGTAAAGGCTGTGCCGACAACGAGGCGGCCGTAACGTGGCTGACCTGAGAAATCTGCTGGACCGGTGGCGCGACGACCTCGCGGCCTGGGCCATACCCGAGCACATCACCGCGGCGGTGGCCGACTCCCCCTGGGTGCTGCCGCGCCAGGTCTTCGCCCGCCGCGCCGACCGCGAGGCGGCCGCGCCGTCCGGTCCTTCCTTCCAGCGGGCCTGGGACGCCCTTGACCTGCCGGGCAGCGTCCTCGACGTGGGATCGGGCGCGGGCGCGGCCTGCCTGCCGCTGCTCCCCCGCGTCACGTCGCTGACCGCGGTCGACTCCGACGCCGGCATGCTGGACAGACTGGCTGAACGCGGCGGCCGGGCCGGTGTCCCGCTCCGCCCGGTACTCGGGCAGTGGCCGGACGCCGCGGCGGTCGCCGGGCCGGCCGACGTCGTGACGTGCCACCACGTGCTGTACAACGCCGGCGACCTGGCGCCGTTCGTGACCGCGCTCACCGCGAACGCGCGGCGGCTGGTCGTGGCCGAGATGACCCCCCGGCACCCACTGGTGGCCCTGAACGACCTGTGGCTGAAGTTCCACGGCGTGCGGCGGCCGGTCTCGCCCACGGCCGCGGACCTGATCGCGATCCTGGCCGCGATGGGCCTGGCGCCCGGCCACCAGACCTGGTTCCGTCCGGGCGGGCGGGACTACACCAGCTTCGGCGAACTGGTCGACGTCACCCGGCGCAGGCTGTGCCTGCCGCCGCAGCGGGCGGGCGAGGTGGCCGATGCCCTGGCCGAAGGTGGCGTGGATCCGGGGCGCCCGGCCGACCCCGGCTCGCCCGGCCGTGACGTGGTCACGATCTGGTGGGACGGCGCAGCCGAGGGGCCAGCCTGACCCGCCGCTTATTTTGATCCGAGCCGTTTTGGCACAACCGGCGTCTTGAAGGTAGAGACGATGGTGACATGGACGGCATGATGAGGCGGAAGCCATGAGCAATTGGGACGGCTGGTACAGAGACGGCGGCGGGCAGTCCGGCCGCCCGGCCGCGGGCGGGCCCTCGGACCCGACGGTGTCGGCGTATCCGCCGGGCACCAGTCGCTCGGCGAGCGGCCGCCCCGGCCCGGGCGGCGCGTGGCCCGACCAGCCCCCGGAGCGCAGCACCTCGCGGGGCCGCGGATCGCAACCGGCCGGGCGGCCGGGCGGGCGCCCGGGCGGGACCGGGCGCGGGTACCCGGGCGGCCCCGGCACCGGGCGCCGGTGGCTGCGGCCACGCCGCATCTTCGGCGTGCTCGGCATCGTGATCGCGGCGATCCTCGTGGCCTCCGTGGGCTTTTACTTCTACCTCAACTCCAAGCTGACCCGCTCCGACGTGCTGGCCGCCTACTCGGGCCGGCCCGCGGTCTCGGCCGGGACGAACTGGCTGATCACGGGCTCGGACAGTCGCCAGGGCTTGACCAGCGAGCAGGAGCGGCAACTGGCCACCGGCTCGCTGAGCGCCGCGGCCGGCCAGCGCTCGGACACGATCCTGGTGCTGCATATCCCGGCGAACGGCGGGCGGCCGGTCCTGGTCAGCCTGCCCCGTGACTCCTACGTCCCGATCCCCGGCCACGGCTCCAGCAAGATCAACGCCGCCTTCGACATCGGCGGCCCCCAGTTGCTGGCGCAGACCGTGCAGAACGTGACCGGCCTGTACATCAACCACTACATGGGCATCGGCTTCGGCGGGTTCGTCAACGTGGTCAACGCGGTCGGCGGGGTCCGCATGTGCCTGCCCGGCCCCATGGTCGACCCCAAGGCCGGGCTGAACCTCAAGGCGGGCTGCCAGAACCTCGACGGGGACCAGGCCCTGGGCTACGTCCGGACCCGGAACTTCGCCATCAGCGACATACAGCGCGAGCAGGACCAGCGGCTGTTCATGAAGGCGCTGCTGAGCAAGATGACGTCCACCGGCGTGCTGCTCAACCCGTTCGCCTCGATCCCGGCCGCGACCGGGTCGGCCAGCACGCTGACCGTCGACCAGGGCACCAGCCTCTACCAGCTGGTCCAGGCGGCGTTCGCGCTGCGCAACCCGCAGACCACGACGGTCCCGCTGGCCAGCCTGGACTTCCAGACCCCGAACGACGGCACGGCCGTGCTGTGGAACCGGTCCCAGGCCCTGGAACTGTTCAATGACCTGAAAACCGACACCAAAGTCCCGCACCGCCTGCTATCGGGCTCCAAGGCGGCCCCCACCGGCTAACGATTCCGCCGTCCGCTCTGTCCGCTTGTGGGGCGCGGTTTACGGTTATAACCGGGCAAAAGCGCATCACAAGCGCGTCTTACCCGGACTTTAGGTCTTCGGGTGAACTACGTGGCATTTCGGTAACATGCGGTGCCGGAGGTCCTCATGGCAACCGGCAATGGTCCCGAGTCGGCCCGCGCGGCGGGCCTTTCCGCGCGAGAAGCCCAGATCATGTCGCTGATAGCGGCCGGTCATTCCAACGGCCAGATCGCCGAGCGCCTGGTGCTGGCGGAGAAAACCGTCAAGAATCACGTCAACCGGATATACGCGAAGCTCGGCGTGGGCTCACGCCCGGCCGCGATCTCGCGCTGGGCCCCGCGCAACCGCGGCGGCGCGGACACGACGGCGGGCTGGCCGCACAACGAACGCTCAGCGCCGTAGAGGACAGACTCAGCACGCCTTCAGCTAATGCTCAGGCACAAGCCGCAGAATAGGGTGATGACCACTACGTCTGCGTCGAGTGACGGGCGCCGGCAGGCAGACGCCCGCCTGCTTGTTGTCGAGGACGAGCCCAACATCCTCGAACTGCTATCGGCGAGCCTGCGCTACGCGGGCTTCGAGGTGGTCACCGCCGCCGCGGGCACGGAGGC